>JALEQX010000011.1 GCA_022763825.1 Oscillospiraceae bacterium | reverse complement strand
ACGCGTATTTGAGCTCGACGAGAACGATGTTACGAATTATCAGACCAGACTTGTTACCTACGCCGAAGTCGTAGGTTCTCTCAAGCTTGTTAATTCCGACGTTCTTACTCCCGCATGGCTTACGAGAATCATGAAGGTTATTTATGCCTGCATCGGCTGGATTATCGATATCTTTCATAAATAATAATTAAAGCATAAATATTTCGGCTCGTTTGAAAAAACGAGCCGATTATTTTTTTATTATTGAAAGCCGATTATTTTTTTTTATTATTGAAATCATTACATTATTATGGTATTCTGTATTCCGGAAAACAGATGACGGGAGAGTTTATATGAAAACCAATCTTTTTACTAAATTTGTCTCGCTGTTACTGTCTGCACTGACTCCGTTCTTTACATGGGTTCGTTACAGCGGACATGTTGATAAAACGAAGTTTACGGGCTCCGACTACACGATACAGCGCATTGATTTGAGCGTAAAGCCGGAGGGCGTCGACGAGAAATTCGACTATCTCTACGACCTTACGACTCTCGACGATTCAAAGTCATATATGGCGCATCCGGATTCGGTTCTGCTTAAAAACGGCGACATCCTCACCATGTACCCTGCGGGTCACGGCAAGGGGGCGGTTCTTAATAAGATAAGCACCGACGGCGGTCTTACGTGGAACGGCGAAATAGAAAATACGCCCGATTCGTGGGAGAATTCGAGGGAGACTCCCACCGTTTACAGACTTACGTTCACAGACGGAAAAACGGATGATAAGATTATAATGATTTCGGCTAACCCCAAGTGGCCGAATCAGTCGACGACGGGCGGATTTAACTGCTCGGTTTCATGCGACGAGGGCAGAACATGGACTCAATTTGAAAGATTTTACGCAAAGGACGAAGAGGGCGGAGTTGTTCCGATTGTCGCCATGTCGAGCCTTACGCAGTTAAAAGAGAACGGTAAATTCGTCGACAAATGGATGGGACTTTTCCACGACGCGGATTTCTATAACTATAAAACGATTCTGACGTTCGACGATGAGGGAAATATGCACTGGTCTAAGCCCGAAAAATACTTCTCCGAGTACAGGGATATCGAGAAAAAGTCGAATATGTGCGAGGTCGAGGTCATTCGTTCGGATATGGGCAGGGGAGACGAACTCTGCCTTATAACGAGAAGCAATACGAAAAAGATGAATTCATTAATTTCGTTCTCTTCCGACGAGGGCAAAACGTGGTCGTATCCGAAAGAGGCTCCCGCCGCGCTCAACGGTGAGAGACACAAGGCGGATTATACGCCCGACGGCAGACTGTTCATAACGTTCCGTTCGATCGAACGCGGACAGAAAGCGGCGGACAACGCCCCCAGAGGCAACCGTAACGGCTGGATGAGCGAAGGCTGGGCGGCATGGGTCGGCACGTACGACGATCTCAAAAACGGCACCGAGGGTCAGTACAGACTTAAACTTGCCCATACGTACCTTAAATATCAGACCGAAAAGGAGTACGCCGCCAACGCCGATACGGGCTACTGCGGAAACGTCGTACTCGATGACGGAACGATAGTTACGACGAACTACGGCAGATTCGATACTAATAAGAGAAACGGCGATTTTACGCTCAAAACGTATATCGCATCAAAGAGAATTAATTTAAACGACATAGATTCTTTAGCCTCATGGCTTAATAATAATTAATTTTCATCAATGTATAACGGCAGTTCTTCGCGTTTTACGACTTTTACACATTCGCAAAGCGCGAAGATTCTTTTTATTTCCTGAGCCTCCGAATGATTTTTGCCCATGTCCGCTGCTGCGATTTTATACGACTTATTCTCGGCGAATAAATTTATTCTCTCGTATGCGTACATTACGGCTCGCACGTCGGAATTCAATTCCCCCGTCAGCGGAATTACGAAATACGCCGTTCTTTTCTCCGCGCCCCGCCGTAAAAATAACAGCATCAAAAGATAGAATGCGGATATGATACCCAGTACGCAGAACGCCGTTAAAAATAAACAGACGATAATTTTAAGCATAAAAAAATCACCCCGCTTCATTATACGGGGCGAATAAAAAAATGTGAGTGAGCCTGTAAGCCGGGTTCTGTCTTTTAAGGCAATCATCTGTCTTGCCGTCCCGTTGCCGAAACGGTCGTGCCACCCGTCGGAGTTAGCGTCGAGCAGACAACTCCTGTCGGTGTTGCATCGGATAGGGTTTACATCCCGGATACGTCTCCGTTCCGGAGGTGAGCTCTTACCTCGCCTTTCCACCCTTACCTGAAAAATCAGGCGGTATATCTCTGTTGCACTTTCCCTAAGGTCACCCTCGGCGGCCGTTAGCCGTTATCCCGCTCTGCGATGCCCGGACTTTCCTCATGCTTAATAGCACGCGACTGCCCAACTCACTCAACTTATTAATTTTAAATCAAATTTAATATTCTGTCAACTGTTATTTAGAGTTTTATTATTGCATATAAAATGATATTATGTTATTCTATAACAAACAATAATTTACCTTGGTAAATTATTGATTAATCTAAAATCCGGAGCTGCAATTTTCGCCATGAATTTTTATAACGCATATGTCCGTTCGTACACGATTAATGAAAACAATGAAAAGGAATTTTTCGATATCGTGCGGGACGTTTATTTTTCCGATGAGGTACAGGGGCAGGCGATGTATATTCAGCATGCCGACATAAATCGTTTACAGCACGTCACGAGCGTGGCGTATATGGCTTATCTGTACTGCAAGGAGATTCACGCGGATTTCCGCGCGGCGGCAAGGGCGGGAGTGCTTCACGATCTCGTTTATTACGACTGGCATGCTGCGGGCGACGGAACGCACCGCCTGCACGGTTACAGACATCCGGGCTTTGCGGTAAAAAACGCGAAAGCACTGTGTAATTTAAGCGAGACGGAGGAAAATATAATCAGACGGCACATGTGGCCTCTTACGCCAACGCCGCCTAAGTACAAGGAGGGAGTTATTTTAAGCATAATTGATAAGTATTGCGCGACGAATGAGATACTTATAAAGAAATTTTCAAGCTACAGAGATAAATTTCATAACGATATAAATAAATTAAAAAGCAGATAAAACAGAGGTTAGATATTATGAATACGGTACTTAACTATGTTTTGTACTTTTTCGCTTACAGCGCGATCGGCTGGCTTATCGAGTCGATATACGTTTCGATAGCGCACAGGAAGCTTACCAACAGAGGCTTCCTCAAAGGTCCCATGTGCCCCATCTACGGCACGGGTGCGACGGTTTTTGCCGTGTGCTTGGGACCTGTCGCGAAAATGGGCAATCCGATTTTTATTTGGAATTTCTTTGAAAATGACAGAACGGTCGTTATCACGGATAAAATTTGGCTTGTAATTTTGCTGGGAATGGTGCTTGCCGATACGGTCGAGTTCATAACGAGCGTTTTAATGGAAAAGCTGTTCCACGCGAGATGGTGGGACTATTCGGACAAGTTTTTGAATATTCAGGGCAGAATCTGTTTGAGACATACAATCTATTGGGGAATAATGTGCTCTGTATTTATTTACGTTGTCCATCCGTTTATGACCAAATTCGTTTTCAGCTTCGTTACGGACAACCCGACTGTCAGAAATATTACCCTCGGCGTAATATTCGCTGTGTTTGTCGTCGATACGATTTTTTCGGCAATAGCCGCCGCGGACGTAGGTAAATTTATGAGCAAGCTCGAAAATCTTTCGAATTCGATTTACGAGGTTACCGCCACGCTTAAAACGAATATCGAGCATAAATACGAGGAACTTCAAAATTCCGCAGTCGAGTCCGGTCAGAAATTTTCCGCTTGGACTGCCGACGTAAACAGCCGTTTTTCCGAGCTTAAGCATTATTTTGACAGAAGCGACGACGAGACGAAAGTCCGCAGAAAGACGAGACGAAACGCGAAGCGTGTATACGAATCGTTCGGAAATATGACCGACAGGGTGAAAAGGACGTTATCCGATATCGAAAGTCAGATTAAAGAACTGACAGATAAAGAAAAATAAATCTGCAAGGTCTGTACATACGCAGACCTTGTTTTTTTGTTGAAAATTGTATGAAAATTTTGTTGACAAGCGACATAAGCGCGGTTATAATTTTATATAGAATAAATAATTAATGAGGTGATCAGATGGAATCCGGCAGCAGCGGACACGGGCGGCGATTTGATGTAAAACAGCATATCATTCCGACTTATAAACGTCTTTGTTCAGCCGAGATTTCGTCTGTTCTTATGTCGTTTGCTTAATATTTTATAAAATATTCTGATGTCGGAACGTTATGTTTCGGCTTTATTTTTTTCGTCAGACCCTGTCCCCTGTTATCATAAGACGCCTGAAAAATTTTCGGCTTCTTATGTTTATTAAAAACAGGGAGGGTTTTTTATGACTCAGGAAACGACAAAAGAGGTTTTTGAAAGACTTTTAACCGACAAACAATATAAGGCGATAAAGAGCATTTTCGATACGATGAATCCGGTCGATACTGCGGCTATTCTGCCCGAATTCGATGAAAAAGAAATGGTTGTGCTCTACCGTCTTATTCCGAAAGAGAATGCCGCGCTCGTATTTACGTACCTCGGCGCGGATGAGGAGCAGGTTCTTATTGACGCGATTTCCGACGCGGAGTTAAAGGAAATTCTTGCGGACATGTACGTTGACGATACGGTTGACGTTATCGAGGAAATGCCCGCGAACGTTGTCGAGAGACTTTTAAAATGTGCTTCTCCCGACGCGCGCAGAGAGATAAATACCGTTCTCAATTACCCCGAGGACAGCGCGGGAAGCATTATGACGACCGAATTTGTAAGTCTTTTAAAGAACTGTACGGTCGGCGACGCGCTTAAAAAGATTAAAGAAACGGGCATACATAAAGAGACGATTTATACATGCTATGTTATCGAAAAGCATAAGCTTCTCGGTACGGTTTCGGCAAAGGATCTGCTCTTGAGCGACAGCGGCCGCCCGATATCGGAGATAACCGATACGAATTTCATATCGGTAAACACCCATACGGATAAAGAGGAAGTCGCAAAAATATTCAATAAATACGATATCATCTCTCTGCCCGTAACCGACACCGAAAACTGCATTGTCGGAATCGTAACATTCGACGACGCTATCGACGTTATTCAGGACGAGGCGGAGGAGGACTTCTCCAAAATGGCAGGTATGTCTCCGTCAGAAAAGCCGTATCTTAAAACGTCCGTATTCGGATTCTGGAAAATGAGAATCCCGTGGCTTCTCGTATTGATGATATCCGCGACGTTTACGGGACTTATAATTTCGTCGTTTGAATCCGCGCTTTCGAAAATGGCGGTTCTGACCGCGTTCATCCCTATGCTGATGGACACCGCGGGCAATTCGGGAAGCCAGTCGTCGGTTGCCGTAATCCGCGGATTGTCGCTGGGCGAAATTAAGTTTAAGGATATATTCAAAGTCGCCTTCAAGGAGAGCCGAATCGCGCTGATGTGCGGAGTTTCGCTCGGTATTGCGGCATTTGCGAAGATAATGCTTGTAGATTATCTGATAATGCACACGGTCGGCACGACGGTCGCGTCCGCGCTGAACGTATCGCTCGTAATATGCGTAACGCTCGTGTTTATTGTCCTGTGCGCGAAGATAATCGGCGCAACTCTGCCCATGATAGCGCAGAAAATCGGACTCGACCCCGCCGTAATGGCAAGCCCGTTGATTACGACGATTATGGACTCGGTTTCATTGCTTCTGTACTTCGCGTTTGCAAAATTGATTCTTCATTTGGCATAAAAAAAGCACCGCGGTTTTGCGGTGCTTTTTATATAAGATGCAATAGTAAAAAGTGAAGAAGTTTGGATGTATTTCATTCTAAAACGTTGATTTTATTCGTTTTGATAATGACGGACGTACGGGAATTGTCGGCGCGGGAAAATTCATATGATCATCATAGTTACAATTTGTTGTAAAGAAAAAAAATAACCGCCCCATTTGCCTTGGCGGTAATTTTTTAATCAGCTAGGGTAAGCCGTCTATCGGATAGCTCCCTGTACTTATATTATATATGGGAATAAATAATTTGTCAACACCCGCAAAATAATAATTTATCGTGTGCACCGCGATAAATTATTGTTGAAGTAAGAAGTGCGGCTGCGTTTTCTTCGAAAACGTTGATTATACCCGCTTTGATAAAGGCGGACATACGGTAATCGCTTACGCGGGGCGGTTTATTAATTATACAATGACAAATCCGACAGGATTTGCACCGACACTTTTCACTCTTCATTAAAAAATAAGGACGAAGCAGACGCTTCGTCCTTGTTTTTTACATGTTTTCCGCGATTTCTCTGGCTACATATACTCCGCTTGCCGAAGCGTGCGAGAGCGAGTGCGTAATTCCGCTGCCGTCGCCGATTATGTAAAGACCCTTGCACTTGCTTTCGAGTTTTTCGTCAACGTCTGCCTCCATATTATAAAACTTAACTTCAACGCCGTAAAGGAGCGTGTCGTCGTTTGCCGTTCCGGGGGCGATACGGTCGAGCGCGTAAATCATTTCGATAATTCCGTCGAGTATACGTTTGGGAAGAACGAGGCTTAAATCTCCCGGGGTTGCCGCGAGCGTGGGCGTTACCGAGCACTCCTCGATTCTCGAAAGGTTGCTTCTTCTGCCTCTTACGAGGTCGCCGAAGCGCTGAACGATAACTCCGCCGCCGAGCATGTTTGAAAGTCTCGCTATGCTCTCGCCGTAGCCGTTCGAATCCTTGAAGGGCTCGGAGAAATGCTTTGAAACGAGCAGGGCGAAGTTCGTGTTCTTGGTCTGCATCGCCTTATCTTCATACGAATGACCGTTGACCGTGACGATTCCGTTCGTGTTCTCGTTGACGACTATACCGTTGGGGTTCATACAGAACGTGCGGACTCTGTCCTCGAATTTCTCGGTTCTGTAAACTATTTTGCTTTCATATAATTCATCCGTAAGATGCGAGAATACGACCGCGGGAAGCTCGACTCTTACGCCGATATCGACTCTGTTCGACTTCGTTTCGATTCCGAGCTTGTCGCATACGGATTCCATCCACTTGCTTCCGCTTCTGCCGACGGAAATAATGCAGTCTTTGCACTCGTATTTTTCATTCGAAGCGGTGATAATGTAACCGCCGTCGGTTTTGTCAACGTCCGTTACCGCACAGTCGAAATGAAAATCGATCTTGTCTTTCAGATATTTATAAAGATTTTGCAATACGATATAATTTATATCCGTGCCGAGGTGTCTTACGGACGCGTCGAGCAGGTTAAGCTGATTCTGAATACATATCTTCTTGAACTTCGTACCCGCAGTCGAGTAAAGCTTCGTACCCTCGCCGCCGTAGCGCATATTGATGTCGTCTACATACTTCATCAGATCGAGAGCCTTTTTCTTGCCGATATGTTCGTAAAGCGTACCGCCGAAATCGTTTGTTATATTATATTTTCCGTCGGAAAATGCGCCCGCTCCGCCGAATCCGCTCATTATCGAGCATGACTTACAGCCTATGCAGGTTTTGATTTTCTCGCCGTCTATCGGACATTTGCGTTTTTCGAGCGTATGACCCGCCTCGAACATGCCGATTTTGAGCTTCGGGTTGAGTTTTACGAGTTCGAACGCCGAATAAATTCCTCCGGGACCCGCTCCGATTAATATAACGTCGTACTTCATTTTTGATTTCTCCTGTGAAAAGTTATTTTTTTGCTTCTGAATAATACCCCGTATTTCCGTCGATTGTCATACGCATGATAACAGCGTCTTCGACCTTGCCCGAGGATGATATGAATATGTATTTTAAGTCGTGATAACCGTTTGTTTTATGCTTTAATACCTGAATTTTTGAATTCGAATTAACGTCAATCTCCGTTTTTGCTCCGATATCCGCGCCCTCGTCCGTGTCGAATATATCCAACGTCGTCTCGCTCAGTGAGCCGGGGACGAGATAACATATATCCTCGTTTGTTCCGTCGTCGTTTAAATCGTATGACAGATACATGATTTTGTAACTCTCGTTTCTCGAATTAAACGCCGAAATCCTGCTTTTGTAATAGAATTCGAAATAATCGTTCTCCTGCATTAACTCAAGCAGATTGTCCGTAATAACCGAGTTCTCCGCCGAGGAACACGAACACAGACATACTATTATTATATTAATAATTAAAACGAGGCTGACGAGTCTCTTCGCCGTTTTCATTCAATGGTGACTTTCTTCATTCTCTGCGCTTCAAGAGGCTTGTCTCTCATGTCGGTCGGGGTGTTCGCTATCTCGTCGACAACGTCCATGCCGTCGATGACCTTGCCGAATGCCGCGTAGTCTCCGTCGAGATGAGGCGCGTCCGCGTGCATTATAAAGAACTGCGAAGAAGCAGAATTCTTATCCATCGAGCGAGCCATGGATATAACTCCGCGAGTGTGGTGAAGGTCGTTCTTTACGCCGTTTGAAGCGAATTCGCCTTTGATCTTTTCGTCGCTGCCTCCGTAGCCCTCGCCGAGCGGATCTCCGCCCTGAATCATGAAGCCGGGGATGACTCTGTGGAAAATAAGTCCGTCGTAGAAGCCCTCTTTAACGAGCTTTTCAAAATTTGCGACCGTTATCGGCGCGGTTTCGGGGTATAATTCAAGAGTGATAACCCCGCCGTTTTCCATTTCTATTTTTACCATTATAAAAACTCCTGTCCGTATTTATTCACACATATAATAAGTATAGCACATCCGTTTCTATTTTGCCAGTGTATTTTATGATGTTGGTCAAATAGATTGAATTTGTTTATCATTCATACTTTTGCACATAAAAAGTTTAAATAAGATAAAAAAACAGTGCAAAAAGTTAAAAACGGTATTGAAATATTCAAACGTATGTGATACAATATCTGCGTTGCATAAAAAAATAAAGTATATATTCAATATTTTATACACATTGCGGCAGGATAAACCGTTTTAATGCGGACTTATCATTTAACCGTTACAAGGAGGAAATAACATTGAAACAATTTAACGTATCCGACATCAGAAACGTAGCTATTGCGGGTCACGGCTCGCGCGGTAAGACTACTCTTGCAGAGGCAATGCTCTACATAGCCGGCGCAACAGACAGACTCGGCAGAGTCGCAGACGGAAATACCGTAATGGACTACGACGCGGAGGAGAAAAAACGTAAAATTTCGGTTTCGACGGCCGTTGCTTCCGTAGAATGGAATAACAGAAAGATTAATATACTCGACACTCCCGGCCTTTTTGATTTCGCGGGCGGACTTTACGAGGGCGCAAGAGCGGCGGATTCTCTTCTCATCGTACTCGGAGCCGGCGGCGGAGTCGACGTAGGCGCGGAAAAGGCTTACAAAGTCGCGGTTAAGGGCGATCTTGCGAAGTTCTTTATCGTTTCGCGCTGCGATATGGAGCACGCCGATTTCTATAAAACGGTCGACGCTCTTAAGGAGGAGTACGGCACCGTTATATGCCCGGTAGTCGTTCCTTATTATGTAAATGAAAAGGTTGACTGTTACGTTAACTTCTTACAGAATAAAGCGTTTAAATATAATAACGGCAAGGCGACGGAGGTTCCCATTCCCGCAGACGACAGAATCAACGAGATTCACGATGCATTCAAGGAGGCTGTCGCAACTACAAGCGAGGAGCTTATGACAAAGTTCTTCGACGGTGAGGACTTCACGCACGACGAGATAGTCGACGCGCTTAAATCCGGCGTTAAGGACGGCGAGGTTTACCCCGTATACGCCTGCTCCGGTTATACAATGGAGGCTGTCGATCTCGTTCTCAACGGAATCACGAAGCTTGCTCCCTCTCCCGCGCACGATACCGAGACGGCGCACGACGCGGACGGCAATTCGATAAAGGTTGTCTGCGACCCCGACGGTCCTCTTGCGGCTGTCTGCTTCAAGACCATCGCAGATCCGTTTGTAGGCAAGATGTCGTTTGTCAAGGTTCTCTCCGGTAAAATCACTTCCGATACCCCGGCGTATAACGCGAGAACGGGCGAGAGCGAGAGAATGGGTAAGATAGTAACCGTCAAGGGCGGTAAGACCGAGGATACCGACTGCATTTCCGCAGGAGATATCGGCGTTATCACCAAGCTTTCCGGACTTAAAACCGGCGATACGCTTTGCAGTGAGAAGAACGTTATAATTCTCCACGGAGTCAATTTCCCGTCGCCGTGCATTTCCATGGCGGTCAACGTTAAGAAAAAGGGCGAGGAGGAAAAGGTTGCCTCCGGACTTCGTAAATTAAAAGACGAGGATCCCACAATCAATTTCTATACAAATGAAGAGACCAAGGAGCAGATTCTCTCGGGTCTGGGCGAACAGCACCTTGATATAATAGTTTCTAAATTAAAGTCAAAATTCGGCGTTGAGGTCGAGCTTTCCGTACCCAAGGTTGCGTACAGAGAGACTATCCGTAAAAAAGTCGAAGTACAGGGCAGACATAAGAAGCAGTCGGGCGGCCACGGTCAGTTCGGCGACGTTTGGATCAGATTCGAACCCTGCGAGAGCGACGACCTCGTATTCGCAGAGGAGGTTTTCGGCGGTTCGGTTCCCAAGAACTTCTTCCCCGCAGTCGAAAAGGGCTTAAGAGAGAGCGTAAAGAAGGGCGTTCTTGCGGGATACCCCGTAGTCGGAGTCAAGGCTACTCTTTACGACGGCTCGTACCATCCCGTCGACTCTTCGGAAATGGCGTTCAAGACGGCGGCTTCGCTTGCGTTCAAGAACGGTATTCCCAACGCAAACCCCGTAATTCTCGAGCCTGTCGGCACGCTTAACGCGTATATGCCCGACGACAACCTCGGCGACATTATGGGAGATATTACAAAGAGACGCGGCCGTGTTCTCGGCATGGGTCCGGCTGACGAGCCCAAAATGCAGAAGCTCGAGGCTGAGGTTCCCATGGCTGAAATGGGCGACTTCTCGACGATTCTCCGCTCCGTAACAGCGGGCAGAGGCTATTTTGACCTTGAATTCGCCCGTTATGAGGAGGCTCCCGCTCCCGTAGCGCAGAAGGTTATCGCCGAAGCGAAGAAAAACGCGGGCGAGGACGACTGATAATTATTCGGTCATAAACTGCGAGGTATAATTCAGAAGTATAATTCATTGGAATAAAATAACAATCGGCAGCGGTACGAAAAACGTATCGCTGTCGATTCTTATATGTATTGATATATACTCTGTCTATGCTTAATATTACAGTGAATGATATATATAATGTACCTTAGATGATTTTTATATTTAAAAGCGGACGAATTCTTATAATTATTACTTAAAAAATATTGAAAAAACTTTTTATTTGTGATAAAATGACGGTACGAATCTAATAAATTAGGAGGATCGGTTATGACAGCCAGAACAAAAAAATTTCTTGCGGTTGTACTGACTATGACCATGGTTTTCTCAGTTATGGGACTTGGTCTTTCTTCAAAACCGGAAACTGCCGAGATAAGCGCTGAAAAAGCTCTCGCTCCGGCAAACGGCGTTTCATCCGACAGCGACGATACGCTTTATCCCACCATTATTCTCCCCGGCATCAACCACTCTCCGTCGTATCTGTGCGACGAGGACGGCAACAGAGTCAAGGACTCGAGCGGTAACGATATCGGAGGCGGACTGCTTATTATCGACAATTCCAATCTTGTAAAGAGAATCGTCAAAAAGCTTTTGTTCCCCCTGCTCGCAGCCATATTCCTCAAGGCGGACGTAGGTCTTGACAAGGCTGTTTACGATACCGTATGCGACCTTTTCTATGTTCAGAAGGTCAACAACGACGGCACGCCCGCAAATAATCTTGTATGCAAATCGTTCGACGGTCCTCTTTCATCATTCAGCGAGGATGACAACGCGTGGTTCTACCGTATGCTCCCCATGCAGGAGGTTGTTTCTTCAATCGAATCGACATACGGTGTTGCAAACGGTGAGGATTACGTCTATCTCTACACGTTCCCGCTTGTCGGCGATCCGATGGAGGCCGGCAGAGGTCTTGTAGATTATATCGAGAATGTTAAAAAGCAGAACAACTGCGACAAGGTTAACCTTGTTACGGTCAGCCTCGGCGGAACGGTTCTCGACGCGTACTGTCAGACGATTGCCGATAACTATAACGGCGATTTCTCGAATATCAACAGAATAATCAATATCGTTTCCTGTCTCGACGGAACCGAGATTATCGGCGACTTCTACGGCAGAAACTGGAATCTTGACGATACGTTCCTCTACCATGACTACATTCCCGCGGTTATGGAGGCTAACGGAAGCGACAGAGCCGTCGGACACCTTATCAATATCGCTCTGAGACTTCTCCCCAAACCCTGTCTTTATGCGATTCTTACCGCGGCAATGGACGGAATACTCGATACTATTCTTATAAATGACGCACAGATGTGGGCTATGGTTCCCTCGGACAGATATGAGGCTCTCGCGGACAGATATCTCTCCGACGACGATCACGCCGTATTAAGAGAAAAGACCGACGCTTTCCAGAAAGCGAGAGTCAATCTCAAATCAAACCTTGCTTGTGCAAAAGCACAGGGCGTTGATGTTTACACGCTTTCGGGCTACGGACTTACGTACCTCGACGGAACATACAACTTCTTCGGTATTGTTGCAAGCACGGCAAAGACGAATTCCGACGCGGTTATCCCCGTTGTTTCGACTTCTATCGGCGCGACGACGGCAAAGGCGGGCAAGAGTCTCGGCTATGAGAACGCTTATACCTCTCCCGACGGCAGTGTTGACGCTTCAACCTGCTTCTCACCCGATACTACCTGGTTCTTCACGAATCAGCATCATGAGATCGGCTATAACGACGTTGCAATAAAACTGTGCGGTAAGCTCCTCACGGGCGAGATTAAGGATATCAATTCCGACCCCGAATTCTCACAGTGGCTCATTGCCAGAAATACGAAACAGCTTAAACGCTGGGTATTCCCCGACGCCGAGAAAATGATGGCGAATGAGGACGGCAAGTACACCGACGAGCAGATTGCCGAGGTTAAAACGGCGTACGACGCGGCAAAGGCCGTTTATGCGGATACCGTCAGCGGACAGGACGTCGTAGATAAAGTTACGGCGGATTTGAGACAGGCTCTCGTAAACGTCGGTTACTCGCAGGCTTCGTCCTCGTCGGGTCAGTCGTGGTTCCAGAGAATGTTCTATAAATTTGTAACATGGCTCGACGACGTTATAATGGACACTGTCGGCGGAAGAGGATATTTTGATAAAATCCTCTTTTGGAACAACAAATAAATAAAAAGATTCGGCGGTCATACGACCGCCGATTTTTTTGAAGTAAGAGTGAATAGATTTTGTGTGAAATTCTGTCGATTTTTTAAATGGTATTTACAAAAAAAGATTATTGCGGTAAAATAAAAAAGTCCGCAGAATAATTCTGCGAACCTTGGAGCTATCTATAAACGGTAGGCGGTTTGCCCTTTTATCATAAGAGGGTATCAGCCCTCTTATTTCTGATAAGGGGGTGATGTCGATGGCAGAAGCTATTGTCTACATAACCATTGTTATGTTAATAATTATTCTTATCGAACGTCGAGATAAAAAATAACCGCCCCATTCCTACTGTCGGCGGCTATTTTTAGCTAAACACACAGGGAAAACCGTCTATCGGATGGCTCCTTGTATTTATATTATACTTGTGAAATAAAAATTTGTCAACACCCGCAAAACAATAATTTACCGCGATAAATTATTGTTTATTTTGCGTTTTTTAATTTTTCCACAGCTTCTTTTCTGTCCTCGGCGGAGAAAATGTAGCTTCCCGCGACGAGAACGTCCGCGCCCGCATTGACGGCTTGGGGAGCGGTTTTGTCACTGATTCCGCCGTCGACCTCGATTCTCATGTCGAGGTTTCGTCTTACGCACTCGTCTCTTACGGCTTTAACCTTGCTCATCATGTCGGGCATGAAGCTCTGACCGCCGAATCCCGGCTCGACCGTCATTACGAGAACCATGTAAAGTTTATCAAGATATTTGAACGCTTCTTCGGCTTTTGTTCCCGGTTTTAATGCTATCGCGGGCTTTTTGCCGAGCGAAATTATTTTGTCAATCGTCGCCCCGACGTCGGACGACGCCTCTATGTGAAAACATATAATGTCCGCGCCCGCCTTTACGAAGTCCTCAACGTATCTTATCGGCTCGTTTATCATCAGATGAACGTCGAAAATTTTATCCGAGCATTTTCTGACAGCCTTAACAATCGGCGCGCCGAGCGTAATATTCGGCACGAACATGCCGTCCATTACGTCAATATGTATCATATCGGCGCCCGCATCGGATATGTTTGAAATTTCCTCGCCCAGGCGCGAAAAATCGGCGGAAAGTATTGACGGTGATATATAATTCATAAATATTAAACTCCTTAATCTTTAAACATATCGCCTATCACGGCGGCAATTAAATCGACGGCGGTGTCTGCGCCTATCTCGCTGTTTATGCACAAATCGTAATTTTTCATGTCGCCCCACTTATTGAACGTGAAATGATTGTAGTAGTCCGCTCTCTGCTTGTCCTTCTTTTTAAGAATTCCGGGTGTGTTCGCGCTTTTTTCTTTTAATTCGTTTGCAAGGCGCTCGTTTCTCTTTTCAAACGGCGCGTGTATGAACACCTTTATAACGTCGTCCCTGCCGGAGAGTATGTAGTCACAGCATGAACCTATGATAACGCACGGCGATTTTTCGTCGGCAAGCTCCTTTATAATATCCGCTTTTGCAATGAACACCTCGTCGTTGAGCGGACGTGTCTGCGAGGCGGAAAATACGGAGTAGAGAAAGCTCGACGTTCTTTTTTCGTCAAGTTCTTCCGCCGCATGCGGGGATATGCCCTTTTTCTTCGTAAGCAGCGCAAGAATCTCTTTGTCATAATAGCCTATACCGAGCTTTTCGGACAGTTTTTTGCCTATGAGTCTGCCGGCAGAGCCGTATTCGTGAATGAGAGCTACAACGTATTTTTTCATTTTTAACGCCCCTTATCCGTGTTTTTTCTCTTTCAATATTTCTTCAAAACCGTCCTCGTAGACCTCTCTGAATGCGAAAAGTCCGTTCGAGACGTGATTTTTTCCGTTATTTTCACTGAACATGAATCTGACCAAATCCGCGTCGGAGATTTTGCCCGTTTTAAAAACGTCCTCGCTTATCGACGAGCCTATTATGCCGTCGTAAGTTTCGGCTGTCGATTCGATTTCAAAGCATTTTCTGCAAAGTTCGCGCTTTGTTTTATTAAGACACGCAAACGGCGAAACGCCTTTTACTTTTCTGTTGAATTTATTGATAAAGCGGTAGAAGTCTGCGCTTGATTTCGTTTTTTCATCGGTGAAAAAGCTCAGCGCTTTTTCCTCGTGTTTTTTAAGCTTTCCGCCCTCGCCCGACGGAAGAACAGCGCCTTTGTGTTTAATCAGAACGCCCCTGTGCGCCAGCTGTAAAACGGTATAAATGAACAAATCGGCCTCATTGTAAACGGATAACGACGTTGTTTTCAGAATCTCGGCGGCGCTCAGAGACTTCATGGCGGATTCAATCGCCTTGTCGCTCGGCTCTATATACGAATTCTTACGGCACGAACGTCTGAATAAAAATATCATTATGCGTTTTGAGAATATAATACAGAGTATTGCCGTCAGTGCGAGCGCACACGCGATAATAAGCAGGATTATTCTGCCCGCCGTCCAGCCCTCGGGCGAAGTTGTGTATGTCTGAAGAGACGTAAACTTGTCCGACGGAATCGAAATGCCGATAAACGCTCCGCCCGGCGTTTTTCCGCCCGTGAAGGTTACGGAGGTTTTGTCCCTGGTGCATTTATAATTGTTAGATGTTAAAAGTCCGACGTCTTTGCCCGAGCAGTCAGACGGAAGTTTTACCGTTATCGAGGCGTTTTCGCACATGGGCGAAATTGATTCGGGAATGTAATTGCAGTAAAAAACGTTTTGCGAGTCAATATTTTTTACGACCGAGGAAAGAGTGTAGGAGAGCCTGAAAACGTGCGTTTCGCCGAAACATTTAAGGTTCCACTTTACTTTTATCGCGGAGTCCGATTCGCTCAGCGTATATGTATAATCCGCGTACCCGCCGTCAATGTCGGTCGATGCCTCTGCGCTCAGCGGAACGTTTGACGAATCGATGTCGGCGGAAATATTATCTACCGACGTAAATTTATACTCAGCTTTTGCGGGAATAGGAATTTCAAGCTCGAAACCGCCGCTTCGCTCTGCGCCGAATTCAACAGTCCATTCGCTCAAGACAGACGCGTCGCCGTTTATCTGCGGTTCGGCTGTTATATTAACTTTTTTTATGGAATATGCGCCGGCGGCGGACGCGCTTAAAATAAAAGCGGACATCAGCGAAATCACGGCGAAAATATATATAATCAGTTTTTTCATAAAAATCTTCAGCACCTTCTTCTTAATAATAACATATTTAAAGTTAAAAAACAATGAAAATCGTGTCAACGTTCACAAAATTTGACTCGTATAGGAATAAAAAATTTACGTTGTATTACGCGTACGGGCGTGCTATAATTATAATAATGTATAATTATATAAGAAAATACGGAAAAGGTGATATATTATGAAACAGCTTATGTCCGGCAACGAGGCAGCGGCTCTCGGACTGTGGGAAGCGGGAGTCAAGGTAGGCTCCGCATACCCCGGAACACCCAGCACGGAGATTTTCGAAAATCTCCCGAAATATAAGGACGTTTACTGCGAGTGGGCGCCCAACGAAAAGGTCGCGGCGGAGGTCGCGTACGGCGCGTCAATCGGCGGAGTTCGCTCCGTCTGCGCGATGAAGCACGTCGGAATGAACGTAGCGGCCGACCCGATATTCACGGCGACGTACAACGGTATCGGCAGGGGATTCGTAATTATAAGCGCGGACGACCCGTCGATGCATTCATCCCAGAACGAGCAGGACAACCGCTACTATGCAAAGAGCGCGAAGATGGCTATGATAGAGCCGTCGGATTCGCAGGAGTGTAAGGATTTTATTAAGGAAGCGTACGAGATAAGCGAGAAATTCGATATCCCCGTACTTTTCAGAGTCACTACGAGAGTATGTCATTCGAAGAGCCTTGTGGAGCCCGGCGAGAGATACGATTTTAAATATGAGGGATATAAAAAGAATCCGACGAAGTTCGTTTCCACTCCCGCGAATGCAATGGCGCATCATCCTATCCTCGAACAGAAGTTAAAGGATATGGCTGAGTTTGCATGCACGTCGAAACTTAATAAGGTCGAAATGAACGGCTCGGATGTCGGCGTTATTACGGCGGGCGTTGCGTATCAGTACGCAAAGGAAGTTTTCCCCGAGGACACGTCGTTCCTTAAGTTAGGATTTACATATCCCATGCCCATGAAGCTTATTAAGGATTTCGCTTCAAAGGTTAAGAAACTCTATGTTATCGAGGAGCTCGAGCCGTTCATGGAGGAGCAGATTAAGGCCGCCGGTATCGACTGTATCGGCAAGGACGTTGTTCCGAATATGTACGAGCTTAACCCGCAGATATTAAACGAGTGTATTTTCGGCAAAAAAGCCGAGTTTACAGAGCTTGACGTAAAGGCGGTCGGCAGACCTCCCGTACTCTGTCCCGGATGCCCGCACAGAGGATTCTTCTACACTCTCGGAAAAGGCAGAAACTACGTTATCTCGGGCGATATCGGATGCTACACCCTCGGCAGCGCGAAGCCCCTCAGCGCTACGGACACTTGCGTATGTATGGGCGGCGGTCTAAGCGTCGGCATGGGTATTTCAAAGGCGTTCGAGGTCATGGGCGAGAACGATAAAAAAGTATTCGGCATAGTCGGCGACTCGACGTTCTTCCATTCGGGAATGACGGGCGCTGCGGAGATTATTTATAATAAGGGACGAATCATCCCCTGTATTCTTGATAACTCGATTACCGGTATGACCGGTCAGCAGGACAACCCCGGCAGCGGTGAGACTCTCATGGGCGAGCCCGCTCCCGCAATAAGACCCGAAAAACTTCTCGAAGCTATGGGTTATCAGAATGTTATAATCGTCGACCCGCAGGATCTTACCGCCATGGAAAAGGCTGTAAACGACGCGCTTAACAGCGAGGTTCCCGCGGCGATTATCACGCGCAGACCGTGCCTTCTCCTTAAGAAAGTCAAACATGACATCGGTATGTGCCATGTCAATACTGATAAATGCAGAAGCTGTAAAAAGTGCCTGAAAGTCGGCTGTCCCGCTATTTCAATGAAGGATGGAAAAGCCGATATTGACAGAACGCTCTGCGTAGGCTGTACGGTATGCAATCAGGTATGCCCGTTCGGCGCGATTGAAAAGGAGGAGAAATAAGATGCCGGTAAGAAGCTTACTTATAGTAGGAGTCGGAGGACAGGGAGCTATCCTTGTCAGCAAGATACTCACCCGCGGACTTATCAAGGCGGGTTACGACGTTAAAATGAGCGAGGTTCACGGTATGAGCCAGCGCGGAGGAAGCGTTTCAACTCAGATTCGCTACGGCGATAAGGTTTACTCGCCGATTATCGGCGAGGGACAGGCGGATATGCTTATCTCGTTTGAAAAAATGGAAGCCGTCAGATATTCGCATTTCCTTAAAAAGGACGGCACCGCGGTTATCAACGATTACGAAATAGTACCCATGAGCGTAGCCTCGGGTATGTGCGAATACCCTGAGGGAACGGTCGAAGCTATGCAGAAGAATTTTAAGACCGTCGTTCTCGACGCGGGTCATATCGCGGTTGAATTGGGCAATGCGAGATGTATGAATATCGTTCTGCTCGGCGCGATGATAAAGGCTACGGGCATGACCGATATAGACTGGGAGGAAGTTTTGAAAGAGGTTCTTCCCGAAAAGATTCTTGATATAAATCTCAAGGCGTTCAGAGCGGGCTTTGAGCATCAGGGGGCGTAAAACGTGTTAAACGAAAAATATTATTTTTACGGCAGCAACCGCTCGACTATAAGAGATTTGTTCGAGTACGGCAGTCAGCGCAAAGCCGTTGTCGGAGCTGAGAACGTATATGATTATTCTCTCGGCAATCCGAGCGTTCCCGCACCCGAAGAAGTCAAGACGGCGATTATTGATATATTAAACGAGCGCGACCCGATAGACGTTCACGGCTATACGAGCGCCGTAGGCGATTTCGGCGCAAGAAAAGCTATTGCGGACGATCTCAATTCGCGTTTCGGCACTTCGTACGAAGCGGGCGAATTGTACCTTACGTGCGGTGCGGCGGCTTCGCTTATCTCTGTATTCAGAGCGTTATGCGCGAATGAAAAAAGCGAGCTTATCGCAGTTGCTCCGTATTTCCCCGAGTATAAATGCTTTGCAGAGTCAAACGGTCTTACATTTAAATGCGTAAGCGCGGACAAGGAGCATTTTCAGATTAATTTTTCGGAACTTGAAAATATGATAACCGAAAATACGCAGGCGGTTATTATAAATTCGCCCAACAACCCGTCGGGTACGGTTTATTCTGAGGATACGGTGAAGAAGCTCGGCGCGCTTCTTGAAAAGAAGTCGGCGGAGTTCTCTCACCCCGTTTATCTTATCTCCGACGAGCCGTACAGAGAGCTTAATTTTACGTCGGTTCCGACTCCGTTCACCGCGAAGTTCTATAAAAACACAATCGTGTGCTATTCGTACAGTAAGTCGCTTTCGCTCCCCGGTGAGCGTATAGGATATGTCCTCGTTCCTAAAGAAGCCGACGATTCAGCGCGTCTGTACGCGGCTGTTGCAGGCGCGGCAAGGTGCAGCGGTTTCGTGTGCGCTCCGTCGCTCTTCCAGCGCGTTATCGAGAAGTGCGCGTCTGTCCGTCCCGACATCGAGGCGTACAGAAAGAACAGGGATTATCTCTATAAATCGCTTACGGATATCGGCTATAAATGCGCAAGCCCCGACGGCGCGTTCTATATGTTCATAGAAGCTCCCGACGGCGACGACAACGCGTTCAGCGAGATATGCAAAAAGTACGACCTTCTGCTTGTCCCCGCCGATTCGTTCGGCTGTCCGGGATATGTCAGAGCCTCGTACTGCGTATCGTATGATATGATAGTCCGCTCGATTCCCGCGTTTAAAAAGGCGTATGAGGACTCTGTAAAAGCAAAATAAGAAAATACCGTTAAAAATATTGGGCAGTATGTTGAAAAAAACTTCGGCATGCTGTCTTATTTTTATGTGAAATATGCAATTTAAAATCCGTTTCTATGGATATTTTAACGAAAATAATTACAAAAATGAAACAATTATTTACATTTTTATTTATTTATCGTATAATAAAATTACAAAAAACGGAGGACAAAGCAATGTTTTGTAAACATTCTAAAAAATCAAAGACCTGTATTTAGTTTCTTTTCTTTTAAGTATTTGAATTCCTATGGTTCTAACCGGGGACAAAATGGATACGGTTGGATAACATATAATGCTTTTAATTCTAATTCAATTAATAATTACGGAGGCGGAGTCGGTTATGTTATTAACAGAAGCGCAAACAGATCTTTAAAAATTAATATGGGAGATGCGGACTTCAGCGGTTTTGTTACAGCAACAGATTCAAGATTAATTTTAAGATATTGTTCAAGACTTGAAAGTTATAGCGATGAACAGTTTGTTCGTTCCGATATCGACGGCAGCGGTTCCCTTACGTCAAGCGACGCGCAGTTTGTTCTTCGATATTCTTCAAATTTGGAAACAGAGTTTCCGTATTTTACATAAATTTTTTATAATAAAAAGGAGCGATTCTTTATGAAACGTATTATTACATTTATATTGTCCGTATTAATGATTATCGGTTTTATTCTGCCGACTGGAGCGGTTTCGGTTACCGACCAAACGGAAGAAAAAACCGACGGTGTCGAATTAGATTTTTTTCCGGGATATGTACACAAAGTAATTAATAACGGTTATGTAAGTTATGAACGTAATGCCGCGGCTGCGCGCGATGTGTTAAGGTTTTCTGCAAAACTTGAAGATTTGGAGGACTATCAGAAAAAAAACGCGGATGTAAACTTTGACGGTAAAATAACGGCGGCGGACGCGAGAATACTTCTTAGATATTGTGCAAAACTCGGCGGTTTCCCTGTAACGCTCCGCGTAGGACAGGAATTAAAATTCGGGCCGTTTAACACCTTGTGGAAATTGGTTTGTTTGACGGAGAGTTCTGACGAATTAAAGATAGAACGTGAGATAATACCTCATAAAAAACCATCAAATCCCGGCGATTCCGATAGACACATTCTTCATGTAACGCCTGCACAACCGGGAACTTATACGTTTGAGGTTGAGCAGATCGGCTATACCGATGAGGTAGAGAGATACGCGCTGTTCGAAATAACCTGTATCGAATAAAAGACTTAGGCAATGTGCCGATTGATTCGGTTCATTGCCTTGTTTTGTGTAAATTATGCAATTATATATTTGTCCGTATGTTTATTTAAACGAAAATAGTTACATTGCCGTTATAATTATATATTTTTTCCTTTTCATAATGTAAAATAGAATCGGGACAAAAACGGAGGAGTTACTATGAAAAAAGACTTCGGCAATTTATTCCTTATTATTCTTGTTCTGATTATGATTTTATCCCTTAATTCATTCGCCGTGACCGAACAGCCTTCGGAGTATGAAAGTCATCCGTCCGGCGGTGATCTCAAAGAAAGTATTTGGGATATTATTTTCCCGAAGTACATTCCGGGATATGAATCTTTTTCACGTCCGGGCGACAACGATTCCGACGGATTTTTAACCGTTTTTGACGCAAGAAAATGCTTAAAACTGATTCGAAAATATGAAAAACAAGGCGGGAGCTTTCCTCCGGGCACATATTACGACTGCAATTCGGACGGCAGGGTTGACGAGAACGACGTGAGCGAAATGCTCAAAACGGCGTGCCGGATACAAAAGCCCGGAACAATTATAATTAAGGGACGAAAAGGCGACACTTTTTATATAGACGCTCTGAATGCACCGGTCAAAAGCGGGTGCGCGTGGACGGCTTCATGCAGTAAGGACGCTGCGGAAATTACTGTCGAATCAAAGGGCGTACCCGAAAATAACCCGTATTCATACGAAAGTTTTATTATAAAATTCGTACCGCACAGGCGCGGTAAATACATTGTTAACTATGAATGCAAAAACAGCGAAACGGGCGACGTCATACAGGAATTTACCGTTGTATATAAAATAAAACCAAGTATATTATATTAATAAGACAGCCGGCGCGGGTAAAATATTTGTCCGCACCAACTCTCGGGTTTCTCATATTATATACCGAGGGGTATTCCCTCGAATAATTAAAGAAACGAGAGGTTGATATAATGGCTGTATCCATAACAAACCAGGCTTCTCTTACATATGCCTACGGTGCGCAGAGCGGTTCTGCGATTTCAAACGTTGCGACAGCTGTAATAGAGGATACCTTGGCTTTGGCAAAAACCGCGGTCGGTTCGGACTATACTCCCGGGTCGAATATCGCGTATACGATAAGTCTTATAAATAACGGCGCGGCGGCGCTCAATAATATTACGGTCACCGATAACCTCGGTACCTATGCGTTCGCGGGCGCGACGGCAGTACCGCTTACTTATACGGGACCTGCAAAGCTCTATGTAAACGGCGTTTACTCATCAGACCTTACCCCGACGGTCACATCGTCGGCGGTTACATTTACAATTCCGTCGCTTGCCTCCGGGGCAAACGCGCTTATCGTTTATAATGCAGTTCCCAATTCGTACGCTTCGGGCGCTTCCGACTCGACGATAACCAATACCGTTACGGCGACGGCGCAAGGACTCGGACAGAGCGCAAGCGCGAGCGCGACCGTTACTGCGGACGACTTTGCGAGAGTTACAATGTTTAAGGCTATAAGCCCCGAAACCCTCACAGACGGAGGCGCAATAACCTACACATTTACTCTTTATAACTACGGAAATACACCCGCGTCAAACGTGGTTCTCTCCGATACGTTCAACCCCGCGCCCGTAATCAATTCGATAACGGTCAACGGCACGGCGGTACCTTCTGCGGATTATACTTATGCTTCGGGACTTCTGACCCTTCCCGCCGCGGCAAGCGCGTATTCGCTCACAGTTCCCGCGGCGACGTTTACACAGAACCCGGCAACCGGTGAGGTTACATCGACGCCCGGCGTTACAACGGTGGTTGTAAACGGTACGCTCAGATAAAATAAATTTTTCCTCCTTTATATTGCTCTGAGAATGAAAAATGAAGTAAAATAAAAGTCCGCGCCGGGACAAAAGTCCTGACGCGGACAACAATAATTTATCGCACGGTAATGCGGTAAATTATTGTTTTTCTGCTATAGCAAAAGGGAGTCGAACTCATAAGGTTTATATCCACCCTCTTTCCGCTTCGACTGCGTTAAAGAAACTTGAAAGCCGTTAGGCTTTCTGCGTTCCCTTGCCTTGCCGAAACGAAAATATGATTGATATAAACTGCTCCGCACCCAAAATACAGCGGATTGCGTCTATGGGGACGGTTCTTTTTCGCAGGAATACTGGCGTATTTCAAGGAAAAAACCGTTCTCAGAGGCGTGAGACGGTGCGTTTTGGGCTTATGGGGTTCGACTCTCTTTTGCTATAATCAATTCAATAAATCATAAAACGGAGGAGATTCCATGAAAAAAATAATTTCGGTTTTACTTGTTCTCACCATGCTCGTATCGTTCCCCGCCGTTATAGCTTACGCTTCGGACGGAGATTATCAGACGTACTATGTTTCGTATGAGGTTCAGAACAAAGGATGCTACATTCATCCCCTCGACGGTTACGATCAGTACGTAGAACCCGGTGCAGATTTCAAGTTCACGATTGAAGTTGAGCGCGACGCCGACGGCAATCCCAAGTATACAAATGCTATGGCTATTGTCGAGGCTAACCACAAGACTCTGACTCCCGACGAGCACGGCATTTACACTATCAGCGAGATTAACGAAGACACCAACATCCTCGTTTACCTTACGTTCGAACAGGGAAAAGGCAATCTTGCCGCTTCGATTCTCGTAATGCTCAAGCAAATGTTCAAGGTTATCATTGAAGTTATCCGCAGTATCATTATCGGTAACAAAACCTGATTAAACTTAAAACGCGAAAAAACACAGGGACTGTAAATTCGTTTTTTACAGTCCCCTTTTTATTATTTCTTTTTTTCCTTCTTAACCGCGGTATTCTCCTGATTTCTGTAAACAACGAATTTGCAGAACAGAAATTCGGTTATCATATTGCAAAGCATCGTGACTCCAAGAACTATGTAATCGATTCCGCCGACAGACGCGAATTTTGCCGTACAGTAATTTCCTATAACCGTTGACAGCGGAGTAAATACGAGATAGTAGCCGAAAACCTTAAGCATGGCTATCGGAATGTTCGCCGCCGATTTGAACGTAAACTTTCTGTTTATCGTAAAGTTCCATAAAACTGAGAGTATCAGCGCGATAAGATACATCGGACCGTATTCGTTCTCCATGATTTTTGCGAAAGTCTCATGATTCGCCATAAGATTCTGAATGAAATCCGTTTTTACGATAACCTCGCTCATGAGCGTGAAACTTCCGAGCTGAATTATACCCGCAGAACACGAAAACAGCGCAAATTTAACAGCCTGCAAAGCGTTCTTTTTGCCCTGAGTTTTCTCTTCCGGCTTTTCGAGACCGGTTTTTTCCTTAACCTCTGACATACAACCAACCCTTTTCATTTTATTTTCTAATTTTATCACATACTTTTTGAATATTCAATAAAATTACAAAATTAAATCACTCAACGCCCTCTAAATTAAACGGCGGTGTGTATTCGCTCTCGGCGGACGATATATCCTGTACGAATCCGTCCTCGATTCCCGCAAGATACATATAATCTTCGCACCTTTCATACTCCGCGTCCGTCACCCTGCGCGAAAGTTCTTTGAATCCGGTGTCGAACGCGGGGGGCGTGTACTGTCTCATCAGACTGAACAAAACGTCACCGCTGTTAAAATTACCGCTGACCCAATCAATAACGTCAAGTGTGTTTTCAACGTTTCCGGGCAGTATCAGATGTCTTATGAGCACGCCTTTTTTTAGCATACCGTCAGAGTCAAAACGGGACTTTCCGACCTGATTAAACATCTCCGTTATCGCCGAAACCGCGGTCTCGGGATAATCCGGCGCAGACGAATATTTCCTTGCAGTTTCCGAATTCATATATTTTAAATCCGGCATATAAACGTCGATTTTACCCTCTAATTTTTTAATCGTCTCAACGGAGTCATAGCCTCCCGAATTCCATATGACGGGGACAGGCAGTTCCTCGTCGAGCGATTCGATTATGAGGTCGGTAAAATGAGTCGGAGTAACAAGATTTATATTGTCAACGCCGAAATCTATAAGACGCTCGTATATTTCTTTAAGCTTTTTTACGCTTATATCCTTGCCGAATCCGCCCGAGCTTATCTGCGAATTCTGACAAAAAACGCATCTTAAATTGCATCCGCTGAAAAACACCGTGCCCGAACCGCCCGCTCCGCTTATACACGGCTCCTCCCAAAAATGAGCGGCGGCACGCGCGACGCGCAGGACGTTTTTCTGCCCGCAGAATCCGGTTTTGACGCTTCTGTCGACATTGCATCTGCGCGGACATATATTACACATATTTTCCATTCAAATCACCTAAACATAATTGTATTACATATATATAATGTTTTCAAGTCGTTTTTCGCCGAACGGATTATTGATTTTTTAATAAAAAGTTGGTATATTATATTAATATATTTAAAATGTTAAACGGAGTATTTTCATGAACAAACCTGAAATTCTCGCCCCTGCGGGCGGACACGAACAACTGATATCCGCCGTGCGGAGCTCCGCGGACGCGGTCTATCTCGGATTAGACCGTTTTTCCGCACGGAGCTCGGCGGAAAATTTCACGCCCGAAAGCTTAAAAGAGGCGGTATCATACGCTCATGCAAGGAACGTAAAGGTATACGCGGCGATAAACACTTTGATAACAGACGACGAATACCTTGACGCAAAAAACGCGGTAAAAGCAATTGCGGAAGCGGGCGTTGACGGCGTTATAGTTCAGGATTTTGCCATAGCCGAAATTGTAAAAAAACACTGTCCCGAGTTAAGGCTGCACGCCTCCACGCAGACGGCGGTTCACAACGTTATGGGACTTGAAGCATTAAAAAAACTCGGATTCGTCCGTGCGGTCGCGCCCAGAGAGCTTACGAAAGACGAAATAAAAACATTATGCGAAGTTCCGAATATTGAAACGGAGATTTTTGTTCACGGCGCGCTGTGTATGAGCGTTTCGGGAATGTGCTATCTATCGTCCATGCTCGGAGGCAGGAGCGGAAACAGAGGCAGATGCGCCCAGCCGTGCAGACTCGATTTCAAATGTCACAACAGAACGCACGCGCTGTCGTTAAAGGATTCGTCGCTGATTGAATACATTCCTGAGCTTGAAAAAATCGGCGTAACGTCTCTTAAAATCGAGGGCAGAATGAAACGCCCCGAGTATGTTGCCGCCGCGGTAAATTCATGTAAGAAATCAAGGGACGGACTCAGTTATGATTCCGAATCATTGAGAAGCGTATTTTCAAGAAGCGGTTTTACCGACGGTTATTATACCGGCAGACGAAACCTCGACATGTTCGGTTACAGATTAAAAGACGACGTAACCGCCGCGAAAGACGTTTTAAGCTCCCTTGCGTTTTTATATAAGGACGAAATTCAGTCCGTCGGTATTTCGGTCGATTTTCATGCGGATAAAAATTCATCATTCGTTACGGTTTCCGACGGCGTAAATTCCGTTAGAATAAACGGTGACGTTCCGGAAGAAGCCAAATCAAAACCTCTTGATTACGATTTTGCAAAAAAATGCTTTTCAAAAACGGGCGGAACGATTTTTTATATAAATTCATTTAATGCGGATATTGCCGACGGCATTTCCCTCTCCGCATCGTCGCTTAATTCAATGAGAAGGCGCGCGCTCGACTCTCTCTACGAAAAAAGAGCGGTTTTGCATCCTAAAAAATTTTACGATCCACCGGCGGATAACGAAACGGAACAACCCCGTATCGTTTCCTCGGGAGACAAAAAAATAAGAATGAGATTTACGTCCGCAGAACAGATTTTTAATTTAAAACTGCACGACGACATCATTCTGCCGTTAAACGAAATTCTTAAAAATCCGAATATAATAAAAGATTATTCGGGCTCCGTTTTCGCCGAAACTCCCGCGCTTATCTACCCGTCGGATGAAGAAAAAGTTAAGGAAAAGCTCGCCCGGCTTAAAGCTCTCGGCATAAACGACGTTTACTGCGACAATATCGGTATAATCGATTACTGCATAAGTGAAAATTTCCGCGTTCACGCGTCGAATTATACAAATATATTAAACTCAGCCGCCGCAAAAGTCTACGCGGATATGGGAGTAAGCGATATCGTCGTATCGGCAGAACTCTCCATGGACAACATAAAAAAACTGACCTCGAACATACCGAAGGGCGCATTTGCATACGGATTTATGCCGTTGATGCGTTTTCGCACTTGTCCCGCGCAGACTAATGACGGGTGCTCAAAATGCACCGGGCTTACAAAAATCGAGGACAGATACAAAACTCCGTTTTACATAATGTGCTCATATAAAAAATACTCGTCGCTTTTAAACTCTATCCCGACGTACATAGGCGACAAGGATCTGTCCGCGCTCGATTTCTCGCTTCTTTACTTTACATTCGAAAAGAAAGAAACGTGCGAAAAGATTTATAAATTATTCAAAAACAAAGAAAAGCTCCCCTCAAAAAAAACGGGCGGACTTTATTACAGACAGATATTATGACGGGCTGTTTTACGCTAAACGATTACTGCAAAAAAGAATTCGGTCACAAATTATATAAGCTGTCTCTGTCGGGCGTTACGACATGTCCGAACAGGGACGGCTCGTTAAGTTTCGGCGGATGCATATTCTGCTCGGAGAAGGGTTCGGGCGAATTCTGCGAAAAAGGCAGTATTTTAAAACAAATCGAACTCGCAAAACTGCGCGTCAAAGCAAAAAATTCCTCGGGAAAATACATCGCATATTTTCAGTCGTTTACAAACACATACGCCCCCTGCGGCTATCTTGAAAAAATATTCACCGAAGCAATTTCCGCGCCGGATATCGAGGTTTTATCAATCGCCACACGCCCCGATTGCCTTGAGGACGATAAAATCGAACTTCTGAAAAATCTTAATAAAATAAAACCGGTATGGGTCGAGCTCGGGCTTCAAAGCACAAAAGGGGAAAGTGTAAAATACATCCGCCGTTCTTATGAAAACGAAAAATACGTTTCGGCGGTAAGGAAGCTGAACGAAGCGGGAATCAAAGTCGTAACGCATATAATTCTCGGTCTGCCCGGCGAAACGAAAGAGGACATGCTCGAGAGCATAAATTTTGCAGTAAAATGCGGGACATGGGGATTAAAACTTCACATGCTTTACATTTCGTCCGACGCTCCGATTTATTCCGATTTTCTTGCAGGAAAAATAAAAACATTCGAAAAAGAGGAGTATATATCTCTTCTCGAATATCTCATACCGCACATTCCCGCCGACATCGTTATTCACCGAATTACGGGCGACGGCGACAAAAAAACGCTGGTTTCTCCCCTTTGGTCGGGGAATAAAAAAGACGTTTTGAATTCGATAAACAATGCTTTTAAAGAAAAAAATATCATACAGGGCGCATTTTTGACATGACGACAATTTTTTAAACAGTTTACAATTTGTTCACATCGTTAAAGGAATACTACTTGACAAAACGATAAAAAAATACTAAAATATTAAAGATAATGTTGTAGGTTTTACACATTAATACAATAATGTAGTAATATACGCATTGTTTCCGATTAAGCATTGAACGTACGGTTCCCGGCGTTCTTCTACGGATAAAAATTTTAAAACGGAGGTGCAAATTTGAACACAGGTTTAGCGATAGGTCTGATAGTTGCCGCAGCTGTCATATTCGGTGCGGTCGGTTTTATTGTCGGAACAATTCACCGCCGTAAGGTTGCCGAGGCAGCAATAGGCTCAGCCACGGACGAAGCGAACAGAATCGTCACCGAAGCCGTAAATCAGGCCGAATCAAAGAAAAAAGAAGCTATCCTCGAGGCAAAGGATGAGATTCACAAACAGCGCAGCGAACTCGATAAAGAGATAAGAGAACGCAGAAGCGAAGTCCAGCGCCAGGAGAGACGACTCATCCAAAAAGAGGAAACGCTCGACAAAAAAACTGAAAACATTGAGAAAAAAGACGATATCCTCAATAAAAAGATTAAAGCCGCCGACGAAAAAATGGCGGAGGTAGAAACTCTTAAAAAAAGTCAGTTCGACATGCTCGAGAAAATTTCGGGCTTCAGCAAGGAACAGGCTAAGGATTATCTTATCAAAAATCTCGAAAACGAACTTGTTCACGAAAAAGCGGTTAAAATCAGAGAAATCGAACAGCAGACAAAGGACGATGCCGATAAACTCGCACGCGAGATTATCACAACGGCAATCCAGCGCTGTGCCGCAGATCACGTTGCGGAGGCTACGGTTTCCGTAGTAAATCTTCCCAACGACGAAATGAAGGGCAGAATCATAGGCAGAGAGGGCAGAAACATCCGCTCGCTTGAAACCATTACAGGCGTCGACCTTATCATCGACGACACGCCCGAAGCTATTACGATTTCGAGCTTCGACCCCGTAAGACGCGAAATTGCGAGACTTACGCTTGAGAAGCTTATACAGGACGGACGTATTCATCCCGCAAAAATTGAGGAAATGTACGAAAAATCCCGCCGTGAGGTTGAGGCTACGATTAAGCAGGTCGGCGAAAGAGCCGTTATCGACGCGGGAGTCAACGGACTCCACGGCGAACTTGTCAAACTTCTCGGCAGACTTAGATATCGTACGAGTTATGGTCAGAACGTACTTGACCATTCGCTCGAAGTTTCATATCTCGCAGGTCTTATGGCTGCGGAACTCGGAGCCGACGTTAAGTCTGCTAAGAGAGCCGGTCTTCTCCACGATATCGGAAAAGCTCTCGACCATCAGTTTGACGGCTCGCATATTGAGCTGGGCGTCGAGGCCGCGAGAAAATACAAAGAAAACGAGAATATCGTTAACGCAATTCAGGCTCACCACGGCGACGTAGAGGCTAAAACCGTTGTCGCGTGTCTTGTTCAGGCGGCTGACACAATTTCGGCGGCACGACCGGGCGCAAGAAGAGAGAACGTACAGAACTACATCAAGCGTCTTGAGAAACTCGAGGAAATTGCAACTTCATTCAACGGAGTTGAAAAATCTTTCGCAATTCAGGCAGGACGCGAAGTAAGAATCATGGTTAAGCCCGAAGTCGTAAGCGACGATCAGATGACTCTTATCGCACGCGATATCGTTAAGAAGATCGAGGACGAACTCGAATATCCCGGACAGATCAAGGTTCACATTATCAGAGAAAGCAGAGCTTTTGACTACGCAAAATAATAAAAAGGGACGGCGCAATAACCGTCCCTTTTCTACAAGGTGGCTTATGATAAAAGTATTGGCAATAGGCGACGTTGTCGGTGATGGCGGACGCGCATTTTTAAGAAAAAGACTCCCCGCATTCAAACGGGAAAACAATATAGATATCTGCATCGTCAACGGCGAAAATTCCGCGCAGGGCAACGGCATTACCGAGCAGAGCGCGTCAGATTTGCTTACCGGCGGAGCGGACGTTATCACAACGGGCAATCATGTATACAGACGGCGCGAAATATACTCCGTTTTTTCGGATAATTTCCCGATGATACGCCCCGCAAACTACCCTTTAGACGCGCCGGGCAGAGGATATTATATCCTCGACATGGGCAGATATTCACTCGCGGTCGTAAATCTTATGGGTACGGTTTATCTCGATAATCTTGACAATCCGTTCAATGTAATAGATAATATATTAAGAGAGCTTTCGCCCGTTAAAAATATAATCCTCGACTTCCACGCCGAGGCAACGAGCGAAAAACGCGCCATGGGATTTTATCTTGATTCGAAAGTAACCGCAGTTTTCGGTACTCATACACATGTTCCGACTGCCGACGCGCAGATTCTGCCGGGAGGCACGGGATATATTACCGACATCGGAATGACCGGCGCGGTTGATTCGGTTCTCGGCGTTACGCCGGGCGACGTTATAGAAAAATTCAAAACCAATATGCCCGTGAGATTTACCAATCCCGGCTCTCGGTGCAAAATGGAGGGATGTATCTTTGTTATCAATGAAAAAACAGGAAAAACGACAGATATCAAACAAATCGCCGTTTATTAAAATTACCGCAGTGCTGTGCGCGGTTCTGACAAGCATAGGTTTTGCTTCATGTTCAAAGGGCGAGACAAAACTCTACGAAAAAAACGACGCGCTCTCTCAGAGCATTGCATATTCCTCAGCGAACAACAAAACGCCGACAGACTCTCTGAGAATCGGATGGTCTCAGTCGTCGTCACTCAATCCTTTTTTCGTTACGGCTAATTTAAACTACGACGCGATGTGTCTTATGTATCAGTCGCTTTACAAAACCGACAGCGCATATATTCCGTATGAACAGATTGCAAAATCGTCCGTTTTCAAAGACCCGCAGAATCTGACCGTTGAGCTTAACAGTTCGATTCACTTCAGCGACTCGTCCCCTCTTACGGCGTCGGACGTAGTATATTCGTTTAATCAGGCAAAAAACAGCGATATTTATTCACAGCAGCTGAAAAATATCGATTCCGTAACATCATCGGGTACGTACACGCTCAATGTAAAACTTAATACGGCAGATAAATTTATAAAAAACGTACTGACATTTCCGATTGTAAAATCCGGTACAGCTTCGTCAAAGGACAGTATTCCCGTGGGCTCGGGAATGTATAAGTATTCCGATTCGAAACTTGTCTATAATCCGTCATATTCCGGCTCAAAACCGAGTGTCGGAACGGTTGAACTCTACCCTGTTTCAGAGTCTGCAACGCTCGCGCTTGCCCTTGAAAGCGGAAACATAGACTGTGTTTTCGACGATCTTTCATCGGGAAGCTATTTAAAAGTCGCCGCGTCGAATGTCGGAGTAAATCTTAATAACCTCGTTTATCTCGGTATGAATTCTTCATCGTCCGCGCTGTCGCTCCCCCAGGTTCGGCAGGCTGTAAATTTCGCGGTCAACAGGGTCGATATCGTCTCCGACTGCTACTCGGGATTTGCCTCGAACGCGTATACCGTATTCAATCCGAAATGGAGCGAGTATTTTAATTCGGGCTATGACGAATCGGAACTTGCATTAAACTACGATTCGGCTTCCGCACTGCTTAAATCCTCGGGATATCCGCAGTGTAATCTGACGCTTATAGTAAACGAGGACAACACGTTCCGCTCGCTTGCCGCCGATAAGATCAAGGAATCATTAAAAAACGTCAACATAAACGTAACCGTTTCAAAACTTACATGGTCTGAATATATGCAGGCTCTCTCTGACGGAAGCTACGATTTATATTTGGGAGAAATGAAATTCTCCGATAACATGGACTTGTCCGCGCTGTTTTCGACGTACGGTATCGCTTCGTCGAGTCCGTCCGCCTCGGCGTATCAGCAATATAAAAATTCGCAGATAACCATGCGCGACTTTTTGAATATTTTCAACTCCGATATCCCCCTTGCTCCGATATGCTACAGACAGGGCGTGTTTATTTATTCGAGAAACATATCGGGACGTCTCGACTGCACATACGGCAATATTTTTAAAAATCTTGACGAGTGGAGTGTAACCGAAACAAAAAGCGAGACAAACGCCGAGAAATAATAAGTTTTTCTTGACAACTCTCTGTCGGCGTAATATAATAAACGTATATATTAAAGCAATGACGGAGAAAGATTTTTTCGTTCTGTTAAGAGAACCGCCCCGAGGCTGTAAGAGCGGTCATGAATGAAAAAGAGTCTACCGCTCCCGAGTGCCGCCGAAAAGCGTTTTTTCGCGTTAAGGCGTGCCGTTTTGACCGCGTTAAGGTCATACGAGAGGCGGATTATATCCGCAATTCGGGTGGAACCGTGGAGCTTCAGACTTCATCCCGTTTTTGGGATGGAGTCTTTTTTTGCTTTATTTATATTAATAATAAAAAAAACGGAGGCATTCTTATGATAAAAGTTACACTTAAAGACGGCTCATTCAAGGAGTTTGAAAAAGGCGTTACCGTTATGGACGTGGCGAAGAGTCTCGGTGCGGGACTTTATAAGGCGGCATGTCTCGGTAAGGTAAACGGCGAAAACTGCGATCTGCGTACTCCCCTTAACGAGGACTGCGAGGTTGAGATTCTTACATTCGACGATATCGACGGAAAAAAGGCATTCTGGCACACAACCTCACACATTCTCGCACAGGCTGTCAAGAGACTTTTCCCCGACGCCAAGCTCGCAATAGGTCCCGCCATAGACAAAGGCTTCTACTACGATTTCGACGTTAAGGAGCCTTTCACACCCGAGGATCTCGAAAAAATCGAGGCTGAAATGAAGAAAATCGTCAAGGAGGCTCTTCCTCTCGAAAGATTCGAGATGTCACCCGAGGACGCAATTAAATATTTTAAAGACAGAGACGAGATTTACAAAGTCGAGCTTACCGAGGAGCACGCCGGAAAGGGCGAGATGATTTCGTTCTATAAACAAGGCGAATTCACGGAGCTTTGCGCGGGTCCCCACATTCCCGACACCGGCAGAGTAAAGGCGTTTAAATTAACCTCCGCTACGGGCGCATACTGGCGCGGAAGCGAAAAGAATAAAATGCTTCAGAGAATCTATGGTATCTCGTTTACAAAGGCGAGCGACCTCGAAGCTTACTTACAGATGATTGAGGAAGCGAAGAAGAGAGACCACAGAAAGTTAGGCAGGGAACTCGGACTCTTTGCTTTGAGAGACGAGGCTCCCGGCATGCCCTTCTTCCTCCCCAACGGTATGGTCTTGAGAAACACGCTTATCAATTACTGGAGACAGGTTCATAAAAAATGGGATTATCTCGAAATTTCGACCCCGCAGATCATGCGCCGTTCTCTTTGGGAAACCTCGGGACACTGGGATCATTACCACGACGACATGTACACGACGGTTATCGACGACGAGGATTTCGCAATCAAGCCCATGAACTGTCCCGGCAGCATCCTTGTTTACGAGCTTGAACCCCATTCATATAAAGAGCTTCCGCTCCGCTACGGCGAGCTCGGAATAGTACACAGAAACGAGCTTTCGGGCGCGCTTCACGGTCTTTTCAGAGTCAGATGCTTTACGCAGGATGACGCGCATATTCTTCTCGCTCCCGAACAGATTCGTGACGAGGTTGTAAGAATCGCTCAGCTGTTCGACGAGGTTTACACTCTGTTCGGACTCCCCTACGAAATCGAACTCTCCACCATGCCGGAGGATCATATCGGCAACGAGGAGGACTGGGAGATTGCAACAAAGGCTCTTGCGGACGCAATCACCGGAGTCGGAAAGTCTTATATAATCAACGAGGGCGACGGCGCGTTCTACGGTCCGAAGCTTGACTTCCACATCAAGGACAGCCTCGGCAGAACGTGGCAGTGCGGAACAATTCAGCTTGACTATCAGCTTCCCGGACGCTTTGGTCTCGAATACACCGGAGCCGACGGAGAAAAGCATTGCCCCGTCATGATTCACCGCGTAGTATTCGGCTCTATCGAGAGATTTATCGGAGTTATAACCGAGCATTTTGCAGGCGCGTTCCCGCTGTGGCTCGCTCCGAGACAGGTTATCGTTCTTCCGATTGCCGACCGTCATTTCGAGTATGCAAAGCAGGTTGAGGAAAAGCTTGCCGCCGCTGGACTCAGAGCGGAGACGGATTCGAGAAGCGAGAAGCTCGGCTACAAGCTCCGCGAGGCTCAGCTTCAGAAAATTCCCTACATGCTCGTAGTCGGAGACAACGAGGTTGAAAACGGCACTCTCGGCGTACGGCAGAGAGGCAAAGGCGATATCGGTGCAATGAGCGTTGACGAGTTCATCAAGAAAGCCGTCGCAGACTCCGACAGCAAGGTTATTTGGTAATATAAATTACGGAAATATTAAAAACGCGGTTTTAAACGTTTTTACCTATTCCCCTAATCCTTAGCAATAACATATTATAAAAAAACATAAAGACGCTGTAAATTCTGTTTTACGGCGTCTTTTTATCTACATGTGTATATTATATGTTGCCAAATAATCATGTTCTTGTGGAATACAATAAAAATTCATAATTTTCTAACTGTTTTTTTCATCATTATGTTGCAAAATCGTTTGAAATATGGTATTTTATATACTGTAATCTAAAAAATAAAAGGAGGCGTGCCGTGAACACTTTCAGCTTTTATCTCGTAACCGACCTGCACTACTATGACCCCTCGTTCAAAAGTGAGGGCCCGGCATACGAAGCACGCAGCCGTTCCGACCAGAAATGCATAGCGGAAACGCCCGCAATTATAGACAAGTGCTTTTCATTGCTGGCTGACGATAAGGATACCGAAGTTATTCTCATTCCGGGCGACCTTGTTTACAGGGGCGAATATCAAAGCCATGTAGGAATCCGGCAGAAGATGTACGAATTAAAAGAGCGCGGCAAAAAGATATATCTTATCACCGCCCGTCACGATTATGCGGAAAATCCGTGTGAATTCGAGGGGGATAAAATGATTCCCGTCAAGGGCATGGACAGGAGCGAACTTCGCGATTTTTACCGTGATTTCGGTTTCGATTCGGCAATAAGCGAACACAGCGAAACAATGTCGTACGTCGCACGGATAGCGGACGGCATAAGGCTTCTCGCGTTAAACTGCGACGGCGACTGCAAAAGCTTTAAGGGACTTTACCCCTCGCAGCTTGAATGGGCTGTAAACGAAATTAAAAAGGCAAAGGAAGCCGGCGATTACATATTTGCAATGACGCATTATCCCCTGCTCCCGTTTTCGCCCGTCATGGAATTTATTGACGACGCACACCTTACCGACTGGCAGAAGACAGCGGATATATTGGCTGACGCGGGACTTGACCTCATTTTCACGGGTCACATGCACGCGCAGGCTGTCACGGACTATACGACGAAAAACGGAAATAAAATTACCGACGTTCAGACGGGCTGTATCGTCGGATGCCCGTGTGCTTACAGAAAAGTTACGTTTAATAATAATCTTGCCGACATAACCTCATATACGCTCGACAGCTTTGATTACGATACCGGCGGGCTGAGCGCGCATGATTATCTGAAAAAGCGTTTTAACACAGTCATAACAGATATCATCGACGCAATGGCATACGATTTCGACGCGTTCTGCGCGAGATTCGGCGGAACGAAAGGAAAAGAAAAGCTGGAGATTCCCGTAAAATTCGCGGGCGGGCTTCTCAACAGACTGACCGTCGGCAGGCTCGGAAAAATGCTGATGTTTAAAGTTGACAAGAGTCTTGAACACGTACTCGTTAAGAATATCGGAGTCGAGCTTGCGAGAAATGTTTTCGTCGGCAATGAACCTTATATCCGAGGAACGCCCGTATACAACGCCATGTCGAAGCTTATGGACAGACTTTCCCCGATTACTAAGATAATCGAAAAAAAGGCGGGAAAATCGAATCCCCTATTCGCCGATTTAAAAGGATTCGTACTGTCGTTAATCGGCGACGAGCTTCAAAGAGATTATAATACGGTAATAAAAATTAACAGAAAATAATTATTGATACTAAGGAGTGAATCCCATGGCTTCATTAGCAAAAAAAGCTCCCTCAGCGGGCGCGAATAATAAGCTTGTCGGCAAGGGCGAGTTTATATGGTACCTGATTTCGGTATTTTTCTTTACAAACATGACAGGAATGATAGGCTCGTTCAGAAGCGCGAATCTCGTCGACGTCGTAGAGCTGACCGATTCGCAGATGTCGCTGTTCAACATTATGACGAGCGTCATTCCGTTTATACTTAACTTCTTTATAGTTATGTATATCGACGGCAGAAAAATCGGAAAACACGGTAAATTCAGACCTCTTGTAATGATAGCGGCTGTTCCTATGGGCATACTGCTGTTTATGAACTTCTGGATTCCCAAGGAGCTTTCGGGCGCGTTTTTAATGGTATACGTTATAACCGTCGGTGTGCTTTGGGGTATAATGAATATATTCGGAAACTCCATTAACAGCGTTGCCGTAGTTATGACTCCTAATTTAAAAGAACGCGACACCGTTATGTCATTCAGAAGCATCGTATCGGCGGTCGGAAACTCGGCGTCCCTTGTTATCGTCCTCGTTTTAGGTCTTATATGGAAAGACAATAAATCCATGCAGTACCTTGTCTGCGCCGGTTTGAGCGGTGTTATCGGAACTCTCACCATGCTCGGCGGAATGAAGATTTCAAAAGAACGCATCGAATATGCGAACGAAAAGAAAAACCCGCTTGAGGGCTTCATGGATATTATCAAAAACAAATATGCGTGGACGATTATCGTATCGGAATTTCTTAAAAACTTCCGCGGAATCGCAAACTTCATGGGCGTATTCCTCGCAGCGGCTCTTCTCGGCGATTCGAGCAAATTCCTTCTTTTCGGTCTCCCCACCGGAATCGGAACCGCCGTCGGCATGCTAATAATCAACTTCCTGCTTAAAAAATTCAACTCAAAGGTTCTATATATCGCCAGCGGATGCTATTCTCTTATAATTAACACCTTGGCGTTCGGCGTAGGATATATCTATTTCAATCAGGAAAAGAGCGGCGGTCCGCTTCAGATAGTTTTTATACTCTGTCTGTTCCTCATAGGTCTCCAATTCGGCGCGTCGAACCTTCTGCCCAATATGTTCCAGGCGGACGTTCTCGAGGATATCGAGCTAAAGACAGGCAAGAGACTGGACGCTTCCCTCGCGTTCGTTGTCAGCGTATTCACTACGATAAGCAGCACGATAGCCTCCGGTCTTGCTCCGAAAATACTTTACGGCGAAAATTCAATCTGCGGCTACATCCAGGGACTCTCCGACGGAACAATGCAGTCGCTTAAAACAAAGATATGGATGCTGTTCTTCTACACCATTTTCCACGGTCTTATGATGTTCCTTGCCGGAGTCCCCTTCTTCTTCTATAAATTCACCGGCAAAACAAAGTCCGACGTTCATGAGGCGTTGATGAAACAGAGAGCCTCATATGCGTCAAACAACGCGCCCGCAGCAGAAACCGCGGAATAATCAATCAAATTTAAGGCAAAAATTTATCCCCGAATCACTGCGATTCGGGGAATTTTCATATCAATCCGTTATATTAACCGTTTTCTTCGGGGAAGAATTTATCGTGAACCGCGCTGACGGCTCTGTCAGCGTCCTTTTTATCGATAAGAACGGAAATTTTAATTTCCGAGGTCGAAATCATCTGGATATTGATATTTTGCTCATAAAGAGCCTCGAACATCATAGCAGCCGCGCCGGGGTGAGTCTCCATGCCGGCACCGACTACGGAAACCTTTGCTATATTTGTCTCGCAAAGAATCTTTTTATCGTCAAGCTCGGGAATAGCGGTTTTGAGTATATCCACAGCCTCGTCTCCGTTATCGCCCGCGACGGTAAAGGAAATATCCTTTGAACCCTCTCTCCCGATGGACTGGAGAATAATATCAACATTTATATTCTTAGAGGCAAGCTTTGCGAAAATTTTGAACGCGATACCGGGGATATCGGGCAAATCGATTATAGAAATTCTCGCAACGTTCGTGTCCTTTGTGACGCCTCTGACTAACATTTTTTCCATTTTTGCAGACTCCTTAACAACAGTTCCGGGAACTCTCTTCAGACTGGAGAGAACCTCAATCTCTACGTTATATTTTTTGCCCATTTCAACCGAGCGGTTATTCAGCACCTGCGCTCCGAGCGTTGCAAGCTCGAGCATTTCGTCGTATGTAATTTCATCAAGCTTCTTCGCGCCGGGAACCTTTCTCGGGTCGGCGGTGAAAACGCCCTCAACATCGGTGAATATCTGACATCTGTCGGCGTGAAGCACGGCGGCGAGAGCGACTGCGCTCGTGTCAGAACCGCCCCTGCCGAGCGTGGTTATATCGTCGTATTTATTAAGTCCCTGAAATCCCGCGACAACGACGATCTGATGCTTGTCGATAGCGTTCTTAACGCGTTCGGCTTTGATTTTTTTAATTCTCGCCGTCGAATACGCGCTGTTCGTAATGAAGCCCGCCTGCCAGCCGAGCATCGAAACGACGGGACAGCCTATTTTTTCGATAGCCATTGCGAGCAGTGAAATAGAAATCTGCTCACCCGCAGAGAGAAGCATATCCATCTCTCTCTTTGAAGCGTTGGGGTTAATCTCTTTCGCCTTGTCAATAAGGTCGTCGGTCGTGTCGCCCTGTGCCGAAACAACGACAATTACATCATTGCCCGCCTTGTAAGTATCGGTGACGATCGAGGCGACATTATTGACCCTCTCGGCGTCGGCAACGGAGCTTCCGCCGAATTTCTGTACTATAAGAGCCATAATTTCCTCCGGTAAATATATTATAATTTATAATTAATAATCCGTAATTCTGATAACCGATTTAACATCCAAACCGCTTATCGACTTCAACGCCTCGTCAAGCCTTGCACGCTCGACGGGATTCGTTATAACGGCAAGCTCGTTTTCGTCCGCACCCTGACGCGAAAGAACGCTTAATGCGCCGATTTTATCATTAAGAGCAGAAACGGTCTTTTCCCTGTCGGCGGTCAACGCTCTGATGTAGAAAGAGTCGGTAACCTTGCCGGGATCCTCTACGCACGAAGCGTCTCCGTCATGCTTCCAGCCGAAAGCCTTAGGTCTTTGCGTATGCTTTGCGCAGTCTATAACGTCCGCAACAACCGCGCTCGCAGTCGGGAGTTTTCCCGCGCCCTTGCCGTAGAAAATAACGTCGCCGGTCGCGTTTCCTCTTACGAGAATCGCGTTGAATACGTCCTCTACGCTGCCCAGCTGTGAATGTTCGCGTACAAATGCGGGACCTACGCAAGCCGAAATTTTACCGTCGGGCATTCTTTTTGCATTGGCGATAAGTTTTATAACATATCCTCTGCTTTTCGCATATGCAACGTCCGCGAGAGAAATTTTCGTTATGCCCTCACATGAAACAAACTCGGGATAAATATGTCTGCCGTACGCAAGGGAAGCGAGAATACAAATCTTTCTGCACGCGTCGTGACCCTCGACGTCGGCTGTCGGGTCCTTTTCGGCATAGCCCAGCTCCTGCGCGGTTTTCAGCGCAGAATCAAACGACTCGCCCTCATTAATCATTTTAGTCAGAATGAAATTGGTTGTTCCGTTTAATATTCCCGCAATTTCGTCTATTTCGTTTGCGGCAAGGCACTGACTTAACGGTCTGATAATCGGGATACCTCCGCCCACGCTCGCCTCAAACAGGAAATTCGCATTATTTTTTCTCGCGGTTTCGAGCAGTTCAAAGCCCTTTTGCGCGACAAGCTCCTTATTGGAAGTTACGACGCTTTTTCCTTTTTCAAGACATTTTTTTACGAATTCGTAAGCGGGCTTGAGCCCGCCCATTGTTTCGACAACGATTTTTACGTCGTCGTCATTGAGAATTACGTTAAAATCCTTTACTAATTTGTCCTTGTAAATACTGTCGGGGAAATCTCTGATATCGAGAATATATTTTACCTCCAGAGAATTCTGTCCGCTTCTTTCAACAATGCTGTCGCGGTTCTTGTCCATAAGCTCAACAACGCCGGAACCGACCGTACCGAAGCCCATTACAGCAACCTGCATTTTTCCAACTCCTCTTTCATTTCATTTTGACTTTATTATTTTAACAATTTCCTTAAAATTATCTGCGATAGTATACGCCGCGCCCGAACCTACCGAATTAGTCTCGGGATAGTGTCTCCTGCCGAATTTATCGACCGGCTGATCGATAAACGGATTAGACTCCGAGAGAAAATAATCGTTCGGCGCAAGAACATAGCCTATCTCGTCGTTCGCAAGTCCGAAAACAAGCAGATTTTTGTCACCGATTATATCGCACAGCGGTTCGGGATTTATATCGGGGGACGCGTCAATCGACGACTCCTCTTTACTTAAATATCCGCCCAAAAGAAGCTCCGGAAACAGCTCGCACGGGAGCAGAAGCATGTTTACTCCGCCGAACGAAATATATGTCATCTCCGTTTTAACCGAGACGTTCAAATCTCCCGACCCCGTATACTCTACGTTCATAGGGATAATTCCGGTCTTGCCCGCCGCGTAAAATACGGGATTCTCAACGTCCATATAAAATTCGCGTTTTAATATATTAATGCTTGCTTTAAGCTCTTTTTCATCCTTAACCGAGCAGACGTATTCACCGAGTTTCTGCGCCGTTTTAAGCATTGAAATAACGTTATTATCGTCAAGAGGCCATGTTCGTATTCCGCCTATCGCGCCGGAGAAATACATAAAATCTCCGCCGAGATGCTCGTCGACGTATTTTGCGGTATATGCGGGAAAATCCGCGCTGACCATTGAGTTTCTGCCCTCAAGAGCCTCGGGGTGGGAAGCAAAATTGACTATGTACACGTCACGGCTTCCGTCGTCGGGAACAAAATGAAATCTCGTAACGACGTCGGAGAATACGTGAGGCGGTCTGTCCGCTCTCTGAAATCCCTCGTCGGTTTTTACGCTTCCGACAAATATACGTCCGTCTTTTCTCGAATAATAAGCGTCCTCAACGGCGTGTCTTACGGCGTTTTTAACGATTTCAATGTATTTTTTGTCTCGCCCCGAACGCGGGAGAGGTCCCCACATTCCCATGGTGTCGATTCCTGCATGCGTGTGAGTCGCGCAGATATTAATGCTTCTGCATCCTATGTTATTAAGGAACACGGACATGCTGTTCTTTATATCATTAACGTCGGATGAAAACAGTCCCACGCAGTCGACAGCAACGAAAACAACGCCTCCGCGCCCCGTGTTGTCGTCGACCCAAAACGCCTTTGCCCTCGGGATATCGAGAACGCCGACGGCAGGATTGTTTATTCTGTAGCCTGCTATATAGTATTTTTTTCTACCGGGTATTTTTTCCTCGGGTATCATTTCCGCAAAACCGAAGCCCGCCGTGAAACGCTCCGAAACACCTTCGGCATAATCGTATTTATGCTCGTATATACGCTCGGGCGGATTTTTCTCCGCCTTTCTTTTCGCGCCATTTCGAACCGCGGACTTTATGCAGTCCACCGCCTTTGGAAATATATCCATATAAATTATCCTCCGAGATAGTTTAAGATTGCAAGTCCCGCAACATATCTTAACAGCAGTCTGGCGTCGGCGGCGGTAACCTTGCCGTCGGCATTTATATCACTGCTTAAAATCTGAATATCGGTAAATTTTTCCAGTCTTGCGCTATATCTTAATATAAGACGCGCGTCCGAGGCTGTGATTTGTCCGTTAGAATCAACATCGCCCAAATGAACTCCGTTATCATTATATATATAGTATATGCCTGATGAGTGCGCAATGAACGACACTTCCGTATCAGACTGCTTCGAAAGACATTCAAAAGCCGACCCCGACTGCGAAACGCTGTAAACTCTGCATTTAGAGTTTGTAAAGCCATCCGGAACAGGAATGCTGAAAACAGCCGTCCCCTCAAACAGATAAGGCGTTCCCTCGTCCGAAAGTTCTACGGAAAAAACCTCAAACTGATCGAAAGAAGAATATCTTTCTTTTATTTTATCATATATATTACCCGATACTATACTGTACGACGAGACCGACAGGTTTTCGGGCAGTTTGCTTCTGTCTGCAAATGAAGCGGTAACGCCCGAAGCTCTGTCCTTTAATGTAACCGACATGTCCGAATTGAGAATGTCCGAAGCAATTTCGTTGAATTCATCCTCTTTTGAATACGAATATGAAGAACTCGGCTCCTCGTCCTGCGCTGACGAATAAAACGCGTTAACACCTATAATCATCGATGCGGACATGACGGCTGAAATTATTCTTATAAATTTATTTTTGAACATTTAAGCTCAGCGCCTTTTTTTCGGCGGGATCAGTCGTCGTAGCCGTTGGGATTGTTTTTTTGCCAGCGCCACGTATCCTCGCACATTTTGTAAATATCGCGCTCGGCTTTCCATCCGAGTACATTCAAAGCCTTCGACGCGTCGGCATAGCAGTAAGCGATATCGCCGGGTCTCGGGTCAACTATTTCATACGGAATCTTAACGCCCGTCGCCTCTTCGAAAGCGTGTACGAGTTCGAGAACGCTTACGCCCTTGCCCGTACCGAGGTTGAATACCTCAACGCCCGTCTGTTTAAAGAGAACAGGGACGGCTTTAAGATGTCCTATTGCAAGATCGACTACGTGAATATAGTCTCTGACTCCCGTTCCGTCGGGCGTGGGATAGTTGTTTCCGAATACGCTCAGATGGTCTCTTTTGCCTATCGCGACCTGCGAAATGTAGGGCATGAGGTTATTGGGAATGCCGTTGGGCGCCTCGCCTATCTTACCGCTCTCGTGCGCGCCGATGGGGTTAAAGTATCTTAAAAGAACAACGCTCCACTCGTTATCGGAAGTATAGAGATCTTTTAATATCGTCTCTATGTAAAGCTTCGTCGTGCCGTAGGGATTTGTCGTACCGCCGACCTTCATGTCCTCTTTAAACGGACACTTGTTTTCACTGCCGTAAACGGTTGCCGACGAACTGAACACAATCTTTTTGCATCCGTGGTCTCTCATACACTCGAGAAGATTTACGGTTCCGCCTATATTATTTTCATAATATTCAAGAGGCTTTCTGCAGCTCTCGCCGACGGCTTTAAGACCTGCGAAGTGAATAACCGCCTCGATATTCTCTTTTTCGAATATTTTATCAAGCCCCGCTCTGTCTCTTATGTCGCAGTTATAAAACGGGAACTTTTTGCCCGTTATCTCCGATACTCTGTCAAGAGACTTGGGACTGCTGTTTGAATAGTTGTCAAGTACGACGATATCGTACCCCGCGTTAAGGAATTCAACGCATGTGTGCGAGCCTATGAAACCGGCTCCGCCTGTGATAAGAATTGACATTTTTTATCATCTTCCTTTAATAAAATTGACCGTTATAGATTATATTGAAGCACGGAGATTTGATGGAGTAGTCCATTATTTTGTCTCTGAACACCATACCCGCGCCCGACTCGATTACCCTGTCGCCGACCTGCATTGAATAAACATAGCCCGTCGTCTCGTTCACCGCGTCGTCGTGCGCCAAAATTCTGAGCCACTGCGACGGATCGTCCGAGAGTCTTATAGAACCGTCGTATGCAGTTATGTAATTTCGCATCTGCTCCGCCGATACGGTTTTGACTCCGACGTAGGACGAGTAATTGCAGTCCCAGTATGACGGAACGTTCGCGATATACGGCTGACCGGAAGTTCCCCATACAGCCTGAGTCGTGGCGGTTATGCCAGCCGACATCGCGCCGTAGTAAGCATATATCGGTTCGTTATTATACATAATAAACTGACCGACGACTGATTTTACAGCGTTTATAACATCGTCCGTACAGCGTGAAAATGATGAAACGTACGTACATCCCTGCACCCTGTAGCCCGAGTATTTCATATTGGTATACGCCGCGACAGCCTGAGCTTTCAGAGCGTTCGCGTCGAGAGAATCTCCTCTGCGGGTAAGTCCCGCAATCTCCTGCTGAACGATTCTCGACAGCATTTCGACAGTGTCGACCTGCGTTCCTTTGAGTGAAACGGTGGCTCTGGGCTGTTCGTACGCTATCTGAACGTTGTAATAGTAATGCTGTAATATCTGAATATAGTTAAATCCGTCTCTCGCCATACCGACCGCGCCGTACTGACTCATTCCGAGACAGTGACCGTAACCGTACGTTACGATTATAAATGTGTCTCTTATACTCAGGAGCGAACTTAAATCGGGATAGAGATAGATTTTTTGATTATCTACATATTTTGCTCCGGTCTGACCGACCGACGCGTCGGTAACGAGCTGAACCCGATCCGATGCAGTACCGTCCTTGTCCGATTCGGGCGTTACGGTTTCCTTAACAAGTGTAATGCCGTACGATTCAAGTGAATCGGGATCGCTCAATGAAATAAGACCGAGCGACGCAAAATTTGCATACATCGCGTCTTTTGTCGTAATTTTTCCGTCGTCGTTTACGTCCGCCGCCTTTTTGACAGTCAGGGATGACGGTCTGTCAAGCCTTGCGGTATATTTTAATATCAGAGAAACGTCTTCGTCTGTAACGCTGAAATCCGAATCGGGGTCTCCCCTTATACAGAAAATATCCTCGTGCAGATCCATTGTCACGGCACAGAAACTTATAATCGCCGTAATTACAAAAACCGCAATTCTGTTTTTAAATCTGAACATAAGAAATCACAGCCCGAAGAAAAACGTACCGCTCTCGGCAAGTTTAGCCGCATAGTAAGTAAGTCCGCACGCCGCAGCAACAAGCAGAGCGTAAAGATACGGCTTCCATCCCTTTATCACCGAGCGAAGTTCGGGATCCTCCTCATCGCCGGCGTATTCGATGTCGGGATAAGCGCGTCTTGAGTCAGAAGTTGAAATCATCTGCGACATCATTATCAGAAATTCGCACATAACTGTATGTATAAAGTCGTCGTAGGTTTCATCCGGAAGAGACGAAACACATTTTACGGCGGATTCTGTCTCGTTGACAACTGCGATGTACACTCTGTAGTCTCCGCTTACGCTGTCGTTATCCTCAACTAAAGCCGCGCCGAACGGATATTCAAGAAATTCCGCGGCACCCTCCGCCTTCATCCTCGTGTAGTCGGAAAAATCACGTATATCGTTTTCGTGAACATACGGAACCGAGTCCGTATACCGGCAGATTATATCATCGCAGATTTTATGTTTTTTAACATATTTTAAAACGCCCGTGTTGGCAATTGCTATTTTTATATCGACGTCCGCCGCTGCATTTCTGAAAACCACACCGGCATAATCGGTTTCGAAATCCGAAAAGCTCGTGCACTTGCAGTTATAAAACTGCTCAAGATACGGGAAAACGTGGATTTTCATGACAAGGAATGTTCTGTCACGGCATATCGGCATAAAGAAAATGCTTTGCTTTTTAGACCTGATTACAAACGAGGAGAACATTCCGTCGCTTAAAGGCAATGCAAGCGCGCCTACGGGCATAAGCGAGTGAACGTCGAGCAAATCGGCGTCGGGCTGGGACGAAAGTCTCATGCGGATATCGGCGTTGTTCTCAACTTTGAAATGAAACGCCTGGCAGATGTCGCGCTTTGTCTCGTGATACTTGTCAAGAGATGTGAGGATAAAAAGCGCGTCGCACTCCTTGAGTGCAGAAGCAATGGCGGGAAGCCCATCTTTTACGCACTTATAAGACTTCGGAATCGCTATGCTCTCCCCCGAAACAGTCATAAGGGAATTAAGGAGCACCGACGTGATGTCAGGATAACTTTCAAGTCCCGTATCCGAAAAAGAAACTATATTTATTTTCATTGCTAATCTTTCTCCTTGATAAAACGAAGCGGTTATCAGCCCGTCTGATGCCATCTGTACGCGTCTTTATACGGGTTCGGCAGATTCTTTGCGTCATACCACGCCTGAGGATATCTCGCGTCCTCGTTCACTGTCGCCTTTGAAACGTCAACCGATGTGTTTTCTCCGGGTCTGACCATTCTCGCGGCGACTCCGAGATGCGCACCGTTGAATACGTAACAGCATGTATTGAGAACGAGAAGTTTATCGTCGGCGTTTACGTCAACGTCAATATTGTATATGCTTCTCTCAAGCAGTCCGTTTATAAAGTCGGCTTTGTTCTGCTTGCTTCCGAAACTCGGCACGGTGAAATCGAAAACATATCCGTTATCGCCCGAAGCCGAACCGTTGGTTATGATTATAGCGAATATCTTCCACTCGTAATCCTTAAACAGTGTATTATACTGGATTATCGGAGACTCTTTATATCCTTCTATCTTATAATACTTTTCGAGATCCGCGAACATAAGGTTATCATACATGTTATGTCCGTGAATGACCGTAGTGTCTCCCAAATTAAACGGGTCACACTCGGCGCTCATAAACGGCGTGCCGTACTTACTGTCCTTTTTTTGGAACGAATGCTTGAGATAATACTGATAGTCGTTCGTATCATCCTTGCACTGAACTATCGGGATATCTATAGCCGTGCCGGGAATTTTGAGTTTGCCGACCATATCCTGATTTACGGCGTATGCTCTGGCATACTTGATATTCATTCCGTCGGGGAAATCAACGTCGGGAAATTCCGCTTTGATTTTCGCCCACTGCGCGGCAAGATCCGCGTCGGGGTCTGTTGTAACTTCGGTACCGAGTTTTTTAAGCTCGTCTTTCTCGTTGAAATGCTGCAAATAATAATTGCCGAACCATACTGCACAGACGAGAATCGTAAGCGCTGAAACGATAAGTATTATTTTCCTGGCAATTTCGCCGGGCGCGTCGCCCTTCTGAGGGATGACGGCTCTGACAAAACGCTTGAACGCCCCTTTGGCATCCTTCTTTCCGAGCGCCTTGTTTCTCTCCTTTTCATAGAGAAGCATGTCGGCCTCGGTAAAGACATTGTTTCCCGACGGGTCAAGAGATTCTATCTTAACTTCCTCAACATCGTCAAAAAACTCATCGGCAGAGTTATCGTCTGCATTTTTTGAATTTGAATCGTTTTTTTTGTTTTCCGAATTTTTCTTATCGGACGGTTTAACTGTCTTTTTATTTTTAACGGACGAAACATCGTCGGAATGATCGGACTTGCCGTTTTCCGATTCGATACCGTTTAACACGTCTGCAAAATCGTCGATGTCAGACGTACGGCGTTCGGATTCTTTTTTTTCTGTCTTTTCGTCTAAGACGTAAGTTCCGCCGTTCTTTTTAACGCCGTCTTTTTCTGTTTTGCCGGATATATCCGTTTCATGTTTATTAACCGCGTGTTTTTTTGAAATTACAACGGCTTCTGCCGCGGGTTTTGAATCAACCGAAGTATCGGCGGTTATTTTAATTTCGTCCTTTTTTTCTTCGTTCTTTACACTTTCCTCATCAGCGGAGAAAATCACACGGCTTGACGCGTTTTTCTTTCTGCCTATCGGGATTCCGGCGGCCGGACGTGACGGTTCTTTTTTCTGCACTCCGACCGAAACGCGGGATTCCGCATTTCTTTTAAGCACAACAGGCTTTTTTTCATCCGAAAATCCGCCGTCCTCGGAATAAATAACTTTCGGGCTGTGTCTGGGTCTGTCGTACTTGGGCATCGTTTTTTCGAATTCGTTTACAATATCGTCTATATTTTTTTCATCCGCAGGCTCTTTCTTTTGAGTCTCTGCGTTTTTTTGTTTTTCGCCCGAAAGCTCTCTGAAAAGTGATTCGACTCCCGCCAAATCAACGTCGGACGAAACCGAATATTTATCTGTAAGAGCCCCTAAATCAAACTCCTGAGTTCCGGACTCGGAAACGGGGTCTTTTTCATTTTTCGTATGAGGCATTTTTTCTCACCTGTCTCTCCTAAATCAATATGCCTCCCATTTGGAAGCATTCTTATACGGATTCGTACCTCCGAATACGTCGTAGTAAAGCTGAGGCATACGGGGATTTTCATTCTTTACGGCTTTTGAAGTATCAACAGTCTCGCTCTCGCCGTCGCGCACAAGTCTTGCGACAACAGCGCATCTTGCGTCCTGAAGCGCTCCGTTCCTGTCGAAGTAATATGTACATGTTGAAAGCGTCAGGAGTTTATCCGTACCCTGAACGTCGACGCCGGTTTTTATAAAACTTCTCTGTTCAACCTCGTCGACAAAATCAAGCAGACACTGATCCGACATGTTGGGCTCTACATAATAGAAAAGATATCCGTTGTCGCCCGTACTGCTTCCGTTCGTTACGAAACAGCCTATGACCTTAAATTTATAATCCTTATATCTCGTCGAAAAATTAATAACGGGATTCGCCTTATAAAAATCGAGATCCATGTATTTGTGAAGATCGTCGAACAGCAGACCGTCGCCGTAGTTATGAGCGTGAATGACGGTATTTCTGCTGCCGAGGTCATCTTTACAGTATTCGTCGACGAAAGCCATTCCTCGTCTGTAATACTGACCGTAGTTGTCGTGTCTGAAATACGTGTCGTTCGTTTCGCCCTGATACGCCGGCATATCAATGCTGGTATTCGGAATATTAATCCAGCCGTAAAAATCGTTGTTCTGAGCGTAAAGCTGTTTAAATTTATCCATAAGTCCCTCAGGGTAATCTGCGGACTTTGTCTTAACGGTATCGCCGAATGCGCTTGTAAACTGATAGCTTACGATTCTCGCCTCGTTCTGTTTTTCGATGTTAATTTCGCCCGAACGTCTTGCGACAAAAAGGTGGACAACGGAAATTACGATCATAACGGCGCTTATGCCCATGAGAATGGAGAATATAAGCGTGTTTTTCTGCTTCTCCATCTTCTCTTTATGGTCGTTCATTATTTTCTCGGCTCTGTCCGAATTCTTTTTAAACGCGGGGTCGGACGCAATCTCGCCGGCGCTGATTTTTTTCGAGGAATTCGGGTCGAGATAGAGCATCTCGGGCAGTCCCGCGGCTTTGTCGGAAATGTCCTTTGAATCGTCTTCCTTTTTTACTTCGCCGTTTTCGCCGGCGGAAACGTCCTTTTCGGACTCTTTTTCCTCATTTTCATCCGAAATTTTGTTTTCGGCGTTGATTTTTTCATCGTTATCGTTCATTTTGATTCACTTCCGAAAATTGATAATATAGTATCGAATACCGCCTCGGCGGCAGAAAGTCTGTTTTGCTCTCTTACGTTCGTTTCAAACGAGTTCGTAAGTTTTTTCGTAACGGTTTTTCCGTCTGCGATAACGCATATCCATATAAGCCCTACAGGCATGCCTGAGCCGTCGGATTCGGGACCCGCTATTCCGCTGACCGCGGCGGCGATATCAGAGGCCGAAAGTTTCTTTACCCCCTGAGCCATTTCAATCACGGTCTGTTCGCTGACGGCTGTGTACTTTTCAAGCGTTTCGCTCTTTACGTGAAGTATATCGTGCTTGATTCTATTCGAATATGAAACGATACCGCATTCGAATACGGACGAAGAACCGCTCACGTCGGTTATCATTTTTGCAAGAAGTCCGCCCGTGCACGACTCTGCAAACGAAACGGTCATCGACCTCTTTTTGAGCTCTTCGACAATTTTCTGAGCGCTCGTCACGGTTCTCACCTCTTTTATATAATATCTATAATTAATTATAAGTATAACAGACCCGCACGTTTATTACAAGTAGAAAAATAAAATATATATTGATTATTTTTGTTTAAAACTGTATAATATATTTCAGCAGCGTAACAGTTAAGGAGAAAGCGTTTATGGACAAAAATAAAGTAAAACTCACTATCGGCGGAGTTAATTATATCGTAATTACCGATAACGAGCCTCAGTACGCAGAATTTCTCGCCTCGGAAATAGACTCCCGTTTAGGCGAAATAACGGCTCGTTCGCGCTTTATAACGGACGCGCAGGCGACTGTGCTTTTAAGCCTCGAATACGCGGATTCTTTCCACAAAGCGCAGAAGGAGTGCGAAGAACTCAGAGAGCGTTTAAAGGAAAGTCTTGAGGACGCGGCGAAGGCGAAAACGCAGAGAGATACGCTCAAGCGTGAAAATATGAAGCTTAAAAAGAGCAAAAAACTGCCCGAAGATGAAGAACTGAAACACGGAGAATAAACGATATGACTACGCTTAAAATTAAAAAATTAAATGATAACGCCCGCATCCCCTCCCGCGCAACGAGCGGAAGCGCGGGCATGGATCTCTATTCCGCGGAAAGCGAAAGCATTACGATACCCCCGCACGAATGCAAAAAAATTCATACGGGAATCGCAATTGAGCTCGCAAGCCCCGATTACGCGGCTTTTGTTTATGCAAGAAGCGGAATCGCGATAAAGCACGGCGTAGCGCCGGCAAACTGCGTCGGAGTTATCGACTCCGACTACCGTGGTGAGATTATCTGCGGACTTGTCAATCAGTTTGACGTCCCCTACACCGTCGAACCCGGCGACAGAATCGCACAGCTCGTAATCGCCCCCGTTGTTCTCCCCGAAATACAGATTGTCGACGAGCTTGACGAAACCGACAGAGGCGCCGGCGGATTCGGTTCCACGGGAAAAAAGTAATCGGAGTTTTTATACATGATAACAATTAATCCGTCCGCGTACGACTCGGTTTTTGTACTGCCGTCGTCGGTTGCGGACAAGCATATACGCCTTGCAGGCGCGGTTCAGCTCAAAGTCCTGCTGTGGATTTTCCGTCACAGTGCGGAGAAACCCGAAATTCAAGACGTTTCGTCCGCGCTTGGCATACCGTGCGCGGACATTTCCGATGCGCTTCAGTACTGGATAGAGTCGGGAATTATAAGCATAAGCGAACCGTCCGCAGTTCCCGAAACCGGAAGAAAACAAACCGAAAATTCACTCTCCCCCGTGTTAACGCTCAAAGAGTCGGGGCAGATTTCATTTTTTGAAAATACGGAGACGTCCTCCGAACCGACTGTTAAAACTGAAGAAAACAAAAAAACCGGTTCCGTATTTTCCGATAAAATACCCATACAGCCCGAACACATTATGCCCCCCGCCGTCAGACCGACGCACGAGCAGATTGCGGCGAGAATTACCGAAAGCCGTGACATACGCGGTATGTTTTTCGAGGTTGAGCGCATTTTCGGCAGAACTCTCGGCTACGACACGCAGTCAAGTCTTCTCTACCTGACCGACCACGAAGGACTGCCCCCGGAGGTTGTAGTCATGCTGTGCGAGTACGCGCAGTCAATCGGGAAGAAAAGCGTTCGTTACATAGAAAAAATAGGCGAGGACTGGGCGGAAAACGACATCGACACATTCGAAAAAGCCGCTAAGAGAATCGCGGCGCTCGAGGGCGTAAATTCACTTTGGAACGAGCTTAAGGTCATGATGGGACTTGACAATCCGAAACCGACGTCAAGACAGCGCGAATACCTGATAAAATGGTCGAATTCATACGAATACAACGCTCAGATGATTTTTTTCGCATATGAGCGAATGATTGAAAAAACGGGAAAACTTAATTTTAAATATATGGATACCATGCTCACGGCGTGGCACAATTCGGGATTTAAAACGCAGACAGACGTTGAAAAACAGGACGAAAAGTTCCGTGAAAAGTCTGCCGAAGCAAAGAAAAGCGCACTTACCGCCTCGACAGGCGGCAAGGCTTCATACGATATAGAAAAAGCGTTCAACCCCGCGGATATCCCGACAAAAACGAAGAAAAGCAGGTGATTTAAATGCCGTTCGGAAGCAAGATTTTCGAGCTTGCACGCGACGAACTCGCAAAAAGGAAGAGCAAAGCTGAAATGACTCAGCGCGAGCACCGCGATGCGTTTGCCGCAATGAGACCGCAGTATCTCGAAATTGAAAAAAAGATGAAGGAATCGGCGTTCGGAGTTCTCAAGGTTATCGGAATGGGCGAAAACGCCGCCGAATATATAGAAAAATTAAGAGACTGCAACCTGAAGGCTCAGTCCGACATCGCCTCGCTTTTAAAAGACGCGGGACTCCCCGAGGACTATCTCGAAACGCCGTACACATGCAAAAAATGCTCCGACTCCGGCTTTTTCGAGGGTAAAATTTGCACATGCCACAAACAGCTTTTAAAACACATCGCAATGGAACAGCTGAGCAGGACGTCGCCGTTGAAGCTCTCATCTTTCGACGATTTTGATTTAAGCTATTACGAGGGAAACGACCGCGTCATTATGAGCAAAATTTTCAATTACTGCGTGTCGTACGCCGAGGATTTCGGCATGGATTCATACAGCATTATAATGATGGGCGAAACCGGACTTGGCAAAACCCACCTGTCGCTCGCAATAGCCGGAGAGGCCATAAAAAAAGGTTACAACGTCATTTACGGTTCGGCTCAGTCGTTCTTTTCGAGAATAGAAAACGAGCATTTCAACCGTTTTAAATCCGACGAAAACACGGAGGAAATCATAACGGATTCCGACCTTTTGATAATTGACGACCTCGGAGCCGAGTTTTCAACGTCGTTTACCGTGTCCGTATTTTACAACATCGTAAACAACCGCATGCTTACGGGCAAACCTACGATAATCAGCACGAATCTCACTCCCGCTCAGCTTGAAAAACGATACTCCCGCCGTGTAACGTCGCGTCTTATAAGCGAATATCAGGCGCTTAATTTTGTCGGAAAAGATATCCGTCAGCTTAAGAAATAAAGGATTTTTTATGTACGAATTAACAAATATAAACGTTATAAAAAGAATAATGTCCCGTCACGGATTCTCTTTTTCAAAAGGACTCGGACAGAATTTCATAATCGACCCTGACGTTTGCCCTAACATGGCTCAGATGTCCGGAATTACCGAAAATTCGGGCGTTATCGAAATAGGAGCCGGAGTCGGAGTTCTGACCGCCGAGCTTGCAAAACGCGCGAAAAAGGTCGTTTCCGTCGAGCTTGATACGAGACTTCTGCCGATACTCTCCGAGACGTTATCGGATTTTGACAACATCGACGTCATAAACGCCGACATTATGAAAATCGACTTAAAAAAACTGATTGACGATAATTTTTCAGACTGCTCGGACGTATGCGTCTGCGCGAATCTCCCCTACTATATAACCTCACCGATTATAATGATGCTTCTTGAAAGCCGAATCGATTTTAAAACGATAACGGTCATGGTTCAGCTTGAAGCGGGAGAAAGACTGTGCGCCGAGGTCGGCTCAAGACAGTCGGGCGCGGTTACGGCGGCGGTAAATTACTATGCGAAGGCGCGCGAGCTTTTCAAGGTACCGCGGGACTGCTTTATGCCCTCGCCGAATGTCGACAGCGCCGTTATCAGACTTGACATAAGAAAGACAAAGGATTTCGATATCGCGGATGAAAAATTCTTTTTCAAAACCGTCCGCGGGGCTTTTTCACTTCGCAGAAAAACAGCTGCAAACGGACTGTCTTCCGCACTCGGACTTGATAAAAACACGGTAAACTCCGCTCTCGAAAACGCCGGGCTTCGGACAAATGTCCGCGCAGAGGCTCTGACAATGGACGAATTGTGCCGGTTAAGCAATGAATTATACAAACTGACGGGAGAAAAAAAATAAATGGATTCTAAATTTATAGTTATCGAGGGGCTCGACGGCAGCGGTAAGACCACTCAGACAAAAATTACAGCCGAAAGGCTTGAAAAAAGATTGATAAAAACTCACGTCACCGCAGAGCCGACAAAAAATACATACGGTAAACTGTGCCGTGAATATCTCTCCGGCAGACCCGCCTCAAAAACGCTCTGCGCGGCTGTTTTTACAGCCGACAGGATTGAGCATAACACCGACCCCGACGACGGCATAAACGCGCATTTAAACCGCGGAGAAACGGTTCTGTGCGACAGATATTATTATTCCACACTCGCGTACCAGGGCGTTGATGTCGGCATGGACTGGCTTAAGGGACTCAATCTCGGCTGCGAGGACATCAGAAAACCCGACTTGTGCATATTTCTCGACCTTACGCCCGAGGTCAGCATGCAGAGAATAAACTCGGCAAGAAGCTCGGACGATATAGAAATCTATGAAAATATCCCGTATCTTACGGACATACGCGCACGTTTTTATGAGGTTATCAACATGTTAAAAGACGACGAAAATATAAAAATTATCGACGCGTCGAGATCGATCGACGAGGTAGCCGACGATATCGAAAACGCAATTCTCGAATTATATAAATAACAATATTTTTCTAAAAAAACAAATGCAAAAATCACCGCCCGCGAAATTTCATCGCAGACGGTGATTTTACGTTATATTTTAATTAATATCCCATTTTAAGCCGTAATCCTCGTACGCCTTTTTCATGTATTCTTCTACTTTATAACTGTAGACCTCGGACGACTTGCCGTTGGGGTGAATACCGTCGCCGCCGCGCCAGTATTTTTTTAAATCCTCCGGCGTATAATACGGAACCGAGGTTTCGTTCGACATATCGCAAACGGGTATCTCAAAATAATCGCATACGTCCTTTATCGCATGTACATAAGCGGATAACGGCTGATTGACGTCGTGTCCGTTCGGTCCTCCGTAGTTATTTCTCGCGGTCGGACAGGGCGTTATCCAAAGAATAGGCGTATCGGGATAAGTTGTTTTTAAATACTGCGCAAGTCTGTATACGCCCATATAGAACGTATTTTTAAGCGGAAACGTTACGCCGTAATTGGAAACATAAGAATCCGCGCTCGTATCATATGACGATATATCCGTCGTAAATTCGCCCAAAGACACGCACCAATTCCAGTCGTTAAATCCTCCGGCAACGGTTATAATATCCGGCTTTTCATTAATTCTCGTCGCCATGGTATACATGCTCGGATAAATAACCTTCGTATCTCCGGGATTTTTAACTCTCTCGTTCGTTATCATTCCTCCCGCGGAGCCGAGGTTTATAAGCTCAAGCTGAGGATTTCTTAACGCTATCCAATACGGATAGTTATCGGGTCTTGATACGCCGTTGTTATTAAAATCCGTTTTTGAATCTCCTATAGCAACCCAAATTATTTTTTTGTTTTCTTTTTCGGGGAGACTGCTCTCTTCTTCATATGGATGTGAAACATTTTCGTAATCGTTCTTTGACGTATTTTCGGTCGTAATCTGCGGTTCCGATGTTGTTTCGGACTGCTGTTTTGTTGTAATTTCAGTCGTCGTTTCCGTGCGCTTTTCCGTTGTAATTTCGGCTGTCGGCTCCGGCTTTTTCACCGTTGTCGGCTCTGTCGAAGTCTCAGGCATTTTCACCGTCGTCTTCTCCGCGACAGTGCTCTGCTGTTTTTTAGTTGAAGTTTCCGTCGGCTTTTCCGTATGTTTTGAACCTGACGGCAAAGAATTTATTTCGTCTTTTATACTCTCCGACAAATTCGTTTTATCTTCTGTATAATTAAAAAGTCTGTCTGTAAGTTTTGCAATAAATCTCAGCACGTCTCTTGCCTCTGACGCTGTAATTTTTCCGTCGGAATTGATATCCGAAGCGTCGCGCACCGCGTCCGAGGCATCGTCGAGTCTTGCCGTAATTCTGAGAACTGCGCGTGCGTCGCCTGCCGTTATCATTCCGTCGGAAAGTGCGTCGCCTTTAATTATAAGCAGATATTTTTCCCTGTCAATTATAATTTCCGCCCCGTTTTTGACTGATTCGCCGTCGGGCAGTTTTATATTCTTTTTTAATGCTTTGGAAATATCATCCTCTGTTATTTTTTCGGCAGCAGTAGGAATGACGGTTAATTTCTTTAAATTTTCATCGGCGGTAACATAAACCGCACCGCTTTTGAATCCGAATAAAGCCCGGGTACTGCCGTTCGGCGCAAGTCCGATAATAATAACAAACACGGCGATAACCGATATTATAAGAGAAAATAATTTTTTAAGTGTTGATTTCATCGGGAGCCCTCCGTTTTTCACGTCAGACAAATTTATCCTTATCTGACATTGCCATTATACCCCCCCCCGTCAATATTTGTCAACACTTTTTTATATTTTTTGACAAAAAAACAGCGTCCGCCGTAACAAACGACAGTCGCTGTCTTATTTTCAATTTTTAAAAATCTAACGGAAAACTCCGAATCTCAAAAATTAAAGCCACATTATAATAAACTGAGAAGCGAGGACTACCGAGATAAGAGCTATCGGGTAGGTCGAAGCGTACGCCGAAGCTACGTCGTCGGTTCCCGCAGTATTTATGAGCGTTCCGAGAGCGGGAGTGCTCGTCATACCGCCGGTAATCGAACCGAGGTTATTGAGAAGCGGTAATTTGAGTACGAATTTCGCAAACAGGAAGCCGATTATCATCGGAACAATCGTCATAATCATTCCGTAGACAAAGTATATTCCCTTGAAATACTGTACGAATTTAGCACCGCCGCCTACGCCCGCTCCGATAAGGAAGAGCATAAGACCTAATTCGCGGAATGTCTCGAGAACCTTTTTATTGGGCATCATATTCACCCTGCCGAAATGTCCGAAGTGACCGAAAACGAGAGCCGTAACAAGCGTTCCGCCCGTCGTTGTCAGAGAGAACGTCGTACCCGAAAGCCCCTTTGACGAAAGGGGAATCTTAATGCTTCCGACAACAATACCTATTAATACCGCGAGAGCAAACGGCATAAGTCCGAAGCCGTCCATTTCAAGCAGTTTTCCCTTGTACTCTTTTTTCGAGCCCGTATCGACAAGCATTATTTTTTCGCGTTCCTTGTTCATATCCGCCTTCATGATTTTAGGCATAAGCTGAACGAAAAGAACTACGCCGATAACGCCGAAAAGATACGCGATACCGTAGCCTACGGAAACAGCCCCCTCGTACTCCGCGGCAACGGCGGCTTTAGAAGCTGAAAAAGCAGGCGTACTCGTAAGCGAACCCGACATCAGACCTACGAGAATCGCAACGAACTGGTCGTGGTTCGGCTCGCTTCCCTTGCCGATATAATAGCAGAGCACGCATGCGAGCGCACCGGACATGATTATGATTATTCCCAATAATATATAGGATTTATAATTCTTTTTAAAATTTTTAAAGAAGTTAGGACCTGCAATAAAGCCTACTGCCGTTACAAAAAAAACAAGTCCCAGATTTTCGATTATTTTTAAAGCGTTACCGCTGATATCCACGCTTGTGCCGTCTGAAAGCTTCTGAACAACGGTACTGCTTAACGTATTCGAAAAAAGAATACCGTAAACAAGAGAAATAACAAAAACGCCCGCTGTTCCTAAATCAATACCCTTAATCGTTATTCTGCCCAGCGAATAACCGACTGCCGCGATGCAGAACACCGAAAACATAAGAAACGTTATACCCTGTACGGATATAACCCCCCCGAACAAACTCATATACTTTTCCTCCGAAATATTAACCTTTACAAAAAAACAAAAAAAGGCAGACCGGCGAACTTTTCCGTACGGCGGAGATTAAGTCGCCGTCTCGCCGCCGGTCATGCATTATAATTATAAATTTACTTTCTTGCGTAATCGGGAAGAAGCTTGGGAGATACAATCTCGGGCTTGATTCCTGCGTCGGCAAGTTCTTTTTCGAACTTGTCAACATGTTCGAGAGTAAGTTTTGAAAGTGTTACGTCCTTTGACTTATTGCCCGCATTGCGTCCTGCGTTTCTGCCGAAAACAATAATGTCAAGAAGCGAGTTGCCCATAAGACGGTTTCTGCCGTGGATTCCTCCGACAGCCTCGCCCGCTACATAGAGGTTCTCAACTCCGGTCATGCAATCGGAATTAATATCGAGTCCGCCGTTCTGATAGTGGAGAGTCGGGTAAACGAGAATAGGCTCTTTTCTTATATCAATACCGTATTTTGCAAACATACGCATCATTGCGGGGATTCTCTTCTCGATTGTTCCCTCACCGTTCTTAACCTCAATCATCGGGGTGTCGAGCCATACGCCTACGCCCGAACCGGTGTGAACACCCTTGTTTCTATCGGAACACTCGCGGATTATCGAAGCCGCGGAAACGTCTCTTGTCTCAAGGGGATGCATAAATGCCTCGCCGTCAACGTTGATAAGTTTTGCGCCGATTGAACGCACTTTTTCGGTAACGAGCGCGCCGAAAATCTGCTCGGGATATGCCGCCCCCGTGGGATGGTACTGGAGAGTGTCTGCATACAGGAGTTTTGCCCCCGCTCTGTAACCGAGGATAAGTCCGTCGGCAGTCGCGCCGTAATGGTTCGACGTCGGAAATCCCTGATAGTGAAGTCTGCCGGCTCCGCCCGTTGCGATAATAACGGTCTTTGCTCTTGCAACAAGTATTTCCTTAGTCTCCATGTTCATAAGAACGGCGCCTGCCGCCTTGCCGTTTTCGTCGAGGATAAGCTCGATAGCCGCCGTGAAGTCAACTACGGGAATGCCTCTGTTGAGAACTTCGTCGCGTAGCGTACGCATTATCTCCATACCGGAGTAATCCTTAGCCGCGTGCATTCTCTTTCTCGAGGTTCCGCCGCCATGGGTCGTGAGCATGGTTCCGTCGGGAGCCTTGTCAAATTCAACTCCGAGATCGTTGAGCCACTGAATAGCCTCGGGAGCCTCGGTAACGAGAGTGTAAAGAAGCTCGGGCTTTGCCGCGAAATGTCCGCCGCCGAACGCGTCTACGTAATGGATTGCGGGAGAATCGTTGGGCTTATCCGCCGCCTGAATTCCGCCCTCAGCCATCATGGTATTTGCGTCGCCCATACGAAGTTTCGTAACAACCATAACGTCAGCGCCGGTGTTGTTAGCCTCGATAGCCGCGCTTGCGCCGGCTCCGCCGCCGCCTATGATAAGAACGTCGGTGTCATAATCGGGATGCTCGAGGTCGATTTTCATATCCTTGATTCTCGAATCCGCCTGTAAAAGTCCGCACAGCTCCGTGGGAACCTTTTCGCCCTTATTGGGGCCTACGGTGAGAACTCTGAATTCATTCTGCTTATAGTCGGGATGATACGTTGCAAGAAGGGTATCCTTCTCGTCGGCAGTCATACGTCTGGGCTCAAGCACTGCGTTAGCCTCGCGGTTAGCCGCGACCTTTTTCATTGATTCTATCATTTCCTGAGTATACATTCTGACCGCCTCCTTACTTCTCTATCTCTCTGTGATTGTAAAGCTCTTTAAGCTCATCAATCGGCTTATTCATAAGAGATTCAAGAAGTTCCTTGAAATCTCCGTTGTTGATTTCCTTGACTCTTTCGGCAAGATGCTCAGTCTTGGGAGCAATATATTTACCGTTAAGACGTCTTGCAAGCATAGCTACCTGCGGATGAGAAATACCCGCGGGGCACCTTGAGGAGCAAACTCCGCACATTACACAGTCGAAAGACTCGTCGGCGCACTTTTTGAAATCGCCTCTCTGCGCATAAGCGATGTACTGCATGACGTTGAGTCCCTGCGTACAGCTCTTGGTACACGCATTACATCCGATACAGCTGTAAATCTCGGGATAAAGCTGCATCATAACCATCTGCTCAGGCTTTATCTTCTCAATATCGTAAACCTGCTTAACAAGCGGGAAGAACGGCAGCGTAGCTATGTACATGCCCTCCTCGACCTGAGTCTGGCATGCAAGACACGCGTTAAGCTCCTGGTGTCCCTTAATTCTGTAAATCGTCGCGCACGCACCGCAGAAACCGTTACGGCAGCCGCAGCCGCGGACGAGCTGATAACCGGCATACTCCATCGCCGTCATAATCGTGAGATTCGACGGAACGCTGTACTTTTTGCCGAATAAATATATATTGACCATATTATCCATTTCGTTATCCCCTTATCAATATTCGTTAGGAAGCTCGTCGAGCTGGTCGCAGCGGAAAACGGGTCCGTCCTTGCAGACGTATTTTGAACCGATATTGCATCTTCCGCACTTGCCTACTCCGCACTTCATGCGAAGCTCCATTGTCGTAAAGACCTGCGTTTTCTCAAATCCGAGTTCGGTAAGTCCCGCGAGCGTGAATTTAATCATGATAGGCGGACCGCAGATTATCGCAGTCTTATTAGTATCGAAATTGAGCTCTTTAACATAGTTGGGAACAAATCCTACGTGACCGTCCCAGCCCTCCTGCTCTCTGTCGATTGTAAGGTAAACGTTGATTCCCTCTTCATTGCACCACTCGTCGATAATCTCTTTATAATCAACGAGGTCGTCCGCACTTCTCGAACCGTAAACAATATCGACCTTACCGTAATTCGAACGGTAGTGACGGACATAGTTTATGACAGAACGAAGCGGAGCAAGACCGATACCGCCCGCGATGAAAAGAAGATCCTTGCCTTTAAAATCGGTCTCAACGGGGAATCCGTTTCCGTAGGGACCTCTGATGAGAATCTCCTGGTCTACGTCCATTTTGTGAAGCCAGTCGGTGAGACATCCGCATTTTTTAATGCTGAACTCCATATATTCCTCGACCGTCGGCGACGACGTAATCGAGAACATAGCCTCTCCGACTCCGGGAATCGAGAGCATGGCGCACTGTCCGGGAATGTGGACGAAAGGTTTTTTTCCGTCGACGCCTACGACTCTGAAAGTCTTAACGTCGGGTGTGTCCTGTCTTATATCGGTAACGACGCCGACCGACGGGACAAGCGATTCGTAATTACTCATTTTTCTTCCGCCCCCAATGTTTTGATTACTTTAACGATATTCATTGATATCGGGCATTTTGAAAGACATCTTCCGCATCCGACGCAGCCGTATTCGCCGTTGTTGTTTGCGGGGAAATATATAAGCTTGTGCATGAACCTCTGTCTGAAACGCTCAACCTGCGATTTTCTCGGATTGCCGTGAGCCATTTTCGTAAAGTCCGAATACATGCACGAATCCCAGCAGCGGAATCTCTGAATTTTATTTCCGCAGTCAAAGTCTCTTATATCGTAGCACTGACACGTCGGGCATACGAATGTACACGTACCGCAGCCGAGACAGGCTTTTGAAAGGGAGGTCCACTTGGGAGAATTGAATACGGGCAAAAGCTCGTCGGGAGTAAAGCGGGAAAGATCGAGGTTTGAAAGAGGCATTTTCGAAACAATCTCTTTCGTCTGCTTTTCAGCCTCCTTGACAGCCGTTTCATCGCAGTCCTCAAGAAGAGACGAAACATTTTTCTCAGCTTCTGCGCCCTTATCGGTGTTCGCTCTCCAGTAAAGGAATCCGTCCTTTATCCACGTCGTAACGTCGCCCTCGGGCGATGACGGGTCAATCGAGAATACCGAGCAGAAGCAGGTCTCCTCGGGAGCGGGACATGCGAGAGTTATAACCGTCGAATTATCGCGTCTTGCTTTATAATACGGGTCAATCGGGTCTGCGAGGAAAACCTTGTCGAGAATCGAGAAGCTTCTCGCGTCGCACGCTCTGACTCCGAAAACTGTAAATTTTTCACCGTCGGGAGTGCCCGCGATAACGGAAATTTTCTTGCCCTCGGTTTTAAACGAGGCAATATCCTCAACCTGAGGAAAGAAAAGGTCCTTAGCAGATCTCGACGTTTTGAGAACGGTTAAATCAACATCCGAGCCCTCGCTCCATTTTGAAAAGTATACGTCCTTTTCGTCCCGTCTGACGGGTGCGTAAACCGCGCCGGACGAGGACAGTGCCGAGAGAAGTTCGTTTAATTTATCAAGAGAAACTCTTTTCATTACTTGTCCCCTCCTCTCTCGTGAACGATTGAAGGCTCCGCGTCGGTCTTCGTATACGTAAGCAGAGGCGGACGCGAAGAATCATCCTCGCCTGCCTGATACTCGCCGTAAAGCTCGTTCATATCCTTAATGAATTTTCTGTTGAGAAGATGAAGCGGAATATGCTGGGGGCATACTCTCGAACATTCGCCGCAGTCGGTACATCTTCCGCAGACGTGGAACGCGCGGATAATGTGGAACATATTCTCCTCGAAATCGTCGGCGTTCGCCTTTGAAGCGATACCCGAATTATCGTTGTCGAATATACATTTAAGACACGAACATGCGGGACATACGTTACGGCACGCATTACAGCGTATACATTTGGAAAGCTGTGAACGCCAGAATGCGAATCTCTCGTCGGGAGTCATGTTTTCGAGTTTTGTTACAAGCTCGTATTTATCGCCGTTAGTTGTATCTTCGCTCAGTTCCGGAGAGATAAATTCGTCGCCCGCCTTATGCTCCTTGCCCTTGCAGGCGTAGCACTTATCGAGAAGAACATCCGCTTTTACAAACGTCTTGTCTCCGTAAACGGTCTTGACCGTAATCTCCTTGTCGCCCTCTTCAATCGAGATAATTCCGCTGACGCCCTGCTCCTTAAGCTTATCTATATCGACCTTGCCCGCGCAGGGAATTCCGACGGCGTAAATGTTATCTTTATTAATTCTGTTATCCTTAACAAGCTGATTGAAGCTGTAAGTGTCGCACGGCTTTAAGAATGCGAGAGTCTTGCCTTCCTTTTTCGACTCGGCGATAAGGTATTTGCTTATGTTCGCACCGCAGAATCCGTCGTATACGAATCCGCCGAGGCTCTCCTCGTCCTCAAACAGTGCGGGCGTAGTATCATAGCCGAATTCGCCGTGACCCCAGCCGAAAACTCTCGCGACCTCACCGGAAGACAACAGCTCTTTTGCTCTTTTTACGAGTACGTCCGTCATTACTTGCATCTGAGATCACCTAACCTTTTGTTTTCTCCGAGTTCATGGATTTTGGCGGCAAAATCGTTCATCGTAGCTGCGAATTTCGCGCCCTCGGCAGCCGATACCCATTCGACTCTCGTACGGTCTCTCTCGATTCCGAGATAGTCAAGCATGCTGAACAGAAGAGTCATACGGCGTCTTGCAAAATAGTTGCCCGACGTGTAATGGCAGTCTCCGGGATGACATCCGCAGATGATAACTCCGTCCGCTCCGCGCTGGAACGCTCTTAAAATAAACGTGGGATTGACTCGGCACGAACACGGAACTCTTACGATTTTAACGTTTGCGGGATAAGCGAGTCTGCCCGTTCCGGCAAGATCCGCGCCCGCGTATGAACACCAGTTGCAGCAGAACGCAACTATGAGCGGGGTAAATTCTTTGTTTTCTTCATTTATCGGCATATTGCGTCCACCTCCGCCATGATCTGTCTTGATGTGAAGCCTTTAAGATCCATCGCGCCCGACGGGCATGTTACCGTACATGCACCGCAGCCCTGGCAGACGGCGGGATTGACGACGGCGACATTTCTGATGTCTCCTCTTAAAACTTCCTTATCCTCGTACGAAATCGCGCCGTAGGGACATACCTTTTCACACTGACGGCAGCCGTTACATACGAGAGTATCCGAATTAGCAACGCAGGGGTTGCATGTAAGTTTATCCTTAGCAAGCAGTCCGATGACCTTTGCCGCGGCGGCTCCCGCCTGGGATACGGTTTCGGGAATATCCTTGGGTCCCTGGCATACGCCCGAGAGAAATACGCCCGCCGTGGGGCTCTCTACGGGACGGAGTTTGGGATGCGCTTCGGTAAAGAAATCGTTTGTATCCATACTCGCAGTGAGCATTGTTCCGAGGCTTCTCGCCGTCGGGTCGGGTTCAATAGCGGCGGCAAGGACAACCATATCGGCCTTGATTTTAAGCTGTTCGTTGGCTATAAGGTCGGAAGCCTGAACTACAAGCTGACCCTTTCCGTCGTCGGTAACCTTGCCTACCATACCCTTTATATAATGTACGCCGTACTGCTCGACGGCTCTTCTGTAAAACTCGTCGAAGTTCTTGCCGGGCGTTCTTACGTCGATATAGAAAACGTAAACCTCGGTGTCGGGGTACTTCTCGCGTAAAAGCATCGCGTGCTTTGCGGTGTACATGCAGCATATCTTTGAGCAGTATTCCTTACCGCAGCCGGACGTGTCTCTCGAACCTACGCACTGTACGAATACAATCTTCTTAGGCTGAGTATGGTCGGACGGTCTCTCGAAATGACCCTTCGTCGGACCTGCCGCGTTCATTATACGTTCGAGTTCGAGCGAGGTTATAACATCCGGGTACATTGAATATCCGAACTCCTCGAATTTATCGAGTTTAATGGGATTGAATCCCGTCGCTACAACAATTGCGCCGTAGTTTCTCTCGACGAATTCATCCTGCTGCGAGAAGTCGATAGCCTTAGCCGCGCAGTTCATCTGACACAGTCCGCACTTGCCCGTTTTGAATTTAATACACTGCGTTCTGTCGATAACGGGAACATTGGGGATAGCCTGCGCGAACGGAATATAAATCGCGCCTCTCGTGTTAAGACCGAGGTTAAATTCGTTCTTACCCTTTCTGGAGGGACATTTTTCCGTGCAGACTCCGCATCCCGTACAGAGATCTTCGTTTACGCTTCTTGCTTTCTTTCTTATTGTAACGTCGAAATTACCGACGAATCCCTTTACTTTTTCAACTTCCGAATATGTAAAGAGCTTTATTTTTTCGTTCTGAGCAGCCTCAACCATTTTCGGCGTTAAAATACACGCCGCGCAGTCGAGCGTCGGGAACGTCTTGTCAAGCTGAGCCATTTTACCGCCTATCGTCGGCGACTTCTCAACTATATCTACCTCGTAGCCCGCGTCCGCGATATCCAGAGCGGTCTGAATACCGGCGATACCTCCGCCTATAACAAGCGCGCGCTTTGTAACGGGGCTTTCGCCCGCGATAAGGGGGGCGTTAAGGTTGACCTTTGCTACGGCGGCCTTTGCGAGGATTATCGCTTTCGCCGTACCGGAGAGCATGTCCTTATGAATCCATGAACACTGCTCGCGTATATTAGCTATCTCGACCATATAGGGGTTAAGCCCTGCGGCCGCGGCTGTTTTTCTGAATGTCGCCTCATGCATTCTCGGAGAGCACGAGCAAACGACGATACCGGTAAGGCTGTGTTCCTTTATTGCGTTTTTAATGATCGACTGACCTGCCTCGGAACACATATACTGATAGTCGGTGGAAAATACAACGCCCTGTTCGCTTCTTACAGCCTCGGCGACGCGCTTAACGTCGACCGTCGCGGCGATGTTGCTTCCGCACCAACATACGAATACGCCTATTCTTTGCACTTGATTCACTTCCAATTCGTATTATTTGCTGTACTTTCTGAATGCGCTGACAATAGCCTGCTGGGGCATATCGTCGTCAAGAATATCGGGGATCATATCGGCTTTGAGATGATTCTGTCCCTGCTGTCTTATTTTAACAAGGCGGACAGCCTCTATGAGCTTTGCGGGCTCGACGCCTCTGGGACATCTTTCGATACACGCAAAGCACGTAAGACATTTGTAAAGAGATTCGGAATCAAGCAGTTTTTCAACCTGACCCTTGTCGATCATATCGACGAACTGATGGGGATGATACTCCATTTCGTCATACGACGGACAGGTTGCGGAGCATTTACCGCACTTCATACATTTTCTCGGGTTGACGCCGCTGATTTCAATGACTCTCTGAGCCGTTTCCTTTTCGTTTATCATTCGGGCGCCTCCTTATTCGTCTTTTAATCCGAGAGCCTCGGCGAGAATCTCGGTGAAATAACGGACGGGAACATCGAAGTCCGTGCCGTTTTTGCTTAAATTGTACATGCACAAAGGACATGCCGTGATAACCATATCCGCGCCCTTGCCGACGGCGGAGGCGAGAATATCATTACATTTATTCTGAGCTATTCTCTTATCCTCGGCGACGGTGTAACCGCCGCAGCATTCGTTTCTGTAAGGATAGAGAACGGGTTCTGCTCCGACAGCCTTTATAAAGTCCTCCATAATCGTCGGATTTTCGGGATTGTCAAACGCCATAACCTTGGACGGTCTTAATAAAAGACATCCGTAATAGGGAGCGATTTTAACGCCCTTTAAAGGCTTTACGACCTTTTTCTTTATCTCGTCGAAGCCGACGCTGTCGCGGAGCATTTCGAGATAGTGAACGACTTTCGTTTCGCCCTCGTAGGGAACATCAAGACCGAGATAATTATTTACCTTAGTACGGATATCCTCGTCGGTCTGCATGTCGTTGTTAACCATCTTTATAACATGATGACACGCCGAGCAAAGCGTAAGCAGGTCGTTTCCCTTGTCTCTTGCCGAGACGAGAGCCCTTACGGACGAGAGCTTTGTCGCAATCTCGTCCTTTGCAAGGGGGTAAACGGCTCCGCAGCACTGCCACTCTTCAAGCTCCTCCATCGTAACGCCGAGAACCTCTGCGGATTTTCTTGCGTACGAATCAAGCTCGGAAGCCTTGTTTTTAAGCGTGCATCCGGGGTAATAGCTGAATTTCATATAAAAACCTCCGGGTTGTTTTTATCAAACCATCTGTTCGGGATGGAATACCTCGTCGAATTTCTCCGCAGTAAGGAAACCAAGCTCTACGCAAGCCTCTTTAAGGGAGATGTTGTCCTTATAAGCCTTCTTTGCGGTCTTTGCGGCATTCTCATAACCGATGTAGGGATTGAGAGCGGTAACGAGCATAAGCGAATGGTGAAGGTTGTAATCCATCTTCTCCTTGTTTGCTCTGATACCTACGGCGCAGTTCTTGTTGAACGAAAGAATGCAGTCAGAAAGAAGTCTTACCGACTGGAGGAAGTTGTAAATGCATACGGGCATGAAAACGTTAAGTTCGAAATTGCCCTGTGAAGCAGCCATACCTACGGCTACGTCGTTGCCGATAACCTGAACGGCTACCATGGTAACGGCCTCGCACTGAGTCGGATTGACCTTGCCGGGCATGATTGATGAACCGGGCTCGTTCTCAGGGATAAATATCTCTCCGAGACCGTCTCTGGGACCGGATGCAAGCCATCTTACGTCGTTTGCAATCTTCATCATGTCGCATGCGAGAGCCTTGATTGCTCCGTGAGCGAATACAAGCTCGTCCTTTGAAGTAAGAGCGTGGAATTTATTTTCGGCAGTCTTAAACTGTTTGCCGGTAATCTCGGAAACAGCCTCTGCGACCTTAACGTCAAATCCCTTGGGAGCGTTGAGTCCCGTGCCGACTGCGGTACCGCCGAGAGCGAGTTCCTTAAGTCCGGGGAGAGCAAGTTCAAGCATGGATTTGTCTTTTTCAAGCATGTTTCTCCATCCGCTGATCTCCTGCGAGAACTTAATGGGAGTAGCGTCCTGAAGGTGAGTACGTCCGCACTTTACGATGCCCTCGTGATCCTTTTCGAGTTTCTTAAAAGTCTCGATAAGAACGTCAACGGCGGGGATGAGCTTGTCCTCGATGCCGATAACGGCTGCAATGTGCATTGCGGTGGGGAACGTATCGTTTGACGACTGGCTCATGTTAACGTCGTCGTTGGGATGAAGAAGTTTCTTGCCTGCAATCTCGTTGCCTCTGTTAGCGATAACTTCGTTTGCGTTCATGTTTGACTGCGTACCGCTTCCCGTCTGCCATACGACGAGCGGGAAATGCTCGTTGAGCGCACCGGACATAACCTCGTCGCACGCTTTGCTGATAGCGTCAAGCTTCTCTGCGGTCATCTTCTCGGGCTTTAACTGACTGTTTGCCATAGCGGCGGCCTTTTTAAGAATTCCGAACGCGTGAGTAATCTCGCGGGGCATTGTCTCATGGTCAACGCCTATTCTGAAATTCTGAAAACTTCTCTGAGTCTGGGCAGCCCAGTACTTGTCTGCGGGGACTTTAACCTCGCCCATTGAATCGTGTTCGATACGGTAATCCATGATGAAGATCCTTTCTTCCGTTATATAGTTAAAATATTTATTAATATATTAAAACCCGGCTTTGTTTTAAGCCGAAATTTTCTTTTGCCGAAGGGAGCCGGACATAATGCGCCCTTTAAATTAAAACATTTAATAATACTGCGTGTATGCACGCCTCTCTTCGGCAAATATCACGCGTTCGATTCGGGGCGCATACACGCCCCGAATCGTAATGAATCAATTTTTTATCAGTCCTCAAACGGGAACTTATACTGTGTAAGTCCGAGCTGATCGCGAACCTTGATCATCTCTGCCTGAACGGAGTCGTTGATGGGTACTCCGCTGTCCTTACGGCTGAGCCATACCTCCCACTCTTTCTCGTTTGCCGAGTAGATACGCTCCTGTCCGGGAGCCTTCTTCGAGTTGCGTACGCTTCTGATAATCTCTCCGGCTTTCTTTCTCGTAAGCTCCTGACCGAGGAAATGGTCGGTATCGATTGCGATAAAGAAGTGACCGAGATGATAGGGAACGAGTTTGCCGTTCTCATCCTTGCCGTTGAGAGCCTTTCCGTAGTTTCCGTCCTGGAGAACAGACGAGAGAAGCTCTACAACCATTGCATAGCCGTAACCCTTATATCCGCCGAGAGCCTCGCCGATACCGCCGAGGGTGGTAAGAGCCGCCGTGCCCTGTCTGATCTTTTTAAGAGCAACGCCTGCGTCGCCCGAAACGGGGTTTCCGTCGATGTCGATAATCGTACCGGGATGAACCGGCTCGTCGATTCTTGCGTAATACTCGATTTTACCGTTCTGCGTGATTGAAGTAGCGCAGTCGATGATGAAATCGAAATCTTCGTCGGTAGGAATACCGATGGTAAGGGGGTTGGTTCCGAACATACCCTCAACGCCGAACGTGGGCGCAACGGAGGGACGAGCGTTTGTACCGGTGATACCGATGCATCCTGCCTTTGTAGCCATGGTTGCATAGTAGCCCGCGATACCGTAGTGGCATGAATTGCGAACCGCAACCATACCCATACCGTATTTCTTAGCCTTGTCTATAGCCATCTGCATCGCTCTGTGTCCGATGACCTGACCCATACCGTCGTGACCGTCGACAACAGCCGTAGTCTCGGTTTCCTTTACGATTTCAAAATTCGTAACAGGATTCTGAATTCCCGCCTCGATTCTGTCAATGTAAATGGGTTTGAAACGATTGCAGCCGTGCGATTCGATACCGCGTCTGTCCGATTCGAGAATTACATCGACGACAGTTTCACAGTCCTCTCTGGGCACGCCGACACCATTGAAAGCGTCTACCATGAAATCGTGGAGAAGCTTCCAGCCTACGATACACTTTGCCATTTTAAAGCACCTTCCTAAAATAATAATTCAGGTTTATAAATCGTCAACCTTTTTCATTGTTAATTTTATCACAAACGTATACGAAATGCAATGAAAACAGACGTTTAATTCTATTTTTGTTTGCTTGCTTAAAGGGTATCGGCTTATAAGAACGCTTTTTGTATGTTTTACACATTTTAATTTGAAAAAGGCAAGATTTTGGAACGTTCAATTGTGCAAACTTATGAAAAAAATCTATGATTATGAAGAATTCTCGATTACAAACAGAATTTTACATACATATTGTATTGCGGTTTTATACAAAAGGATGCGTTTAGCAGAAACCCCAAGTTTGTATATTTTGTCTATATAAATTGAATTTAAAATGTGATATAATGTATATATCAAACAAATCGGAGGTCAGAAGAAATGGATAATATAATTCGGTTTAATATCGGCGATGCCGTACGGTACGGCGCAAACGGGATATGCGTTGTCTCGGACAAAATACGCCGTAAATTCTCCGGCGTAAACGAGAGTTACTTCGTTCTGTCCCCCGTCGGCGAGAGGGGAAGCAAGATATACGTTCCCGAGGCAAACAGCGCGCTTATTTCGCGGATAGCCCCCGTCCCGGAGCGTGAAAATATAGCCGACGCTCTCGACCATCCCGAAAGAGTTTCCGAGGTTTGGGTAAACGACGAGTCCGAGCGCAACGGAAAGTTCAGAGAGATGCTCAATTCCGGCACGTGCGAAACCGCAATATATATTCTCTTCGGCATGCTTTCGAACAGAAACAAACGGATAAAGGCAGGCAAGAGTCCTCGCTCTGCCGATGATATTCTTATAAACGATATAAAAAAGACCGTGTTCGGCGACATAGCGTATATTTTCGGCATTACTTATAACGAGGCAGAGTCTCTTTTCAACACAAAATGCCCTCAGGCAAAAGAGGCTTAAAGAAAATACCGGTATATTTGTTTCCTCTTCAGAAGAAAAAAAACTCCGAAAAAACACGAAAGAAATAAAAAACACAAAATTTTCTCTTGACATAATCGAGTTCATGCTATATAATGTCAAGGTATCAGCGAACGTTTTATGACATAACGCTGTATAAATTGTGAATACCCCTGCGGTAAAATGCGGAGGGAGGGAATACAGTGAGCCAGATTAAGGTAAAAGAAAATGAATCATTGGACAGCGCTCTCAGACGTTTTAAGCGTCAGACTTCGCGTGACGGAGTTATCCAGGAAGTCCGTAAGAGAGAGCACTACGAGAAGCCTTCTGTAAAGAGAAAGAAAAAGTCGGAGGCTGCCCGTAAGCGCAAATACAAATAATGTTCATGCAGTGCGGGCTTCAGCTATGAAGCCCGTATATATTTTTTTTAAGGAGAACCCCGGTTATATGCACGAAGCAATTCCGAATTATTATTTTTACAGAGCAGCGGATGTCTCTGCGAAGTTTTTAAAATCAATAGGCATAGAGGCTGTCGGCATAGACCTTGACAACACCGCCGTGTTCGACATGACCCCGACTCCCCTTCCGGGCGTTAAGGAATGGCTCCAATCGCTCAGGGACGCCGGATTCAAACTCGTTTTCATTTCAAATACGAATAATCTGCGCGCTAAGTTTATAAGCCGTAAATTTTCCATTAAATGCTTCGCACTCGCAAGAAAGCCGTCCCCGAAAAAAATACTCGCAGGATTGAATTATACGGGAGTATCGCCCGACAAATTCGCATTTATCGGCGACCAGCTTTTTTACGATATCGCGGCGGCTAACAGAGCGGGCGTCGTATCAATAAAAGTTGACCCGACATCGCCCGAGATACTTTTCGCTTCAAAATTCAGAAGACGGCGCGAAAAGGAACGCGAATTCATAAAATTATATAAGGACGAATATCCTAAGATGAGAGGTCTTAACGATGAATATTGACGTTTTGCAGTCTCTTATGAAAGAGAATTCAATCGACGCGGCGATAATACTTTCGGAGGAAAACAGACGGTATTTTACATCGTTTCCCGCGTCTGACGGAGTTCTCGCCGTATGCCGGGACGAGTGCGTTTTTTACACCGATTCCCGATATATCGAGGCTGCGAAAAACTCGATAGACTGCTGTGAAGTAAAAGAGGGCAAAGAGCAGTACAAACAGCTTCATGATCTTTTTAAAAGAAACAATGTAAAAAACATCGCCGTTGAAGAAAGCCGAATGACTCTCGCCCGTTTTAATAATTTGACAAAAAACGAACAGCTTAAAGAATTCGGATTTATTTCCGACGGCAGACTCGATACAATTATAAACGCGCTGAGAAGCGTTAAAACAGAGCGCGAGATTAATTACGTCAGACAGGCGCAGTCGATAGCCGAGGACGCGTTTTTGCACATTCTTGACTTTATGAAACCGGGAATGACGGAAAAACAGGTTCAGTTAGAACTCGATTATTATATGCTCTCGCACGGCGCGGAGGCTCTTTCGTTCGACACCATTGCCGTCGCGGGAAAGAAAACCTCCATGCCCCATGGCGTTCCCGGCGAAAACGTTATCAAATCGGGCGATTTCGTAACGTTCGACTTCGGAGCGGTCGTAAACGGCTATCATTCCGACATGACGAGAACCGTCGCGCTGGGTTCCGTCAGCGATAAGCAGAGAGAAGTATATAACATCGTACTCTCCGCACACAACGCAGTATTAAATACCGTAAAGGCAGGCGTTACGTGCAAAGAAGCCGACGCGGCCGCGAGGGACGTTATAAAATCCGCGGGATATGCAGAATGCTTCGGTCACGGAACGGGACACGGAGTCGGAATTGAAATTCACGAGTACCCGTTCGTAAGTCCCCGCTCGGACGCGGTTTTAAACGCGGGCAATATAGTGACCGACGAACCGGGCATTTACATCCCCGGACAGTTCGGAGTTCGAATCGAGGATATGCTCCTCGTAACCGAAAACGGGAACGTCGATCTCGCTTCTTCGCCCAAAGAACTCATTATTTTACGTTAAAATTAAAAAATCTCTTGAAATACGCAGAGAAATATATTATATTATTATAGTAAGTTATAATATTTGGAGGAAAATTACTTATGGTATCAGCAGGTGACTTCAGAAACGGCGTTACTTTCGAAATGGAAGGCAACGTTTATCAGATCATCGAATTCCAGCATGTTAAGCCCGGTAAGGGCGCGGCATTCGTCCGCACCAAGATAAAAGACGTTATCGGCGGAGCTGTTGTTGAAAGAACTTTCAACCCCACGGACAAGTTCCCCACCGCTTTTATTGAGAGAAAAGAGATGGAGTATTCCTACTCCGACGGCGACCTTTACTACTTCATGGATCCTGAGAGCTACGAGCTTATCCCCATCAACGAGTCGGATTTAAGCGACAACTTCAAGTTCGTTAAGGAAAACATGGTATGCCGTATTCTCTCCTACAAAGGCAAGGTTTTCGGCGTAGAGCCCCCCAACTTCGTAACTCTTGAGGTTACAAAGACTGATCCCGGATTCAAGGGCGATACCGCTACAAACACTCTTAAACCCGCCACACTCGAAACCGGCGTTGAAATCAAGGTTCCCCTTTTCATCAACGAGGGCGAAATGATTCAGGTCGATACGAGAACCGGCGAGTACATGTCCAGAGCATAAGAATTAAAAAATCTGCCGAAACACGATATGAAAATGTTTCGGCATTTTTTACAGGGCATTTTTCTCTTATTAATATATTTTATATCCCCGCATAAACGGGAGGAACAGGAGGAAATAATTATGACACTTACGGAAAAAACCGCATATCTCAAAGGTCTTGCAGAGGGACTCGAGCTTGACGCGGGCAAAAAAGAAACAAAAATTATCAACGCCATTATTGACGTTCTCGACGACATGGCGTTAACTGTTTCCGACGCGGACGACGAACTTACCGTTCTCGAAAGCGCAGTTGACGAACTCTCCGACGCTATTGACGCCATCGACGAGGATCTTTCCGACGTTGAAACAATTCTTTATGACGAAGATTCGCCCTGCGGAGACTGCGACCCCTGCGGAGACTGCGACCCTTGCGAGGGATGCGATGTTTACGACGATGATGATGACTTTGACGACGACGAGGATGTCTACGAAATCGAATGCCCCGAATGCGGTAAAGTTTTCAGATTCGGCGAAGACGTCCTTGACGACGAGGACGCGGAGCTTGTATGTCCCAACTGCGGAAACGTTATCGACGAAATCGAAATCGTTGACGAGGACGAGGACGACGAATAATCGAAATATAAGTAAAAAATGACAAGAGGGCAGGGTCGGTTTGACCCTGTCTTTTTTTGGAGATAACAATGAATAATATAAAAGAATTTTTAAAACAGGCGGCGCATGTTAAGCCCGACAAAAATCAATTGAGACTGATAACCGAAACCCCGTTTTACGCGTTCGTTCATTTCAGCCCGAACACATATACGAACAAGGAGTGGGGCAGCGGAAAGGAAACGCCCGAGATATTCAACCCGACCGAGCTTGACTGTGATCAGTGGTGCGAGGCAATTAAATCGGCGGGCATGAAAGGCGCGGTAATAACGGCGAAGCACCACGACGGATTCTGTCTTTGGCAGACTCAATACACATCACATTCGATGAAAAGCAGTCCGTACAAAAACGGCAGGGGCGATATCGTCCGCGAATTTTCGGACGCGTGCCGCCGTCACGGACTTAAATTCGGATTTTATCTCTCCCCGTGGGACAGACACAGCGAGCTTTACGGCACGGACGCGTATAACGACTATTACAAAGCCCAGCTTACCGAGCTTCTGACGAACTACGGCGAGGTTTTCCACGTATGGTTTGACGGCGCGTGCGGTGAGGGAGCAAACGGCAAAAAGCAGACTTACGACTTCGATGGTTACTTTGAGCTTATTCATAAATATCAGCCCAACGCGACTATATTCAACGACAGAGGCCCTATCCGCTGGTGCGGAAACGAGAGCGGAGACGCGCACTATGCCGAGTGGTCGGTCGTTCCCGTAGAGCTGTGCGGATTTTCCGAGGTTCAGACAGGACCGGGACCTTTAGCAGACGAGGGCAGTCTTGACTATATGTACAACACAGACAACAACATAGGCTCCGTCAGCAATATAATATACTCAAAGGGTCTCGTATTCGCCCCGTCGGAGGTCGACATGTCGATTCGTCCCGGCTGGTTCTACCACGCAGAGGAAGAGGCTCATTCGCTCGACAGACTGTTTAAAACGTATATAAATTCCGTAGGAAACAACACGTCGTTTATTCTCAACGTTCCGCCTATGCCCAACGGAAAATTCGACGAAACAGACGTTTTGAGACTGAAAGAACTCGGCGATAAAATTAATTCGGAGTTCGGCGTCAACATTGCCGAAAACGCAGAAATAACCGTCACACCTTATAACAACAGTGAAACACAACGTGAAATCGTTATAGATATGGGCGAAGAAAAGGCGGTAAAATATCTCGACTTCGGCGAAAATACAGCCGAGGGACAGAGAGTCGAAAGCTTCACCGTTAAGTATTATGACAATACAGAGGGCTGGCAGACGGATTACGGCGCGTACGGAACGACCGTAGGTGCAAGAAAGATTGTAAAACTCGGTGAGAGAAAAACTTCGAAAATCAAGATAATAATAACCTCGGCAAGAGACGTTCCCGAATTTTCATTCATTAAAATTCATTAACAGTCACGGCGGCTCCGAAATTAATCGGAACCGCCGTGTTTTCATATTAATATTATCATATCAAATATTTGTATCAACAGAATCAAATACGGTCTGAAGCTTCGCGGTAACTCTTAATATCGAGCGCGCGTCAGAAGCGTTAACGGCTCCGTTTTTGTCAACGTCGGCAATTACGTCAAGTTCTCGAGTCGAAGAATCAAGCTTCGCGGCAAGTCTTAATGCAAGTCTTGCGTCGGCGGCTGAAATTTTATCGTCCGAATTTAAGTCGCCCAATCTGCCGTTTATAAATGTAATATAAACCTTGCCCGTCAGGAATTCCAACACGAATACGTCCCCGCTTTTGAGCGTTTTTACATATTCGTCATTGAATTTAACATTCATTCCGAAACGATAATAGTATGTTATATCATACATTTTTTCGTCGACTTTTTCACCGTTTTTCGTCATCGAAACAAATAGGTCTTTCCTTACTGCCGCCTCATTTATCCCGGCGAATCTAACTGAAAAACCTTCATCGGTTTTTAGCATATTGATTTTCATCTCGTTCGACGAATAATCCTCGGTAACTTTTAATACGGCAAGGTCAAAGTCTACCCTTTTAAAAATAACGTCTATAAAAGAATTTCCTTCATTGAGTGTTTTAAGATATTCTTCTTTAAAGGATATAAAAGTTTTTCCTTCTTTTTCGTATACGGTGTAGTTTTCTTTTCCGATCGGTTTGCCGGACAGCATCAAATTCTCCAATTCATCGGCTTTGACGAACTCGCGTCCGTTTACGGATTCGGGCAAATCGATTTCCGTCTCGCAGTCGCCCTTGCCTGTCCAAACCGGGAATGAAATAACCAAATCCTTGATAATTATTCTGTTATCGTCCGCCGAAGCGTACATAACGGGAATTGCAGAAAGCAAAAGAACAAAGGTCAATAAGAAAGCAAGAGATTTTTTAACATGAGAACAGCCTCCTTGGTTTGTGTATCCGCCGTCAAAAGCGGTATATTTGATTATTTTTTAACGCAAAACGGATATATAGTCATATTTTGCAATTTAATATTAGCATATTATATAATATATTTCAAGATATTATTCGAATTTTATATAATATTAAGGAAAATTTGAAAATTTATAAATACAAATTATCCGACCGTCTTATAAAATTTATTATTGACAAAAGACGAAAAACAGTATATAATATCACCTGTCGCAGGACATGGGGGCGTAGCTCAGCTGGGAGAGCGCCACACTGGCAGTGTGGAGGTCATCGGTTCGATCCCGACCGTCTCCACCATGTAAAAAA
>JALEQX010000095.1 GCA_022763825.1 Oscillospiraceae bacterium | reverse complement strand
GCGTTTTTTATTTTCATACATACCGTATGCCTGTTTCGTAATTTTCAAAACGTCGGCGACATCCTCCTGTTTTAAATCATGATCCACGCGTAAATCATATAATCGTTTTGTATAATCCATAACAGCAATCCTCCTGTTATGATTATAAACAAATTGTTTACCTCAACTCTTGACAGTAAACAAATTGTTTGCTATAATTTGAGTAAACATTTTGTTTACTGTCAAAAAAAACAAAATTTAGATTATAGCTTCGCTCGGGAAAAATACTAAATTTATAAATTAATTTCACAAATAGTATAACAAATGAAAGGCTTGATTGTTAATATGGAAAACTCGAAATTTATAATTGAAAACGGTAATCTGAAATCTGTTGTCGGTAATGAAAAAAATATAGATATTCCGGCAAATGTAATTCGTATTGCACCCGGTGCTTTTAAAAACTGTAAAGCCGAAAAAATTACATTTGCTTCCGGCAGCGAGCTTAAAAGTATTGATGATGAAGCTTTTTACGGCTGTTCATCTCTTGAGGGAATTAAAATTCCCATAGGTGTTGTAAAAATCGGTGACCATGCTTTCTATGGCTGTAAAAATATGCGTTATATTTCCATTCCGGATTCTGTTGTGGCTGTCGGAAAAGATATTTTGGACGATTGTAATGACTTGCTCTTAATTATCGGAAATGAAAGCAGTGAAGCAGGAACTGTCGCAAATCAATACGGACTTGCAATTCGTTCTGCTTATACTACTAATATGCGGTGGCTAGATAAATGCATAAACAGAAACAATAACTTAAATAAAAAAACTTTTGATATTTTCGGTGAAAAAATAATCTGTCATAATTCACTGCCGTTATATATAGAGACTGTCAACTATTATAGCGGAAGAAAAGAGCCTTTATATGATAAATATATATCTGCAATACTCCCCATGTCCGAGGCAAGTCCTTCTCAAATAAAGGATTTCATCAATAATACACCGGCTGAGTTAATAAAACGCCTTGAACCGTATGGTGTATTTGTAGGCAAAAAAAGAGTTGAGAGTGCATTGTACGATGAACTCGAACGAATCTGGAATGTCAGCCTGTCTTTTATGAAAATATATATATCCCTTTGTGATGCGAGAAATTCAGACATCGAAAGTATGCGTGATAATTTAAAATATGAAGCTGAAAACAAAATAACAGGTCTTAATTACGGAGTAATAGGCGGTCCGTTGGATATGCTTGCACATTCAATAGATGACACGAAAGAAAGAAAACAGCAGAGAGAAAAGGCTTATAAAGAATTAAATCAAAAATTGGAAGCATTTACAATCTCAATAACACAACAGGCGAAAACTGCTTATGCCGACAGCATAGAAAAGTTTAAGCCGGATATACGCAAAATGATTAATCATTATGTTGACACTTTGTGCAGTCTTGAAATTATTCTGTTGACAAAAGCCGGATTGCTTGATGAACATGTTGCCGATGATTTGGATATTCAGCAGTCAGCCCATATTATGTCTGCAATGCAGGAAAAATCGGGAGATCAATCCTTTGCGCTTGCATGTGCAATAAAATGTAACCCAATGAATATGGAAGTTTATGTATATGCTGCTAAGCATAAATATGAATCAAAAGATTTAGCTGAATTGATTAATTATCTTAATATACAAGATAGTATAAACGCCGAAGCAGTTAAACAAAAGAAACAGAAAGAACAGGAAGAGATTGATAGATACAAAAAAACTTTGAGTAACTGTATGACAGCAAATACAGGTGTTGTTTATATTAGGCAAACAGTCTCACAGGATGATAATTCAAAGATTATAATGGGATTGAAACTTCTTTTGCCTATGATTTCTAAAGAGATTGAAAAAGCGTGCAATCCGTCGATATCCGAAATTAATTGTTTTGCATACGAAAAATCCAAGATACAAGCGTATTGTATGGATAAGCTTAACCATATTATCATCGAAGGAAATTGGGACTTCTTTGTTGAACATTCAGTCTCACCATTTGAAGCACATCCGACCTATTCTCGAGACGAAGTAATAGAATGGATGGAAAAGAGAGTGGAAGCCAAGGTTAAAAGAACAGAAAAAATATATCAAGATATTATACAAAAAAGTGACGAAACAAACTCGGTTGAAGAATACGACGCTATATTAAAATCAATCGAATCGATCAGTGGATATAAAGATTGTGAAAAGTATGTGCCCGATATAAAATATAAAAAA
>JALEQX010000066.1 GCA_022763825.1 Oscillospiraceae bacterium | reverse complement strand
CTGGGACAACAGCGGTATCATGGCGGGCGATTTTGACGACGAGGTTAAAAAAATCCTGTTTGCACTCGACTTTACGCCCGAGGTTGTTAAAGAAGCCGAAGAACTCGGCTGTACGCTGATAGTAAATCACCATCCCGCGTTATTTCATCCGGCGAAAAGTTTAGTTTCGGGAACGAACGGACTTTATGAAGCCGTGAGAGCGGGAATATCGGTTATCGCGTCGCACACATGCCTTGACATGGCGGACGGCGGTGTAAACGACGTTTTATGTTCTGCGCTCGAACTTAAAAATATAATAAAACTTTATCCCGAATCGGACAACGCTCCGATAATGAGAGGCGGAACCGCCGAAAGACAGAGCATTAAGGGCTTCGCCGAATTCGTATCAAAAAAACTAAAAGGCGCAGTCAGATTCACGGGAGACAAAGACGTTGAAAAAGTCGCGCTCTGCTCGGGCAGCGGATGCTCATTTCTTAAATTCGCCGCCGAATCGGGTTATGACACGTTCGTCACGGGCGACGCGTCGCACCATGATTTTCTGGACGCTCAGATGATGAATATAAACCTCATTGCGGCGGGTCACTTCGAGACTGAAAATATCATGATGAGCGTTTTAGCGAAAAAAACAGGGGATAAATTCAAAGACATCGAAACTTTTGTTTCATCTCAGAAAAGCCCCGTCGGGACGGTGATTTTCAATGGCTCTTGACGGTATATTTTTAAATCTGCTGTGCTCGCAGTTAAAGGATAAATTAATATCGGGCAAGCTCGAAAAAGTTTACATGCCGACAAGGTATGAACTCGTTTTTTCTTTAAGGACGAGATCGGGCGGATATAAACTTCTGCTGTCCGCTTCGGGCGCGTCGCCGAGACTTCATCTGACCTCGCAGGCTCCCGAAAATCCGCCGAATCCGCCGATGCTGTGCATGCTTTTCAGAAAACAGCTCGCGGGCGGAACTCTTATTGATATAGAGCAGGTCGGTTTCGACAGAATCGTTAAACTCAAGTTTGAGGCGACTAACGAGATAGGCGACAGGATAAAACGCACCGTCGTAATAGAAATAATGGCGCAGTACAGCAATATCATTCTGCTCGACGAGAACGAAAAAATTATAGACTCGATAAAAAAAGTCGACGCGTCGAAATCGTCGGTAAGGCAGATACTGCCGGGGCTTATGTACGAAATGCCCCCGTCGCAGGATAAATTCAGAATAACAGAATCGAATACGGATGAAATTGTCAATAAAATATTATCGTATAAGGATAAAAAGCTTTCATCCGCTGTTCTTTCGTCGGTAGAGGGCGTTTCGCCGACTCTTGCAAAGGAAATTGCGTACCGTTCGGGCGGAGACTTGAATATAAACGAAATAACGCCGAAAACAGTTGATAAATTAAAATTCGAGCTTTCGGCGCTTAAAAGCATTGTAATTAACAAAAGCGTTTCGCCGACCGCCGTTCTTACGGACGAGGGGAAATACACGGAGTTTTCGTTTGTTCCGTTATCAATGTATTCTGACGGTTACGAATTCAGAAGCTTTTCCGATTTGAGCGAACTGCTTGATAATTTCTATTTCGAGAGAGAGCGGTTTGCGAGAACTAAATCCAAAGCTGACGATTTGTTTAAAACGGTTAATAATCTTATAGAACGCACGTCAAAAAAAATAAGCAATCAGAAAATCGAGCTTGAAGAGTGCGCCGACAGGGACACAAAACGTATTTACGCAGAACTTATCAACGCAAATTTATACCGTCTGACAAAGGGCGGATATGAGTACGAATTAGAGAATTATTACGACGATAATAAACTTGTAAAAATTCCCGTCCGTCCCGATTTATCACCGTCTGCGAACGCTCAGCGTTATTTTAAGGAATACAGAAAATTACAGATTGCAGAGAAAAAACTAACAGAACTTATCGCGTCGGGAGAGGAAGATCTTGAATATCTGCTTACTGTCCGCGACGAGCTGAACAGAGCCGACACCGAACGCGAGATAACGGAAATAAGGCTCGAATTATCGGAGGGCGGTTATATAAAACGCAAAGTCGGAACGAAGAACAAAAAGGCTTCGCCGATGCCGCCGATGAAGATAGCGGCTCCCGACGGATTTTATATCTTAGTCGGAAGGAACAACATTCAAAACGACAAGCTGTCGCTTAAAACCGCATCAAAAACGGATATGTGGTTTCATATCCAAAAAGCCCCCGGTTCGCATGTCGTTCTCGTCTGTGACGGCAGAGAACCGACGGATAAAGCTATGGAATTTGCCGCCGGCGCCGCCGCATACTATTCGTCCGGACGTGAAGCGGGCAGCGTCGTTATAGATTACACTCTTGTTAAAAATTTAAAAAAGCCCAACGGTGCAAAGCCGGGGTTTGTGGTATATTATACTTACCAATCCACCGTTATAAAACCGCGGAACCCTCAGGGCTGAAAGGAAGAATTATAAATGGAACAGAAAAAAATCGTTACAATTCAGGACATTTCCTGCTTCGGAAAATGCTCGCTTACCGTTGCACTCCCGATTATTTCGGCTATGGGCATAGGATGCGCGATTATTCCGACCGCCGTTCTCTCGACTCACACCGGCGGATTCAAAGGCTATACGTTTAAAGACCTCACCGATGAAATTCAGAAAATTTCCGATCACTGGCAGAGCGAGGGACTTTCGTTTGACGGAATCTACACCGGTTATCTCGGATCAAAAGAGCAGATAAGACTTATGTCTGATTTCTTCGACAGATATAAGACGGACAGCAACATAATTTTCGTTGATCCGGCTATGGCGGACAACGGCAAACTTTACCCCGGATTCGGCGATGATTTCCCCGCAGGAATGGCTTCGCTGTGCGCTAAGGCCGACTATATCGACCCCAATATGACAGAGGCGACTCTCATGCTCGGAGAAGAATACCCGGGCGATAATTACGATATGGATTATGTACGCTCTATTCTTAAAAAGCTCTGCGCGCTCGGATGTAAAACGGCAATTCTCACGGGCGTTAAGCAGGGCGACAGGCAGGGCGCGGTCGCTTACGACAGCGTAAACGATAAATATTATGAGTATTTCAGCGAGAATCTGCCTATGAGCTGTCACGGCACGGGCGACGTTTTTTCCTCGGCTCTGATGGGCGCACTCACGCTCGGCAAGGATATGAACGAGGCTCTCGCGATTGCGGTAGACTACACGGTAGACTGCATGAAGCTGACATACGGCGACGAAACGCACTGGTACGGCGTTAAATTCGAACAGGGTATAAAGAAGCTCGTAAACAGGCTGTAAGCTTTGATATTATTAACCCCTGCGGAGAGGGATGTGAGACGTCTTTTCCCGCGGGGGAAAGTATGATTTGAGCCCGGACAGGGAAGTTTTTCGGACTTTTTTAAGTGATTTTGTATCCGCTTTTTGAAAAAAAGTGTTGCATTTATAAAAGAAATATTATATAATATCTATCGAACATTTGTACTGTAAATTTTGGTTCCGAAAGGATGTTTTATATATGGCCGATAAGGAAAAGGCTTTGGAAACGGCTTTACAACAGATTGAGAAAAAATACGGCAAGGGCGCGATTATGCGTCTCGGCTCGACGGCGAGCCTTAATATAGAATCAATTTCGACCGGTTCTATTTCTCTTGACAATGCCACGGGTATAGGCGGTCTGCCGAAGGGCAGAATAGTTGAGATTTACGGCCCCGAATCTTCAGGTAAAACCACGCTTGCGCTCCATGTTGTCGCACAGGCGCAGAAGGCGGGCGGAGAAGCCGCGTTTGTCGACGCGGAGCATGCTCTTGACCCCGTTTATGCTTCTCATCTCGGAGTTGACGTTGACTCTCTGCTCGTTTCGCAGCCTGACAACGGCGAACAGGCTCTCGAAATTACCGAGGCTTTAGCTCGTTCCGGCGCACTTGACGTCGTTGTTGTCGACTCGGTCGCCGCGCTTGTTCCCAAAGCCGAAATTGAGGGCGATATGGGAGACAGCCACGTGGGTCTGCATGCAAGGCTTATGTCGCAGGCGTTGAGAAAGCTTACCGGTGCGATTGCAAAATCAAATACAATCGTTATATTCATAAACCAGCTTCGTGAAAAGGTCGGCGTTATGTACGGAAGCCCGGAGGTTACGACCGGCGGACGTGCGCTTAAATTCTACTCTACAATGCGTATGGATGTAAGAAGAGTCGAACAGATTAAAGGACCCGGAAACGAATTTATCGGTTCGAGAACAAGAGTAAAGATAGTTAAAAATAAGGTTGCTCCTCCGTTCAAAGAAGCTGAATTCGACATAATGTACGGCTCGGGTATATCAAAAGTCGGCGAGACTGTGGATATCGGCGTTAACCTCGACGTTCTCAAAAAGAGCGGAGCCTGGTTCTACTACGGCGATATGAGACTCGGACAGGGCAGAGAGAACGTAAAAACGTACCTGCAGCAGAACCCGGAGCTTATGGCGGAAATTGAAGAAAAAATCCGCGTTAAGATGAAAGAAAACGCGAATTCGAAAACCGGTTCGGATGATAAAAAAGGGACTCCCGTTTCGGCTAAGCCGGTTATGAAGGCTCCCGCAACGCAGGCTCAGGCTAAAGCCAGACTCGATATTACGGTTGACGACTGATGAAATTAAGGTCTGTTTCAGCAAAAGGCGGTAAACTTAACATATACGCCGACGATATATTTATAATGAACGTAAGTTCCTCCGTCTGGTATTCAAGCGGATACTCGGACGGCGACGAGATTGACGACGACGGTATCGAAGAATTCAAAAGAATGGTCGGCGGTCGGCTTGCATACGCGGGCGCGGTCAGAATACTTACGTTAAGGGCTCATTCCGAAAAGGAATTGAGAGATAAGCTTTTAAAAAAATATCCGTCCGAAAGCTGTGACTTCGCCGTTGAAAGATGCCGGGAACTGGGGTTTGTCGACGACGCGGATTTTGCGGAAAGATATGCCTCGGAGCTTTATGAAAAAAAGCATTACGGCATTGACAGAATTCGAAAAGAACTCATGATAAAAGGCGTGAACAGGGAGCTTATCGACGAAGCGGTAGGCGGACTTGACATTGACGAAATTTCATGTATTATTGATATAATCGAAAAAAAATATAAGGATTGTCTTTCGGATGAAAAGGGATTAAGACGAGTTTATGCGGGCTGTCAGAGGCTCGGATATTCATATTCTCAAATACGAAAGGCAATAGAGCAGATGAACGGAGAGAATTCAGATGAGTATTAAGGTCGGACTTATATCGCTCGGATGTCCGAAAAACCAGGTTGATTCGGAAATGATGCTTGCCAAACTGAACGCGGCGGGATATGAAATCGTTGACGACGCGTATTCGGCTGACATTGTCGTAATCAACACGTGCGGTTTTATCGAGGACGCTAAAAAAGAGGCGATAGAGAATATTCTCGAAATGGCGGATCTTAAAAAAGACGGCGTTATCAAAAAAATTCTCGTTTGCGGATGCTTGGCGCAGAGATATAAGGACGAGGTTATAAAGGAAATGCCCGAAATCGACGGAATTATGGGCATAGGCAACAACGGCGACATAGTAGAAATGTGCGACCGCGTTATGAAAGACGAGGCGGTTGAGGAGTTTGCCGACAAGGAGTCAATGCCGATAGAGGGCGAGAGAATTCTCTCGACTCCCGCGCACTGGGCATACCTTAAAATTGCGGACGGATGCTCAAACTGCTGTACATACTGCGCTATTCCGATGATAAGGGGCAGATTCAGAAGCCGTACGGAGGAAAGTATAGTTAAAGAAGCCGAGAAATTAGCTTCGGACGGCGTTAAGGAGCTTATCCTTATAGCGCAGGACGTTACGAGGTACGGTGAGGATTTATATCACGAATTAAGACTTCCCTCGCTTCTGAAAAAACTCTGCAAAATCGACGGAATCGAGTGGATAAGACTTCTGTACTGCTATCCCGACAGGATAACGGACGAGCTTCTCGACGTTATGGCAAGTGAGGACAAGATTCTTAATTATATAGATTTACCCTTACAGCATGCTGACGGTAAGGTATTAAAGAGAATGAACAGAACGGGAGACAAGGAGTCGCTTCTTGCTCTTATCGAAAAAATCAGAGACAGGCTTCCGAATGTTATAATTCGTACGACGTTTATAACGGGATTCCCCGGAGAGGGTGAGGACGAGTTCAATACTCTTTCCGAATTCGTGGATGAGGCGCAGTTTGACAGACTCGGATGTTTCGCGTATTCGCCCGAGGAGAACACCCCCGCCGCGGAATTTGAGGATCAGGTTGACGACGACGTTAAGCAGAAGCGCGGAGAAATTATAATGGAACAGCAGTACGATATTTTTTCGTACAAGCAGAAACAGCTCATCGACACCGTCCAGAGATGCGTTGTCGACGGCTATGACGCATACACCGACAGCTATTTCGGCAGAACGTGGATGGACGCGCCCGAAATTGATTCCGCAGTGTTCTTCACGAGCCGAAAGGAACTTGACGAAGGCGACATGGTCGACGTAAAAATATTTGACACAAAAGATTACGACCTCATGGGCGAGGTCGTCGAGTAAGAAGCGGTCTGACGCATCAGACTGCCGTATAAGGAGAGCAAATGAATACACCGAATAAACTCACGGTTATGAGAATGCTGATTACACCCGTGTTTTTGGCGTTCTACTTAATAAAAGATATCCCGCACAGCGCGCTGTGGGCGCTGATTATTTTCCTGATTGCGTCAGTAACGGACGCTGTTGACGGACGGCTTGCAAGAAAATATAATCAGGTCACGGTTTTCGGCAAGTTAGCCGATCCCGTTGCCGATAAAATGCTGACGACAGCCGCGCTTCTCGCGTTTATGAATGACGGTTTGTGCAGTATATGGACGGTATTTATAATTCTGACGAGAGAATTTGCCGTCACGTCGGCGCGTCTTATAGCTTCGTCACAGGGGGTTATCATTCCGGCTAATATATGGGGTAAGGTAAAAACCGTGTCGCAGATGGTGTTTACCGTTGCCGTGCTTGCAATGCTTGTATTTAAAGATTTCGGTATTATGCCGGAAAATGTGAATATCGCATTAATTTCAAATATTCTGCTTGGTATAACGGCGGTTCTCGCTGTGATTTCGGGTATTATATATCTGATAAAAGCGAAAGATAAAATAGATATCACGATGTAACAAAGAATAATTCACACCGTATACTGTCATGAGGTGATACGGTGTGAATTTTATTTTATCTGCGCTTCTTGCGGGCTTAATGACGTGGTTCATAACTGCGCTCGGAGCGGGGATTGTCATATTCTATAAAAAATATACAGACTCGGCGGTCGGAAAAACGCTTGGATTTTCGGCGGGTGTGATGCTCGCTTCTTCGTTCTGGTCACTGTTGGAACCGAGCGTTAACGATTATTCTTATGCTTTAACTCTTCCGGTTTGGGTCGGAGTTTCGCTGTCGTTTGCGCTCGGAGCGTTTATGATACTTGCCGTTGACCGCGCGGGAAAGATTATTTCGTCGTATGCGAATGTCGGAGAAAACCGCGGACTTTTTTTGATGATACTCGGTATAACGGCGCACAATATCCCGGAGGGGCTTGCGGTGGGAGTCGCGTTCGGAGCCCTTGCCGACGGATATTCGCGCGAGGCTTTGATAGGGGCGGTGTCGGTCGCTGTCGGAATCGGAATTCAAAATTTTCCGGAGGGGGCGGCGGTTTCGCTTCCGATGAGGCAGAAGGGCTTTTCGAGAACTAAATCGTTTTTTGCCGCACAGGCGACTGCTCTTGTCGAGCCGATTTTTGCCGTTGCAGGCGCAGTATGTGCATCGAGGGCGGTCAGTCTGCTCCCGTTATCGCTGTCGTTTGCCGCGGGAAATATGATAACGGTCTGTGCTCACGAGGTTATACCGGAATGTAAAACAGAGGGCGGCGGATATTCGCAAACGGTGTGGATCATTATAGGATTTGTAATAATGACGGTGCTTGATCTTGCGTTCGGATAAGAATTCAAATGTAAATTTATTGTTTATTTTCACCCGAAAGATTGAAATGAAGGCACGTATACTGTATAATCAAAATTAATAACATTAAAAAAACGGGTGAGAATATGAATACGATCAGCGTTAACAAAATGTCGCTTGTCGACGAACTGGGCAGAGAGCGCATATTCAACGGTATCAATATGGTACATAAGGGCGGAAAGGACGGCGCGGTTCACAAGGATTATAAACCGGACTGGACGGAGGAAACGTTTGCGTCGTTTAAAAAACTCGGCATAAATATCGTTCGTCTCGGACTTATTTGGGACGCAATCGAGCCTGAGTGCGGAAAATACGACGATGATTATCTCGATATGATGATTTCGTATGCCGAAATGTGTGAAAAATACGGCATTTACTACTATCTCGACATGCACCAGGATCTTTATTCGGCTTACTATGCCGACGGTGCTCCCGGCTGGGCGACAATTACGGATTCATATAAGTACAAGGAGCCCAAATTTATTTGGGCGGAGGGTTATTTCTTTTCAAAGGCTGTACACAGAGCGTGCGATAACTTTTGGAACAATACTCCGGTAAACGGCAGGGGACTTCAGGATCGCTACTGCGATATGTGGAAGCACGTCGTTGAAAAATTCAAGGACAGACCCGGACTTATCGGATTCGACGTAATGAACGAGCCTTATCCCGGAACCGACGGAGGAAAGGCATTCCGCCAAATCGTAAAGGGCGGAATCGGCACGATATTCTTCTCCGGTAAGGTTAAGAGAATAAAGGCGATAAGAAATATTATAAAGGGCGAGGATAAATTTACCTCCGCGCTTGCCGTTCTCGACGACAGAAACGTTATGAAGAGCGTTACAAAGCCGGCAGAGAGCATAATAAGACAGTTTGACGTTAAAAAATACTATCCGTTCTTCCAAAAATGCGCGGCAGCCATTCGCGAGGTTACGGATAAGGGTATAATTATTATGGAAAACTGTTATTATTCGAATCTCGGAATTCCGTGTACCACGCCGAGACTTGTTTATAAAAACGGCGGCCGCGAGGAGAATTTAATGTTTGCTCCCCACGCATACGACCTGACAGTTGATACTCCGATGACAAATACCGCAAGCAATGCGAGAGTCGACGGCATTTTTGATCAGCACAGGCATACACAGTTAAGACTCGGCGTACCCGTTATCGTCGGAGAGTGGGGCGGAATGGTCGACGGAAGCGAAGAATATCCGCATCTTGAGCATCTGCTCGAAAAGTTCGACGCGAATAAATGGAGCCAGACCTACTGGGCGTATTACCCGGGGCTTATGGACACGAAAATCATGAAGATAATCGCGCGTCCGTATCCGCAGGCTGTCAGCGGAGAAATAAAATCATACGGATTTGACAGGAAAAATAAGATTTTTACGCTTAAATACACGCATTCCGGTTTAAATAAGGGTAAGACGGAAATATATCTGCCCGAAGAACCCGCGAAAATAGAAGCCGACGGCAAGTACGAGGTTAAGACGGACGACAGAGGCGTTATAACGCTTTGTGTTGAACCTGTCGACGGGGAGAATACTGTAAAAGTATTTTATTAATGTAAAATAATAAATGCCGAATAACAACGCGGATGGTATTCCGAGTTGTTATTCGGTTTTTTTATGCTGAATATAAAATAAGCTATTTTTTCATATCATTACTAAATTCAGATAAACGAATATCTCTGTTAAAAAAATGCATCCCCCAACTTATTATGGTGTACCGTATGAGTGTGTGATATTAAAACGAATAAAACAAGATGCCGAGTCCTGCGGAAATTAGAATCAATAAAACAGGGGAGACGGCTTGTTTTTTTATTTTCTTAAAAATAAGAGCGGTTAGGGCGATAAGTGCGAAAATAATAATCGCCTTAAGGTCGGGTGTGATTTTGCTGCCGAGCGATGAGAAATTGAAAAGTGCGCTTAAAAGCATTATTATGCCCGCTGATAGAATCATTGCCGCAATACACGGTCTGATTCCGTCAAGAAACGACTGCACCGCTCTGTATTTGAGAAGATTTTTCAGAATCAATGATATTATAAGAATTATTATAAACGACGGGAGAACGACTCCGAATGTCGCAGACAGCGCGCCGAGAATTCCGCCCTGCGAGGAGCCGACAAACGTTGCCATGTTAACGGCGAGAGGTCCCGGGGTGGACTCGGAAACGGCGATAAAATTCATAAGCTGATTTTCCGTCAGCCATCCGTTTGAAATAACCGTATCGCGTATGAGCGAAATCATACCGTAGCCGCCGCCGAACGAGAATGCTCCGATTTTTAGAAATTCGAGGAATAATTTTAAATATATCATTTCTTCGCTCCCCGCTTTTCTGTAAAGGCTTTAACCGCGTAAATTAATACGGCGATGAACCCGCATATAAGAATATAGTACACGCTCGAAAAATTGACGGCAAACAAGGAGCATGCCGTCATTGCCGTCAAAACGGAGACGGATATTATTATATTAAAAGTGTTTCGTTTCAGAGTTTTTAATATTTTGATTCCGGAGGAAATTATGAGGTAAACGACGCACGCCTGAATTCCGCGAAAAGCGTAGGCGACGTATTTTAAACTTAAAAATTTATCGAGAAACAGCGAGATCACGTATATTACGATAAAGCTCGGCAGACATACGGCGAGGGTAGCAATAACTGAACCGATAACTCCGCCGATCTTGCATCCGACGTAGGTCGCGGAGTTTACCGCCATAGGACCGGGCGTTGACTCGGAGATCGCTGTCATGTCGAGGAATTCGTCCTCCGTTATCCATTTGCGTTTTGTAACGAACTCGTTCTCAATCAGAGGGATCATGGCATAGCCGCCGCCGAATGAGAACGCGCCGATTTTAAGGAAAGAGAGAAACAGCGAGAGATATCTGTTCATGTGAAATCATACTCCGTGATGGATTTGTTTCATTGAAAAAGACCAAGTCATGCGACTTGGTCTTTTAATGGCTGGGGAATAGGGATTCGAACCCCAACAAACAGAGTCAGAGTCTGTCGTGCTACCGTTACACCATTCCCCAACGGAACGATATGTATTATATAACGGAGGATAGATTTTGTCAAGGGGTTTTGATTAAATTTTTTTGTTTTTGTTTAAAATGAGAACGACAGAAAATGTAATTGTCTCTGCCGCTTTATTTCTTTAAACATTGTTCGGATTTGCAAAACGGTTCAAAGCTTGTCTGTTTAAATATTCTTTTTCAATAATTCTTTGCCTTTTTAGTTTTTGATTTCGGAGTCTTTTGAAATTTTTTGTATAATTATTGTTTTACCGATAAAGAAAAAGTATAAAATTTTTTTTATATTGCTTCAAACTCTATTTGTACTTTAATTAAAAAAAACGGAACCGAAAATAAATGCGGTTCCGTTTTATGAAATATCAAAAAATAATTACTTGGTTCCGAAGATTCTGTCTCCGGCGTCGCCGAGACCGGGAATGATATATCCGTGGTCGTTAAGCTTTTCATCGAGAGCGGCGCAGTAGATATCTACGTCGGGATGTGCCGCCGCAAGAGCGTTAAGTCCCTCGGGAGCCGCGATGGTGCACATGAATTTAATGGTCTTGGGACCTCTCTTTTTAATCTGAGTTATAGCGTCAATAGCCGAACCTCCGGTTGCACACATCGGGTCAACTACGAAAACTTCGCGCTCGCTGATGTCGGCGGGGAGCTTGCAGTAATATTCAACGGGCTGAAGAGATTCGGGGTCACGATAAAGTCCTATATGTCCGACTCTTGCGGCGGGGATGATGGTGAGAACGCCGTCAACCATTCCGAGACCCGCTCTGAGAATGGGAACGATAGCGAGTTTCTTGCCTGCAAGGTGCTTGGTTACTGTTTTTGCGACGGGAGTTTCAATCTCAACGTCCGTTAAGGGAAGGTCTCTCGTTGCCTCGTATGTCATAAGCATTGCGATTTCGCTTATAAGAGTTCTGAATTCGTAAGTGCTTGTGCCCTTGTCTCTGAGGATCGAAAGCTTATGCTGAATAAGCGGATGATCCAATACTGTAATTTTGCCCATTTAATATTCCTCCAAAAATTTATTAACACATAAAAACGAGGAAATGACAGAACCCGAAAGATCTGCATTTCCCGTAATTTTATTGATTTTCGTTCTCAAGCGCAGTGATGAGGTCGACGCGTCTCTGATGTCTGCCTCCCTCAAATTCCGTGTTGAGAAATACCTCGACAAGCTCGAGCGCTTCGCCCTTGCCGATAACCCTGTTGCCCATGCATAAAACATTGGCGTCATTGTGAAGTCTTGTATATTTTGCGCTGAAATAGTCCGAACAGCACGCCGCGCGTATGCCCTTGACTTTATTGGCGGCTATGGAAATGCCGATACCTGTTCCGCAGCAGAGAATACCTCTGTCACATTCGCCTGAAATTATTTTATCGCACGTAAGTTTTGCCTGAACGGGATAATCGGCGGAATCCGTGTTGTAAACTCCGCAGTCAACGTATTCGTAACCCTTATCCTCGAGGTACTTTCTTATTTCCTCTTTTAATTCAAAACCCGCGTGGTCGCTGCCGATAGCTATTTTCATGCGTTTTTCTCCTTTTTCTTTTTTAATTCTCTTTCAGCCTGCGAAAGTCTTAAATAAGACGGTGCAAGCGTGAATGAAGAACATGTTTTGCCTGTTTCATTATAAATATCGTAAGCGCGCAAGGCAATACCTGCCGCAGACTGATACTTAATAAGTTCGCTCGCCTTTGATACGTTCGGGAGATAATCTTTCAGATATTTATATGAAATATCCGTCCCGTCACCTATAAGTATAATCTTTTTCGAAATTTTTTCAATATCATTTTTAAGTTCTTCGAGAGATATTGCTCTGTCGGGACAAAGTCTTGTCATTTTTCCGTCCTCAAAAGAGAACAGCGCGTTATAGACCTGCGAACATCTCGCGTCCATGACGGCGCAGGCGAGAGCGTCGGAATCTTTGAGCGGATAAGCGATTCCCTCAAGAGTCGAGACAGGAATACATGGGATGTCGTTTTTTAGAGCAAGTCCCTTTGCCGCCGCGACTCCGATTCGAATTCCCGTAAAAGAACCTGGGCCGACCGCTGCCGAAATTATGTCGATATCTTCAAGCGTGAGCGAAGTGTATTCAAGAGCCTTTGTAACAAGAGGCATAAGCGTTACGGAGTGGGTGAGTCCGTTATTTAAATAAAAATTACATAAGAGTTTACCGTCCCTGACGATTGCCGCCGAAGCGGAGACCGCGGAACTCTCAAGCGCAAGAATATTCATTTAATACCCGCCCCCGTCAAAAGTGATTTTACGTCCTGATTCGGAATCCGTTTTTTCTATTGTGATATAAATAGTATTTTCGGGCAGGGCTGATTCTATATTTTCGCTCCACTCAATAAACAGCACGTTTTCATCCGTCATATAATCGAAAAATCCCGTGGAATAAAGGGAATCCCAATCCTCGACTCTGTACATGTCGAAATGGTATATATGCGGTTTGCCCCCATAGTCGTTTACTATGGCGAACGTCGGACTCGATACAAGATCGCCGACCCCGAGCGCGGACGCGGCCCCCGAGACGAACGTGGTCTTGCCCATGCCGAGACCGCCTTTAAAAGCGACGACCTCTCCGCCTTTTAATTTCAATGCGAATTTTTCCGCCAGAGCGCGCGTTTCGTCGGGAGAGGATGTAATAAATTCTCTCATTCTCTCAATTAGTCCTTTATAAAAAATTAATACGTCAAATACTTGCAATATACGCGTCTAAATTATATAATTATTGTATATGTATATCCGCCGTTTCAGCAGGCGGGCGTCAATTTTCTACGTATAAACAAGGAAAGACTTTTTATGAAACAGATTATAGCATATATTAAAACTTTTATCAAGGAAACTGACATTTTTTTATCGCTTCTTTGTATAAGCGCGTCGGTTTACGGAGTATTGATGGTATACTCCGCGACGTATTCGTCCGTAAAAGAGGGCGCGTTTATTTCAAGAGACGCAAAAACCATGATAATGGCTGTCGGCGTCGGAATTGCGGCGGCGCTGATTATTTCGCTGATAGACTATGAAATTTTTCTGCGATTGTGGCCGTTGGTCGGGGTCGTGTGCGTCGGGCTTATGGTGCTGACCTTATTGATCGGTGTAGGTCCCGAATCGAGAAGCGACGTTAAAACATGGATAGTACTGGGCAATACGGGACTGTACTTTCAGCCGTCCGAACTTGTAAAAATCGGATTTATAATAACGTTTTCCGCGCATCTTGACAAGGTCAGGGAGGAAATAGGAAAGTTAAAAAACGTCCTGATGCTCTGTATTCACGGGGCGATTCCCGTTCTGCTCGTCGCGGTCAGCGGAGATATGGGAAGCGCGCTCGTATTCATGTGTATTTTTATAGTAATGATGTTCTGTGCGGGACTGCCGATGCGCTATTTCGGACTCGGTGCCGCCGCGGTTGCCGGAGCTGTTCCGCTTGCGTGGAAATTCGTTTTAAAACAGCTTCAGAAAGACAGATTTTTAGCCCTTATTCATCCCGATGAATACGAGGATATTATTTACCAGCAGGAGCAGGGACTTAAAGCCATAAGCTCCGGCGGATTCTGGGGCAGGGGATTTTTACAGGGAACATATACGCAGAGAGGACTTGTTCCCGAGAGCGAAAACGATATGATTTTTTCCGTCGTCGGCGAGGAAGCGGGACTTTTCGGCTGTATTATCGCGCTGCTGATTTTTATTCTTATAATTGCAAGACTTGTCAGAAACGGCAATAAGGCGAGGAACAACGCGGGTTCTCTCCTGTGTTACGGTACGGCGGCTATGATAGGCAGCCAGGTGCTTATAAACATCGGAATGTGTCTTGAACTTCTGCCGGTTATCGGTATCACTCTTCCGTTTTTCTCCGCCGGAGGAAGCTCGAATCTGTGCATACATTTGGGCGTCGGACTTATGCTGAGCGTTTACAGGTATGAACAGGAACATGCCGCGGTTAATTTCAGACCCGGACGTCTTGACTTGTGGAGCGACTGACTTTATAAGACTGTATTAAAAATATAAATTATTATTAAGCGCTGTGAGGCTTTTGTCTTACGGCGTTTTTTTTGTTGACCTTTTTCGGGAGAGGCGGGATGTAAAAACGGGGCGGATATGTCATATAATCGTCTCACACCCGGCAGGTACTCAGTACCGCCTGAAACTTAACAGGCGTTATTACAACCGAATGCAAATTTTCGGGCAGGGTGAGAAAGGAGAAATGCAAGTGTCTCAGAAACAGACAAAGCAGGCGCCGAAAACAAAAGACGGCGCCGAAAAGTCCGGAGGCGTTAAAGACGCCGACAGAAATACGGACGAAAGAAAGGACGTTTTCATTCCGGACAAAAAAGAAGCAGGAGTTGAAAACGGCGGAGCTGTACAGCCCGACGAGTATGAGTCATTCAGAAAGAAATACGCCGAGCGTATAGAAAACGAAAGAAACTTACATGTCAGGAAGTCGTGTGAAAAAGCCGTTCGGATTCTTTCAAAGCTCGATTCGATGCTCAACATTCTCGCCGTAAGATACAGCGTAAATCCCGGAGATATCGACGGCATCGTAAGAGGCGTTATGACGGATCCCGCAATGAATGAGGGTATTGTGACAAAACGCGGATGCACGATAGAGCAGATGACGAGAATGGACGCGCTCGAACGCGAAAACTCAATGCTCAGAGAACAGGCGACCGAGTTTTACAAATTAAGACGTAACGAGGAGATGTTCGCAGAATGGGAGAGGGAATCCGATAAAATCAGAAAATTGTACGATCCCGAATTCGACCTTAAAAACGAGATTGCGTCCGATCCCGAATTCCTGAGGCTTTTAAAAAGCGGAGTCAGCGCGGATTCCGCGTACTATTTAAGACACAAGGAGTCAATTGACTCTTCCGCCGCAAAAAAGATGAGCGAGGCGTTCGCTCAGAACGTAAGGGCGAGGGGAATGCGCCCGAATGAAAACGGAAGTTCAAATATTTCGGCCGCGTCGTTCGGTACGGATATGAAAAACTTATCTAAAAAAGCCCGCGAAGACATCAGGAGAAAAGTCAAAGCGGGAGAGAAAATTTATTTCTGACGGGAAAACGAAAGGGGAAAAAGGAATTGAAAGAAAAGGTAATGAAGGTTAATATTCAGCTGTTTGCAGACGCGTCGGACGCAAACAAAACAACTCAGAGCTCAATGTCGGCTCAGATGAAGGAATTCTATGACACGGAGCTTCTTGAGAACTCGCGTAAGGATATGTTTTTCAGCCAGTTCGGCGAGAAACAGCCTCTTCCTGCGGGCGGAGGAAATAAGGTAGAGTGGAGAAAGTGGAATACGTTTGATAAGGCGCTCACTCCGCTTACCGAGGGCGTTACTCCTACGGGACAGACGTTCGGTTCGACTAAAATTGAGACAGAATGCTATCAGCACGGCACGTACACTAAGATTACCGATAAGCTCGAGCTTCAGGCTATCGACGATGTGATTCTCGGCGCAGCTGAGGAGATGGGCGCGAGTGCAGGCGAAACGCAGGACACGCTCATAAGAAACAGAGTTATTTCGGGTACGAATGTATATTATGCTCCCGACGGCGAAAATGAGGTAACGTCGAGAAAGGACATAAACAAAAACTGCATTCTCACACCCACGCTTATCAATAAGGTTGCTACGAAACTTAAAAAGGCAAAGGCGCCTAAGATTGACGGCAGTTTCATTATGATGATACATCCCTCATGTTCGTTTGACATAAGAGAGTCCGACGGCTGGAAGGACGTTCATAAATACTCGGCTGTTAAGGAGATTTTCAACGGAGAAATCGGCGAACTCCACGGCGTAAGATTTATCGAAAACGATAACGTTAAGGTCATTGCTCCCGCCGTTATTTCGGACTCAGTTAATAAACTTACCGTAAAGACTGCCGTAACGAGCGCAGGCAAGAGCGTAACCGTAAACGAAAAGCTCACCGCAGTTTCCGATGTTGATATTCCCGTATATGTCGCCGGAAAAGAAAACTCTATTACGGCAATTGCAGAAAGCGGAGACAACAGCGTTCTGACTCTTAAAAACGACGTAACCGCCGCCGCGGGAGATATTATCTGCGGAACAGGCGCGGGCAAGGACGGTTCCGCCGTATACTGCAACATCGCAATGGGTGCTAAGGCATACGGTATTGTAGACCCCGAGGGCGCGGGACTCGAAATGATAATTCATGATAAAAACTCCGGAGGTACGGAGAATCCGCTCAATCTGTATTCGACAATAGGATATAAATTCATGTACGGATGCAAAATCCTCTACCCCGAGAGACTTGTCCGTGTAGAGTGCGGTTCGGAGTTCAGTTCGGTAGACGAGGAAAACTAAAAAGGGGAGAAAAATAAAATGGCAAAGAGAAAAGAAAAACTTTACGAGGTCGTTATTCCCAAAATGTATGCGCCTAAAGGCGAGGACGCTATGTATGTGTCCGTAAACGATGAGGCGATAAGAATTAAATACGGCGAAAAGGTCAGAATTCCCGAACGTTTCAAAGAAGCGGTAGAGGAGAGTTTCAGAGCGTCGGACGCTGCGGACGAGTATGGAGAGAGCGTTCGTTTCGCACCGGGAATTTAAATAAAAAAAGCGGAGGTTTATATGACAATCGGAGACGCCGTCGCCGCAACGGACAGCAGAATGTTAGGAAATCAGTATACCTACGAAGAAAAAGTTCGCTGGCTGTCCGAAATTGATAAAAGAATATTTAACGAAGTCATCAGCCGCCGCGCGGACAGCGGGATATCCGAGTTTGACGGATATTCCGCCTCCTCCGACCCGGATACCCGCCTGCTTGTTTCATCGGGGTATGACGACATTTATATTTATTATCTCGAGGCGATGATAAACAAGGCGAACTGCGAATATTCACGATACAATAATTCGATGATAATGTTCAATACATTATACTCTTTATTTAAAAGGCATTTTAACAGAACGCACAGAACCGATTCTCGTCGGATATCAATTTAGGGAGGTTTTTACGGTGCTTGAAAGACTTAACGAATATCCCGTGACTACAAAGACTGTCGACGCATTCGGCGGTCTTGACAGAAGAAAAACGATTGACGCGGGGGCGTTTTCGGATATGAATAATATGACCGGTGACGACCTGCCGGTTATGTCCGTAAGAAAAAAACGCGCGAAACTTAAAAACAAGGCATTTGCCGGAGCGTCGGGAATGAACGAAGTTAACGGAGACTTGTATTTCTTTGCAAAAAGCGAATCAAAGAACGACGGAAGCTATTCTCTTTATAAAAACGGCGTTGAGATAACGGGATATTCGTTCGACTCTCAGAAAAAAAAGACCGCGGTTTCGGGCGCCGATATTATTATATTTCCCGATAAAATAAAATACAGTACGCTTTCCGGCAGGTTTGAATCTCTTGTCAGTACTTTTTCCTCATCAGTTGAGGTCACGCTGTGTAATTCGCTTTATAAAGATATAGGTGTTTCCGGGAGCGTTAAGGCGTGCATATGTCTCAGTGCGGACGAGATGAAGGACATCGCCGTAAGTGCAAAAAGCGGAGAAAAAGCGGTTAACAGAGTGCTTGTCTCTCACGATTATCCCGACGACAGCATAATATTATATTGTCCGGCGTCATCGGTATTTAAAACTGCCGTGCTGTCGGACGGGGTATACTCGGCTTCCTCGTCAGCCGTTTCCGATTATAACGCGCAGAACGACTCTTTATTCTATGACATGAGAGACGAAGAACTTTATATCAAGAAAAAAGATGCCGACGGAAATACGGTGTACGGAAAAGACATTGTTTATCTGAAACTTTCCGGGAGTTTAATCGGTTCGCTTTTCTCTCAGTGGGACAGCGTTGAAATTACCGCCGACGAAACCGGCACGCTCGGGTCAATGTATTTATCGGGAACAAAAACGATAGTGAAAACCGACGATGAAAACGACTGCATATATATAAGGGGCGTTACGGATTCGGCTGCCGAAAGTTATTTATCAGGAGAACTTACCGTAACGAGACCTATTCCCGATATGGACTTAATATGCTCATATGAAAACCGTCTTTACGGCTGCCGTTTTAAGAAAGCAGAGGGGGATGTACAGAGCTCGCTTAACGAAATATATGTTTCGAAACTCGGAGATCCCGGGAATTTTTCGTTGTCGGATTCGGACACGGGCGCGTATATGCTAAGCGTAGGAGAAAACGGCGAGTTTACCGCGGTATGCGGATATAACGGTTACGTATGCTTTTTTAAAGAAACATGCGTGATAATGCTCGACAGGTATTTTTCCGCTTCCGTCATAAATTTAGACGGAGTTAATATTTACGGTGCGGAATCGACTGCGCAGACTGACGGCAGACTGATTTATACGGGAACGAACGGCATATATATGTTTAACGGGAACACGTCCGTTAAGATTTCCGAACAGCTCGGTGATTTTGACATTATCCCGATTTGCGCGTGCGCGCACGACGGTAAGTACTATCTTAACAGCATATCCTCGCGCGAATATAATAAGGCGCAGTCTGACCCGAACGTAAAGGCGAGCGCCAAATCCTCAGCGCAGAATGCCGCTCGGGAAAAACTCGAGATGTCGGGAATAAAAAGCACATCGGTTCTTTATAAGATTTATTTAAATATTTATACAACGATTTTTTATCCGATATATTTGATTTCCGCTTCGCTTGCGACGTTTACGCAGTCGCAGATGTATGTGTATGACACGACAAAAAACGTTTGGACAAAAGAAAATGTGGGGCGCACCGCCGTATGCATGACCGCCGACGCCGGAAACGTATACTATATAGATTCGTCGGGAGCTCTTTATGCTCAGAATGCGGAGGCAGGAAAGATACCGGCCGAATTCGAAAATGAAGAAAATATAGAATGGTCAGTTGTCAGCGGAGATATAGGTTATTCGATAAATTCAAAAAAATATATCTCGAGAATCGGTATTCGTATAAAACCCGAAATGGGAACGGTCGTAAACGTCGAAATTGAATACGACTCATCCGGCACGTTTACGAGAATCTTTACATTAAGAGATGCGCCCGATACGGCGGTAACGCTGCCGGTAATCCCCGCAAGGTGCGACCATATAAAAATACGTCTTTCGGGGACGGGCGGATTTTCTCTGCTCGGAGCGTTTGCGGATTTCGAGGAGGGAAGTGAAATATTATGAGAAGGATTGTGTTTGACAAGATTCCCGTTTCACTTTTTACAAACGGCGTGAAAATCGCCGATATCATAGATTATCTTAACAAAACGGCTGATAAGCTGAATGCGTTATGCCGTGAGATTTATAAAAAAGAGGAGGCGAAAAACAATGCAGAATAAAACCGTAAAAAATAAGGAGCGTATTACCGAAACTGAATCTGATATAAACAGTCGGCCGGACACAGGCGTTTTGTCGTACAGCCGTTCGCCGTCATCGGGACGTACGAATTATTCCGGTTCGAAAACCGGATTCAGGTCGACGGATTATTCGCGTCGGAATTACGCTTATTCTTCGGACAAAGGTGTGAAAACGGACTCGTACAACGAATATTTAAATAAAAAAAGAGAGTACGAAAACGCGAAAAATTCACAGCCCGGAACATACGGCGAGGAAAACTATGAAAACAGGCTGAATGAACTTGCCGACAAAATTCTCAACAGGAAAGAATTTTCTTACGACCATACGACGGACGAAAACTATCTTGCTTATATGAAAAGTTATCGCGACGCGGGACTTGAGAGTGCGAAAAAAGCTCTTGCTTCTTCTTCAAAAATGTCTGCGGGGTACGGAAATTCATATGCTTTTAACTCGGCGCAGACGGCATACGATCAGTATATGGCGAAGGCTTCCGATAAGATACCGCAGATGTATTCCGACGCGTATTCACGTTACCGCGACGAGGAAAAATCGCTTTATGATAAATACGGTCTGTTGTCGGACGAGGAGAGCAAACTTTATTCCCGTTACCGCGACGAAGTAAGCGACGCAAGATATAATCTTTCGCTTGCATATAATGAAATGACCGATTCAGCCGACAATTACTATAAAGACCGCGATTATGAGCATACTCTCGGGCGTGAGCGTATATCCGATAAGAGATACGAAACCGAATACGCCGACAAACTCAGACAGCAGAAAACCGAAAATAATTTGAATGAGAGAAAATATCAGTCGGAGCTTGAGCAAAGGCAGATTGAAAACGATTTGAATGAGAGAAAGTACCGCTTGGATTTAAATCAGAAAGAGATTGAAAACGACTTAAACGAGCGTAAGTTTTTCGAGTCGGTTATTCATCAGGATTTCGAGGACGATTTAAACGAGAGAAAATATCAGGCGGATTTAAATCAGAAAAAAATCGAAAACAGTCTTGCCGAGAGAAAGTTTGACGATCAGGTAGAACAGGAGATTGCCGAAAGTTACCGTTATGAAGACGAAAAAAGCGCACAGCAGAGCAGGTGGCAGTCCGAGTATGATTTAAACAAAGAAAAGTTCGAGGAGACAAAAAGACAGAACGAATTAAACAGCGATTACAAAAATAAATCTCTCGAATATTCGCGCGAAAATAACGAGCGTAATTACGAATTGTCAAAACGCAAGGCTGATTCTGCCGATGAACAGCGGCGCAAAGAGTACAACGAGAAAATAAGAGAGTTTGACGAGAATATGATTTATAAAAAATATTTCTCGTAAGATCGATAAGGGGGTAAGAATATGTCAAAGAAAATATATCTCAATCCCGGGCACGGCGGAAGCGATTCCGGTGCGGCGAGTTTGGGAAGAAAGGAAAAGGACGACGTTTTAAGACTTTGTCTGCGAGTTAAGGAGATTCTTTCAACTCAGGACTGCAAGGTAAGACTGTCGAGGGAAAAGGACGTTGACGCGACGATTAAAGAGGCGTGTGCAGACGCTAACAACTGGGGCGCGGATTACTTTCTGTCGGTACACAGAAATTCCGCGTCGCCCGACGCGACGGGCAACGAAATTTGGATTTATTCAAAAGGCAATGACACCGCCGTGAAGAAAGCCGATTTAATTCTCACAGCCGTTAATAAGGCGACCGGGCTTAAAAACAGGGGCGTAAAGCGCGGAGCCGTAAGCTATACGGATTTCGGCGTAAATAAGTATACGAATATGTATTCGTCGCTTCTCGAACTTGGATTTATTACGAGCCGTAAGGATAACGGCGCGCTCGATAAAAATTTCGAATCCCTTGCCCTGTCGCTTTCAAAAGCTCTGCTCGAGGTCGTAGGGAGCGAATATAAAGAGCTCGAGAGAAAAAAGGGAGACGTAAACGGCGACGGTAAAATTACGGCGGAGGACGCCCGCACTGCGCTGAGAGGCGCCGCTAAAATCGAGAGTTTAAACGAGGCGGAAAAACGCGCCGCGGATATGAATTCAGACGGTAATGTTACGGCTCAGGACGCACGCGAGATTTTGAGAAAGGCAGCAAAGCTTGAATGACGGACGGCGACAGGGAGATATTTGAACGCCTTACAAGAAGCGAGGCGAGCGTAAAATCGGCTCATAAAAGACTCGATGTGGTGGAACGCCTTACTCAGTCGGTCAGCGATATGGTTTCTGAAATACGTCACATGCGAGAGGATATAAGTCTCGTTCAGAGCGAGGTCAACGAGATGAAAAACCGTCCCGGAAAGATGTGGGACAAATTTATAGGCGCGGTTATCGGCGCTGTCGGAACCGCGTTGACAGCGGGCGTAATATCATATATGATCCAAGGAGGGGTGTAATGGAAATATTAAGCTATATAACCGAAAACGCGTATATACTTATCCCCGCATTATGGATAATCGGGAGGATTCTTAAAGGTATAAACAAGATTCCCGACAAGTGGATTCCGCTTATACTTTTACCTGTCGGCGTCGTCGGTGCGATGGCTCTGGGCGGATGGAACGTTGAATCCGCAGTTCAGGGGGTGCTGATAACAGGTACGGCGGTGTACGGAAATCAGATAGTAAAGCAACTCAGGAAAGACGAGTAAAAAAACTGCACGGAGGCTGTCATACGACGGTTTCCGTGTTGACTTTTTTTTAATCTATGTTTATAATTATTTATAATTCTAAGTAATTCGCGGTGAATTTAAATGATTGATAATCTTAATATAAAAAAACTCGGATTCGGACTTATGAGATTGCCGAAAAATGAGAGCGGTTATGATTTCGACGTTCTTAATAAAATGGTCGACGCCTTTATGTCGAAGGGCTTTACATACTTTGACACGGCGTACGTGTACGACGACGGCGGGAACGAGGAGGCTTTTAAAAAAGCCGTTGCTCGGAGATATCCGAGAGAATCGTATTTGTTGGCTGATAAAATGCCTGTTTGGTGCTGTAAAAACCGCGAAGATATGGAACGGATTTTCAATACTTCGCTCGAACGCACGGGCGCCGGATATTTCGATTTTTATTTAAATCATTCGTTAAGCACAAATAAACTTGATAAAATAGACGAACTTGGCGTTTTTGAATTTATACAGAAGAAAAAAGAACAGGGATTTGTAAAGCATGCGGGATTTTCATTTCACGACAGTGCGGAAGTGCTCGACGAAATTCTGACAAAGCATCCCGAGCAGGAGTTTGTACAGCTTCAGATAAATTATTATGACTGGCTGAGCGATAACGTTCAGTCAAAAAAATGCTATGATGTTGCGAGAAAACACGGTAAGCCCGTTATAATTATGGAGCCTGTCAGAGGCGGTTCTCTCGCGGTTCTGCCCGATAAGGCGAGGAAAATTCTTCTCGAAGCCGAACCCGAAATGTCAATAGCTTCGTGGGCTTTGCGCTTTGCTTCATCGCTCGACGGCGTTATCACGGTATTAAGCGGAATGTCCGATTTAAGTCAGATGACGGATAATCTGTCGTTTATGGATTCGCAGAAAGAGTTTACCGAAAAAGAATTCAAAAAAGTAATGGATGTCGCCGACATATTGAATAAAATCCCGACCGTGCCGTGTACCTCGTGCGGATATTGTCTCGAGGGGTGCCCGATGAATATCAAGATAAATAAAATATTCTCGGTCTATAATGATCATCTCAAATACAACAATAAATTAAAGACGAAATACGAATATAACGAGGTTATAAATTCGGGTTCCGGCAGTACCGGGGACTGCATAGAATGCGGAGCGTGCGCGTCGGTTTGTCCTCAGCATATCGATATTCCCGAAAAGCTTAGGAAATTTAATGAAAGCGTGATGTAAAATGGCTCAGAAAACAGAAAAAACAAATGTAATGCGCGTTCTCGACGCAAAAAAGGTTAAATATGAAAGTCACTGCTATGCCGATACCGATGCTCTAAGCGGAGTAGAGGTTGCCTCCATTCTCGGACAGAAACCCGAATGTGTGTTCAAAACGCTTGTGACGGTTGGAAAAACGGGCAGAAATTACGTGTTCGTAGTCCCTGTCGCCGAGGAACTTGATTTAAAAAAGGCGGCTTCGGCAGTCGGCGAGAAGTCGATAGAAATGCTTAAATCAAAGGACTTGCTTCCTCTGACGGGCTACATCCACGGCGGTTGTTCGCCTATCGGAATGAAAAAATTCTTTGAGACTACGTTCCATGAGACTGCAAAAGATTTTGATAAAATTTTCTTTTCTGCGGGCAAGATAGGCTATCAGGTCGAAATTTCGCCGAAAGATGTTGAGAAAGTCATAAGAATTAAATACGCGGATATTGTAAAATAAAAAAGACGACGGAACCGAATTGTTTTCGATTCCGTCTTGATTTTATTCTAAATAGAATTCTTTATACCATTTAGCGAATCGGCGCAGTCCCGTTCTCAAATCGGTCGATGGTTTAAAGTTATAATCACGTTCCAGTGCGGAAACGTCGGCGTACGTTACGGGTACGTCGCCCGGCTGCATGGGGACTAACTCCTTGTGCGATTCGAAATCGTAATCCTCAGGAAGGACGCCTGCTCTGACAAGTTCCTGCTGTAAAATTTCTACGAAAGTCAGCAGATTTTCAGGGTTTGAATTTCCGATATTATAAACGGCGCAGGGGGGGACCGGCAGTCCGTCGTCACCCGTCTGTTTGTCGGGCGCGCCCTGCATAACGCGCTGTACGCCTTCAACTATATCGTCGACATACGTAAAATCGCGCTTACAGTTGCCGTAGTTGAATATTTTAATAGTCTCGCCGTTTATCAGCTTATTCGTAAATCCGAAGTACGCCATATCGGGTCTGCCGGCGGGACCGTAAACCGTGAAAAATCTAAGTCCCGTGCAGGGAATATCATAGAGTTTTGAATACGCGTGAGCCATAAGTTCATTCGATTTTTTCGTGGCGGCGTAGAGTGAAACGGGGTTGTCAACCTTATCGTCGACTGAGTACGGCACTTTTTTATTCGATCCGTAAACGGACGAGCTTGAAGCGTAAACGAGGTGTTCGGTCGGGTAATTCCGGCATGCTTCGAGAATGTTGAAAAAGCCTACGAGATTGCTCGAAATGTACGCGTCGGGATTCGTTATCGAATAACGTACGCCCGCCTGTGCGGCGAGGTTTACCGTGACTGACGGTCTGTACTCATCGAATACGTTTTCCACAGTTTCCTTATCGCTGATATCGCCTTTTATAAATATGAAATTGTCGAATTTAGAGAGAAGTGAAAGCCTGTATTCTTTAAGTTTTACATCGTAGTAATCGTTTATATTGTCAAGTCCGACGACGCGGATTGAGTCAAAATCGGTCAGCAGTTTCATACATAAATTTGCTCCGATAAATCCCGCCGCCCCCGTGACGAGAACTGTTTTATTATTAAGGTCAATACGGCGCATTGCGCATACCTCCGATTCGATTTTTTATAATAATATTTTACAACATAATTATAATCTATGCAAGAAGAAATCCCCGCATAAAACGGGGATTCACGACTGTTGATAAAGCACCTGAACCACGCCTAAAAGACACGTTATGTTTTGATATATCGGAAAAAAAGATTTTTATCGATCAATTACAAACATATTTTGATTTTTTAATGAAATGTCCCGAAACCTGATGATTTCGGGGCATTTGCGTTTTTCGTTTTTTTCTCGCTGCGGTACTTTTGTACAGCGACGCTCTGAAGAAAACGAAATTCAGGCACCTTCTCAACAGTCTCACAGCGTGTCGAAAACTACTTTTTCGACACGCTGAAATCCCCGCATAAAACGGGGATTCTGTATTTTTAAATTATTGCTCCAAGCCCTTTTCGTCAAATATGAATGCGGCTTCGAGTACGGTGAGAAGTCCCGTTTCGATAGCCTTCGGACTTAAAAGCTCGGGAGTGTCAAGACGGGTGTGGTAATATCTCGCGGGGGAGGGATCCATCATTACCATGGACGAAGCCTTGAATCCCGCTCTCGACATAGCCGCCGCGTCGGTAGCTCCGAGTTCAATGGTTCCTATCGGAATGTCGATATCGCAAGCCTGCTTTGCGGCTTTCTGAATAAGGCGTGCAACCTCGGGCGAGTTCTTGACCATACCGGTCATGTCCTTATCGTAAATTTTTGCATACTCAAGCTCGCAGATGGTGTCAAGGCCTATGAATATAGTCTCGACTCCGTCGTTAAGAAGCTCGGGATGAGCCTTTGCGAATGCGGAGGAGCCTCTGAGTCCGGCTTCCTCTCCTCCGACGCAGAGTACCATAACCTCGGTATTTTCGAAACGGAAGTTGTTAGCCGCCATGAATTTAGCGACCGCACAGGAGATAAACGTACCCGTAAGGTTGTCGTTTGCTCCGGTAACGGGACGCTTGTAGTTGCAGAAGCCGATTGCCGCACCGATAACGGGGAGGCATATGTATGTAACTACTGCGACGACTTTGAAGCCGACGGCGATATCGTCAGTCCAAACGATTGAACAGAACGCGCCGTTCATAACAGTTGAAACGATACCGGAAACAAGACCTAACAAAATATCAACAATAGCCGTAATGATTATCGTCATAACCGCAGGTCTGCCTCCGTGATACGTATAAGTCCATTCAAATGCAGAATCTGTGTGTCCCGAAACGATAATTCTTCTCTTGACTTCGCCCGTCGGCTTTCTTACGCCGACAACGTTGCCGGAAGTCTTTTTCGGGAAAAATACGTCGAGTACGGGGATGTAGAAAATGAATTCGGTAACGATGAAGAAGAGTGCGAGGACGTTGAATACTATCGAAAGTACGGGTGCGCCGAACGTGAATGCAAGCGTGCTTAAAATGATAAGAACGGCTCCGATGGGAACCCAGGACATAAACGCCTTGTCGGAACACTTGTATTCCTCTCTCTTAACCTCGTCGCAGCAGGTTTCAAGGTCATTGACCATATATTCCTGCGCCTGTTTTTCCGCCTCGCTGCCGACGGGTCTGGGACCGTAGGCTTTGCAGACGTTTTTTACGCTTTTAATCGCGTAGTTTGTATACTCTCTTACCTTAGGGCGGTAATTGGGCATAGATTCTTCTGATTTCATCCTATTCTTTCCTTTCAAAAAATATAATTCTTTTCAATTATACATAAAAAGGCGGACTATTGCAAGAAAAATAATAAATAGTTACAAAAGGTTTTTATCTAAATATCAATTCGCTTACGGGCTGTGAGTTAAGGACGATTTCGCTGTCTGCAAGATTCGTTACGTCACGTTCCGAATGACTTATAATAAATGCTGTTTTTCCTTTCAATAATTCTTTCATAGTTTTGAGTATCGTTTGGGCGGTTTTCGGGTCTAATCCGTTCGTCGGCTCATCGAGAAAGAACACGTCGCCGGAGTATGCAAACGCGCGCATTAACGAAAGGCGTCTCTTCATTCCCGTACTCATTTCGCCGATTTTCATTTCTTCGCATCCGTCGAGGAGAAAACGCGAAAACCATTCTTTTTCTTTACTGAATTCGGGATAAACAAAGCGTATATTTTCACTCGCCGTGAGATTTTCAAGAAGCCTGTCCTCGGGAAACAGAAACGTTTTTCTCATGTTTTTAAGTCCCGTTATTTTACCTGAATATTTTTCGAGTCCCGACATAACGCGCAGGAGAGTTGTTTTTCCTATACCCGATTCGCCTGTGAGCACATACGTTTTTCCGTACTCGAACGCACACGTGAGCGAGTCGATTATCTTTTTGTTTCCATATGATTTTGATACGTTTTTAAGTTCAATCATCCTTTTTTCGCCCCTGTCCTTTTCGTTATGAATAATATTAATTTTTCGAGTCCCACGCTTAATATTATAACCGCCGCCGTCCACGCGAAAAGCTCGGGCGTTTCGAGGTATATTTTCGAATTATATATTCCCTTGCCGATTGAATACGGGGGATAGCATATGACTTCCGCCGCGACTCCCGCTTTCCACGCGAGTCCCGCCGCCGTCGAAAACGCCGAGAGCAGATACGGTTTTACTGCGGGAAAATATATATTTTTAAGCTGTTTTTTCATCGGAACGGCGAATGCGCGCGAGGCTTCGAGCAAAAGCGGGTCGGCGCTTTTGAGTCCCGTGTTGACGTTTGACCACACGAACGGAATTACGATAAGTGCCGAAATAAACGACGGGACAAACGTTGATTTCATCCATACGAGCGCAAGGATTATAAACGAAGCTACGGGAGTAGCCTTGATTATGTGCAGAAGCGGAGAGAAAAACGTCTGTGCGTTCTTTGAAAAAAACGTTATAAAGCCCGGGAGAATTCCGATAATGCATCCGAGGATGAATCCGACCGCGATTCGTATAAGCGTATAAAAAATGCTTTTCCAAAAATATTCGGTTTGTGCTGCCGAAATTAACGCTTTAAATGCGCCGGCGGGCGAGGGCAGGAGCATTTCGAGGTTTGCAATCATGCTCAATATCTGCCATATTCCGAGCCATATTAATGCCGTGATGATGTATTTTAACGCTTTTTTCATAGCTGAATTTCACTCTCTTAAAAACATGGGCTGTAAAAACGTGTTTTACAGCCCGCAATTTAAATTAATAATTACAGAATAATTATGCCCCGTAGTAGAAGCTGTCGGCAGGCATTGCTCCGCCGATTGCCGCGGGATTGAAGTCGAAGAGAACCTGATAGAACGAAACAAGACTCTTCTTCATGTCCGCGCCCGTAATGCATGTTATGTTGCAGTTCGGAATTGCTTTCTGAGCAACGGCGGCGGCTAAAATGTCGCACTTTTCTATAAGTTTGCCCGCTTCTTCCGGTGAAGCATTCGTAAAGTCGACGCTTTCTTTGTATTCTTTGAGAAATTTTGAGACTGCATCCGCGTTCTTTTGTGCAAATGCGGTGTTAATTGCGAGCGCGCCTATGCAGAGTTCGCCGTCCGAGCATGCGTTCCACTCTTTCGTAAGGTCAAGGCAGACCTTAAACTCCGCGTTTTTGCTCGTAAGCTGTGTTACGAAAGGCTCGGGAAGCATTACGATATCGGCTTTGCCTTTAACCGCCTTTGTGAGAGCTTCTGAATGTTCTGCCGCATATTCAAGCGTTATATTCTCGCCGGGGGTGAGTCCGTTCTGTTTGAGAACATACTGAAATACGTAGTCGGCTGCGGTACCCTGACTGGAGGTGAGAACAGTTTTGTTCTCAAGGTCTTTTACCGACGAAATATCGTTCTTTGAGAGAACGTAGAGAATTCCGAGCGTGTTAACGGCTAAAATCTGAACCTTGCCGTCGGATTTCTTTGCAAGCGCGGCGGCTGCGTTCGTCGGAATGGCCGCGATGTCGTACTCTCCGCTTATGAGCTTACCGCCCATTACCGAAGCGTCGGTTTCGAGAGAGAACGAGTATTTGTCCTCTGTCTTGCCCTGTTCGGATTTGTTCCAGAGGTAAGCCGCGCCCATGCCCGTGGGACCTTTGAGAACGCCGATTTTGATGTTTGCGGACGATGAAGAATCCTGTACGCTTGCGGGTTCCGCTGTTGACGGTTCGGGTTCTTTTGCCGAATTCGAACATGACGCGAATACCGACAGAGCGATTACGAGCGCGAGCAGTACGGCGATAATTCTTGATTTTTTCATTGAATTTTCACTCCTGTATGTTTTTTAATTTATCTTTATCAAGGACGGATATTATTCTTCCGTCGCGTTTGATCAAATTAATACTTTCGAGATAATCGAAAGCTCTGTAAAGCGAGGCTCTGCCGGTGTTGAGCTGTTTTGCAAGCGCAGTCATACCTTGCTCGGGGATAAAAACGCGGTTTAATGAGTCGGCGTTTGAGACTAAGTAAAACGCCAGCTTTTTATTTGCGCTCGGCGACGTGTACGTGTCGATTTTTAAATTGAGAAACCGTATTTTTCTCGTAAGCAGTTTAATGTAATTAACGGCGATATCGGGATATTCTCCGAAAATGATTTCAAGCTCTTTTTCATATATCACAATCATTTCGCAGTCGGTCAGCGCGGTTATCTCGGTCGGAAATTCGGTTTCTCCCGACGAAAATATCGAAGCCATGCCGAATGCTCCGCCCTCGTCGATTACGCTCATTAATACATCGGACGTATTTGTTTTTCTGACCGCGGCGCGCCCATGTATTATTATGTACAGTCCGGGGATGAAATTATCCTTTGAAATAAGTATTTCGCCCTTTTTTGCTTTTTTTATATGCGAATATTTTTTTTCGATTTCTTCGAGTACGTCGTTGCTGCACGAATTGAATACGGGGCATTTTTTTAGCTTAATACAGATTTCGGATATCATTAAAATCACCGTAAGTGTCTCATTTGAAACAAATATACCACATTAAATGAAGCTTGTCAATAAAAAAATCCCGAAGCCGTAAAGCCTCGGGATAAAAATTTCAAATTAAATTATTTAAGAAACAGAAGCGAAGAAGCTATAAGGAACTGCGCTATGTAGTACGTTACGTGATTGGTTATAATATCTACGGGTCTGTTTTTGCCCTCGCCGAAATATGTTCCCGAGAGAATGAGGTCGGAGATGAGGAAGAATATTCCGCCGACGAACATGAAGTTGAGCGTCATAACCTTAAACGAATTCATAAGCGCGAGTGAACCGCTTAACAGAGTCATTGAAATGAGGATGGACGCATAGACCATCGAAATTACCTTGAATTTGCCGTATTCGAGCTTCATGAGCTTTGCTCCGAGAACCGTGGCGCATCCGAGAGCAATACCGAGAACGAGGGGGAGAATAACGTAGAGAATTTTCGCCCCGTCGGCAAAGTAACGAATAAGTCCTATGATGAAAAGGATGTGTCCCGCCGCGAATGCGAGGAATCCCGCAAACGTGTGAACATCCTCGTCCGGCTTATAAACGAATTTGAGGTCAAGCCATATATCTCCGAACAGTCCGAACAGAAGTCCTATGATAATAAAATAGGAAAACTTGCCGATAGGCGAGGCGAGCGCGTCCGAGCAGAGCAGTGCGGAAACAGCCGTCGACATGAACAGAGCCGATACGAACGACTTTGCCATAGCCGCCTTTGCTGTGGAGGCGGAGACTCTCATTTTTAAAAACACGACGAGAGCGATTACGCCTAAAATGATACTGAAGTAGTAAATAAACATAAAATTTACCTGCTTTCTTTATTACTGTTTGGTGATATTATAAAATATATTTCAATATTTTTCAAGTACTGTTGTAAATATAGAACTAATTTTTTTTATATGTGTTGACAAAGACGCTTTTTAATATCATAATTATATATATGCTTTTTCGGAGGTAAACGATGAAATTTCGAGCCGTTTTTTCAATAATTATAAGTTTCGTTCTTCTGACCGCGGTTTTTTCCTCGTGTTCGAAGGATAATAATAAAATAGTCGACCCGTACAGGAATTCGACGTCGAACGTATCAGGGGAAAATACGTCATACTCGGCGGTGCAGTCTCAGGTTCTTCATCTTGACGAGTCATGGAGAAACTGTTATGCGCTTACGTACGATTTTTTTGACAGCCGTGAGGGTTCGTCGACGATAACCGAATTTTTTGACGGTACAAAGTACATTTCCGCCGATGCCCAGACCGGGATCGTGACGTACATCGTACCTGCGGACGGATATCTTACTGAGTATTTTCTTGACACTAAGGAACTCAAGGGCACCGTAAGCGTCGTCGGGGGCTCGGATATAAACAGCATTGTTACGGGATTCTATGCGCTGAGTGTAACGGACGTTCGTCTGCCCGATTATTCTAATACTAATAAAACGGGAATTACGCTCATTGCGGGCAGAAACGCGACGGAGTATATACAGACGGGCGTTTACGGTACGGATAATCAGCAGGGAACGGCAAAAATATACGTCGACGATTTGTACGGATTTACTTCAAAACTCGAGTTTTACAATTCGTCGAGAGAGATGCTTCTGAGTTGGGAGCTTAAGGGCATTAATACGGATGTAAATTACGTAAAGGAAAATATGCCCGTTATCGACCTCACCGCATATGAAATAACGGAGGGTCAGGCTTGATATGGGGATTTTCGACGGGTATCTCATAGCCTCCGATTTTGACGGAACGTTTGCCGGCGACAACGGCGAAATTCCGCAAAGGAATATTAACAAAATCAAATACTATATTTCCGAGGGCGGTAAATTTACCGTTTCGACCGGCAGGACGTATCAGGGTTTTCATAAGTATGACCCCGCGTATATAAATGCGCCCGTGCTTTTGTGCAACGGCGTTACCGCGTACGATTATGAGAAAAAAGAGATGATATTTAACCTCGGAATGGGTGAAAACGCGTTAAGAGCCGCGGACAGAATTCATGAGGTATATCCTGACGTATCGATTGAGGTTTATCCGTTCGGAAAAACGTACGTTTACTCCCCGTGTGAAAAGACGGACGCGCATCTTATCAATCAGGATATAGAATTTAAAATAACAGAAAACGGCTCTTCCATTGAGACTCCCGTTATGAAAATGATGCTTTACGCGGGAGCTGACGGACACGATATCCTTGCCGATATCGCAGAGAATGTTATCGCCGAGTTTGACGGAGTTTCGTATATCAGAGGATTTAAAAAGTGGCTCGAAATCGTCGGCGAGGGCGCGGACAAGGGCACGGGGCTTCACGCGCTCGGCTCGGCTCTCGGAATCGATAATGATAAACTTATAGCCGTAGGCGACGGGTATAACGACGCTGACATGCTCTCGGCGGTCGAAAATTCCTTTACGCCCGATAACGGATGCGAAACGGCGAAAAAACTTGCAAAATATATTGTCTGTTCGAACAACGACGGATGCATTGCCGACGTTATAGAAATACTGGAGAAGAAAATATGTACCTGATTATAGCGGAAAAACCGTCGCTTGCTCGAAATATAGCGGCGGGTATCGGCGATATGAAAAAAAGAAACGGATATTTGGAGTCTGAGAGGTATATCGTAACGTGGGCGTTCGGTCACCTCTTTTCTTTATGCGATATTGAGGACTATACGGGGCCTACGTCGACCGGGCGCTGGAACATGGAGAATCTGCCGTGCTTTCCCGATAAGTTTAAATTCAAATTAAAAACAAACGCCGATAAACAGGTTGACCCGGGCGTTCAGAGGCAGTTCGACATTATAAAATCGCTGTGTATGCGTTCGGATGTCGAAGCTATTGTCAACGCGGGCGATGCGGACAGAGAGGGCGAAATTATAATAAGACTGTGCGTTATGAACGCGCTCGAAAGCGAAAAGCCGTTTTACAGGCTTTGGCTGCCTGACCAGACCCCCGAAACCGTCAGAAAGGCGCTGGGGGAGATGAAGCCGGAGTCCGAATACGATCTGCTCGCCTCCGAGGGCTTTGCGAGAACTTACATAGACTGGCTTTTCGGCGTGAATTTAACGCGTTACGCTACGCTGAAAACCGGAACTCTGCTTCGTGTGGGCAGGGTTATAGTTCCTATTGTCAAAGCGATTTACGACCGCGACATGGCTATAAGGAATTTTAAGCCCGATATATATTACGCCGCCGCAAGCAGTGCTCAAACTAACGGCGAGACGGTCGAGCTTACGAGCAAGTCGAAGTTTTCCAAGGATGAAAAGGACAAGGCTCTCGCTTTATGTGAAAAGTATAATTCTTCAAAAGCGGTCGTAACGAACGTAAAGTCAAAAAAGGATATTATAAAACCCGGAAAACTTTACTCATTGTCAAAACTTCAGAACGTATTGGGTAAAAAATATAAGATGTCAATGGAGCAGAGCCTCAAAATCGTTCAGAAACTCTACGAGGACGGATATCTTACTTACCCGAGAACAAACTCCGAATATCTTGCGACCGCCGAAAAGGATAAGATAAAAACGATTATAAAAAATATAGCGGATATGGGTTATCACATTGAATTCAAGGATAAAAAGACCATATTCGACGACAGCAAAATAGAGTCGCACTCAGCACTTACTCCGACATATAAGATTCCGCCCAAGGGCAAGCTTTCGGAGGACGAAAACAAGGTTTATTCGACAGTGTTCAGACGGTTCGCCGCCGTGTTCTGTGCGGAGGACTGTACGGCGCAGAAAACGGAGCTTACCGTAAACGTCGGCGGATACGAGGATTTCGTTTTAAAGGGAACGGTAATTCTCGAAAAGGGCTGGATGAAATACGACGACGCGAACAGAAAAGATAAGTTTCTGCCGAAATTAAAAAAGGGCGACGAGGTAAATATCGATTTTAAATTATGTGAAAAGGAGACGTCTCCGCCAAAGCATTATACGATAGAAACGCTTAACAATTATCTTAAAAATCCGTTCAGGGAGGAAAAAGCCGCCGCAGCCGACAGCGAGAACGATGACGATTCTGAGGATTACCGCGCGATATTCGAGGGACTTGAACTCGGAACGGAGGCCACGCGTACGGGCATAATCGACAACGCCGTAAAGAGCGGATATATCGAGCTTAAAAAGGACGTTTACAAAATTTTGCCCGGCGGAGAATTTTTGATAGAGTCGATTTCATATATGAATATTTCGATGGACAAATACAAAACGAGCACGCTTTCGAAGGCTTTAAAAAGCGTTTACCACGGCAGAATGACCGTAGATGAGAGCGTAAAGCTCGCACGGGACGAAATTTCCGAGGTGTTCAATAAGAAGAATACAGACCTGTCCGACGACGCGGACAACGGATTTTACGGCGATATCGTCGGCAAATGTCCGCTGTGCGGGTGCGACGTTAAAAAGGGCAGATACTCCTACGGATGCACGGGGTATAAATCGGGATGTAAATTCAAGGTAAATCTTGTTGTTGCAAAACGCGTTATTTCCGTAAGCAATGTTAAACTGCTTCTTGAAACGGGTAAAAGCGGGCTTATCAAGGGCTTTGTATCGAAAGCTGGAACACCGTTCGACGCATATTTAAAACTCGATAATGATAAAACCGTTTTCGAATTTGACAATTCGCAAAGACTGAAAAATTCAAATTATAACCGCTCATATTCCGGCTCCCGGCGCGGCCCCGACGATGAGATCCCCGAACCGATGTTTGTATAAAATCTTGTATTTTAAGTGATTTCCTAAAATAGAATATAAAATACCGTAAGACGGGAAATGACAGCCGTTTTACGGTATTTTTGCGTGCGGTTTTTTATACGAACTCATAAGGTTTATATCCACCCTCTTCCCGCTTCGCCTGCGTTAAAGAAATACGTTTAATGCCAACGGCGGAAAAGACGTTCCCGAAAAGAAAAACCTCAGCGCCGCATGCCTCGGCCGGTCAACGGACAGCAATGCTTCAGAACTCGAATATACAGCCGGAGCAAATGCATATATAAACTCGGATATGACGCTCTATGCTGTATGGGAGACGGCTGTTATGAGAGGCGACGCGGACGGCAACGGCAAGGTTACGGCAGCCGATGCGAGAATTGCATTGAGAATATCCGCAAAACTTCAGGCGGGAACAGAGTCTGAAATTTCGGCGTGCGACCTCAACGGCGATAAGAAAGTTACCGCAAGCGAGGCGAGAATGATATTAAGATTCTCCGCAAGACTTGAAAAAACATTATAATTAAAACCACATAAAACAGAAGCGGTTCCGTGCAAAATCGGAACCGCTTCGTTATCTTTTTTTTATATTATTTATTTTGATTATCCTTTATGATGTATTCGAGTTTGCTCAGTTCCTGGGAAAGGATATTGAGCGACTCCTCTTTTGAATAGAAATACGGCGAGACCGCCATGTAACGGCTGAAATCGATTATCTCGTTATTTATCTCCGTATCGTCAATTGAAATAATTGTATTTCCGACAAAGTTAGTCAAAAATCCGTACAGATTCGATACTACTTGTTTGCGGTCGGAGTATTTATCCGTAATATCTATCGCAATTTTATTTTTAAATACGTTCTTTTTTGATATGTGAATCTCGTGCTCGTCTTTTTTATAGTATTCAATCAAGTTTCGGTATATCTGCGCGCGGTTTTCGAGGGTCAGCGGATAGGCGTATTCCGCAGGCATCTGAAATACGATACCGTCGCGCGTAAATTTCTCCATACCCTCGTATGAATGAAGCATAAACAAACGTTTCTTCGAGTGCCGGAGAGCCTGATAGTATTCGTATGTTGTATCTCTCAGGTAATTACGGTTCGGAACGTCGGGTTTTGCTATCTGCTCCCACATATCGAGCGTCATGAAAAACGTTACGCACAAATCAAACTCCATGGACGTCATTGTTTTGTCCGAATACGGAATGAGCTCAAGCATGGTGCTTTTTACGTCCATTATATTCTGGGTGAGCGCAACTATGCTTTTCATCTCATTTGCCGCCGCGGATATTTTTTTTGCATACGTATCTGCAAATTTTTTATTCTTTGCGACAAATCCGCTTGTCATCGACGCGTCCGTGAGAACGCACAGTTCGTCTGTAACGTAATAATACGGGAAAACTATGTCCGCTCTTTTTGAAATGTCCGAATTTACGTGAGAATAGTATATTTTATAACCCTTTATCATGAATTCAACCGCACTTTTTATTATCTTCGAATAATCCGAATCGGCATCGGCTGTTATAATCTGCTTTATGTCGATATCCCCGGCGTTTTTCGGCAGAGAGTCGAATAAATCGCGCGTTATCGACGCGTCAAGGTTTGTATATATTCGTTTTTTACCGTCGTTTTTTGCCTCATATGCAGTTACCGCATATAACGACCTGATAAGTTCGTTGTACGAATTAAAATCAGTAACCGGTTCGGTAAAGTTTACGGACAATTCTATAGCGTTTGAATCCGAGTTATCCGACGTAATACCGCTGTTGTCGTAAATGAAAATATCGCTGTATTCGTTGAATTTATTTATGCCGAAATTCATATCTATGTACGCCAGTCTGATTTCCTCGTCTTCATCAGCCGTCAAATCCATGAATTTCAGCAGATAGTCAAGCTTCTGCGGAGTTATGCTTCGCTGTCCTTTCGTTATTTTTACAAGAAGGCTCCGGTCAATTCCGGATATTTCCGAAAGTTTGTAAGTCGTGATATTATGACGCTTAAGTGCATTTTTTACTGCCGTGTGAAACTGCTCCATATTTTCATTCCCTCCTTCTCTCTATAAATAAATAACATATGTAAATTATATAAAAAAACGGGATAAAATTCAATGTTTAAGTGTGCACAATTTGCCGGTGAAAAATAGTTTAAATATTACAATAAGATTGTAAATTGAATCCACAAAATATGCCGTTTTTTAATATAAATGTTCTATATTTGTTATTAAATACTTGTATGGCAGCGCAAAAATGCATGTGGTATAAGTTTACTGTGTGAAAATGGAATGATTAATACCCCGTTCCCTGTGACAAGGAAAGTTTAGAAAAAATATAAAGTGTCACATATTGTACACCGACTTGATTTATTGTAAAATATACATGTAAGCGGTGCAGTCAACATCGGTCCTCTTACAACATAATATTAACGCAAACCGAAACACCCGAAGTCATTTGACCTCGGGCGTTTCGGTATATTATATCATGCCGTTTGAAATTTTAAAAAAATTTATAACCCGATTATAATAATACCGCGTCGCAGTAATCGTCATTTGCCATGGTGATTTTTACATCCGCGATTTTACCGGTCATACATTCGTCCGACTCAACGCGTACGGGTGTGTAGTTTTTCGTATAACCGCACTGATATCCGTTTTTCGGTTTTTCGAAAAGAACGGAGAATGTTTTACCCTCGAGCGCTTTAAATTTTTCGCTTCTGATTTTTTCACAGACTTTAGACAGCTCGGCGGCGCGTTTTTCCTTTAGAGCCTGAGTTATCTGTCCGGGCATTTTTGCCGCGCGGGTACCCTCTCTTACGGAGTATGGGAATACATGTACCTTTTCGAATCCTATGCGCTTTGCAAATTCTACGGTTTGATTAAATTCTTCGTCCGTCTCTCCCGGAAACCCGACGATAATATCTGTCGTCAGCGAACAGTCCTCAAATGTCGAACGAAGGCAATTTGCAAGACGTTTGTATTCCGCTGAATCATAATGGCGGTTCATACGTTTTAATACGGCGTCGGAACCGCTTTGAAGCGAGATGTGAAACTGCGGGCAGAATTTTTTGCACGAGGAGATTTTTTCTATAACCTCGTCTGTCAGATGATCGGGTTCGAGCGAGCCTAAACGTATTCTTTTAATTCCGTCCGTATTTTCCGCGGCGATTATGGGTTCTGAAATGTCCGTCCCGGTGTCGTGACCGTATGCCGACAAATTGATACCGACAAATACGACCTCGGAAAATCCCTTTTCAGCCAGCGCGTTAAGCTCCGTTATTATGTCGGACATTGGTTTTGACCTTGAACGTCCGCGCGCCTGCGGAATTATGCAGTAGGAGCAGAATCTGTTGCATCCGTCCTGAATTTTGACAAACGCGCGCGTGTGTCCCTGAAACTGCGTGATTATTCCGCCGGAATATTTTTCGTGATTTTCGTGTTCTTCAATATCGTTTATTCTCGAATGCGTATTAAAATATCTTTTTATCTCGGATGCGAGCATGTAGTTTTTCTTGTTTCCGAGAATTATGTCCGCCTGGATGAGCCCCGACGCCTCGTCCGGAAACGCCTGAGGAACGCATCCCGTCAGCACTACGGCGGACGACGGATGATTTGCCTTGAAACGTCTGACTGCCTGGCGCGTTTTTCTGTTGCTCTCGGCGGTTACGGTGCAGGAATTTATTATGTAAACGTCTGCGTCCTCCTTGCTGTCGACTATCAGAAATCCGTTTTTTATAAGCTGTTCGGTCATCTCTTCCGTTTCGTACTGATTGACCTTACAGCCGAGTGTATAAAACGCCGCTTTCATTAAAAAGCCTCCGTTAAGTTTGATTCAAGTTTTTATAAATGTTCGTTTAACTTTTTAATTATACTATAAATACAACGAGTTTGGCAAGATGTGATTTTTAAACTCTTAAAAGCATATAAATTCCGTAAGGAGTTGATATGTGTGAAAAGATCGTTAATTATCGCGCTGAGCCTCTTTATGAGTCTTATACTCGCATGGAGCTGTGCGGGAGTTTCAATTTCAAAGGAGGAATTCGAAATTCTCTCGTCGTTTTCGCGTTCTGTCCCCGAAAACGGAAAAACCGTCGACGCGTCGGTTCCCGCCGTTTCGTCAGTGCCCGAAATCCGGGCAAAAGCCGTTTGCCTTATGGAGAAGAGCACTAAAAAGGTGCTTTACGCCCGGAATGAAAACGAAAAACTCTACCCCGCGTCCGTTACGAAAATTATGACGCTTCTGCTGGTCTGCGAGAGCATAGACTCGGGTAAAATATCGCTTACCGATACGGTGTCGGCAAGCGACAACGCGTCGGGCAAGGGAGGAAGTCAGATTTGGCTTAAACCCGGCGAGACAATGAGCGTTGACGAACTGCTCAAGGCCGCCGCCGTTTACAGCGCGAACGACGCGTGCACGGCGCTGGGCGAGCATATAAGCGGGAGCGAAACCGCATTTGTAAACATGATGAATAAACGAGCGTCTGAACTTGGAATGAAAAACACTCATTTCGAAAACTGTACGGGACTAGACGATTCGACCGAAAATCATCTTACAACGGCGTACGATATTGCGCTGATGTCGGCTGAATTATTAAAACACGATATTATTAAAAATTATTCGACAATATGGATGGATTCGCTCAGGGACGGGCAGACACAGCTTGTGAATACGAATAAACTTGTCAGATTCTATCAGGGCTGTACCGGGCTTAAAACGGGTACTACGTCAAAAGCGGGATGCTGTGTGTCCGCGACGGCAAAAAGGGACGGCATGGAGCTTATCGCCGTTGTTCTCGGCAGTTCGAATTCCGACGATAGATTTTCGTCCGCGAGAAATATGCTCGACTGGGGATTTGCAAATTATGAGATATTCACCCCCGAATTCGACAAAAACGCCGTTCATCCGATAAAGGTCAACAGGGGAGCTGAGGATTATGTCTCTCCGATTGTTCCCGTTCCCGAACCGATTCTTATAAATAAAGGCTCATCGGAGAATATAAAGGTTGAAATCACTCTGTCCGACAGCGTCGACGCTCCCGTTTCAAAAGACAATAAATTAGGTTCGCTTACGGTAAAATCGGGGGACGAAACGCTTTCAAGCTATGATATAAAAGCCGAAAAGAACGTAGGCGTTCTGACATTTTCGCTTGCGTTAAAACGAATACTTCGCTCTTTTGCGGTCAAATAATATTTTTTTTGTTAAAATGTCCGAATTATTATTGAAATAATTTCATTATCATAGTATAATAACTACACATTATAGATTAAATTATAATCAGAGGAATTGAAAATGGCACTTAAACTTAACTGTAAATATCTCGCGGATTTTGTCAGCGAGGATGATATTAAGGCGGTAGAAGACGAAACCCGTTCGGCTTATAACAAGCTTTACGGCGATAAGGCTTCGGCCGCGGGAAACGATTTTCACGGCTGGCTGACTCTCCCCGTCGATTATGACAAGGATGAGTTTGCAAGAATTAAAAAAGCCGCTTCGAAAATTATTTCCGATTCGGACGTACTCGTAGTTATCGGTATCGGAGGTTCGTACCTCGGAGCAAGAGCTGCTATCGAGTTTTGCAAGTCGAAGAATTATAATCTTACGGCAAAGGGAACCCCTCAGATATTCTTTGCGGGCAACTCGTTAAGCCCGACGGAGCTTTCCGAAATTATATCTATCTGTAAGGATAAGGATTTTTCGGTAAACGTTATTTCAAAGTCGGGAACCACCACGGAACCCGCCGTAGCATTCAGAATATTCAGAAAAATGCTCGTTGAAAAGTACGGCGAAAAGGAAGCCGCAAAGCGTATTTACGCCACGACCGATAGGGCAAAGGGTACTCTTAAGGAACTTTCGGACAGAGAGGGTTACGAAACGTTCGTAGTTCCCGACGATGTCGGAGGCAGATATTCGGTTCTCACTGCCGTAGGTCTTCTGCCCATAGCCGTTGCGGGAATCGATATCGACCGTCTTATGCTCGGCGCTGCCGACGCTATGAAGAAATACGAAAACGACGATGTTCTTTCTAACGACTGCTGCCGTTACGCCGCTATAAGAAACATCCTTTACCGTAAGGGTAAGGCGTTTGAAATGATGGTAAGCTACGAGCCCGACTACACCATGATGAACGAATGGTTCAAACAGCTTTTCGGCGAGAGCGAGGGTAAGGATCACAAGGGTATTTTCCCGGCTTCCGCCATTTACTCGACCGACCTTCATTCTCTCGGTCAGTATGTTCAGCAGGGCGAGAGAAAGCTGTTCGAAACCGTCGTCGTATTCGATAAACCCAAATGCGACATTACGATAGAAGAGGACGCGGAGAACCTTGACGGACTTAACTTCATCGCCGGCAAAACGATGTCGTATGTTAATTCCAAAGCGTTTCAGGGCACGGTTCTCGCTCATTCGGACGGCGACGTTCCCAACATTATATTAGAGCTTGAAACCATGGACGAATACAATCTCGGCGAACTCATTTACTTCCTTGAGAAATCGTGCGCGGTATCGGGCTACATGCTCGGAGTCAATCCGTTCAACCAGCCCGGAGTCGAGAGCTATAAGAAGAATATGTTCGCTCTTCTGGGCAAGCCCGGATACGAGGAGCTTGCGGGAACACTCGCAGAAAGACTTTCAAAATAAAAGATATTATCATATAAGGATATTATCATTATTAATATACAGTTTAAAGGAGAAATCATTATGATTACATTACTCACAGGAACCAAAGGCAGCGGAAAGACCAAGAAGCTCATCGCTCTTATCGACGAGGCTCTTAAAAGCTCCGACGGAAACGTTATCTGCGTAGAAAAGACCGACGATTTAAGACATTCGGTCAACTACCGTGCAAGACTTATTTCCGCAGACCATTACGACGTAAGCGGTTACGAGGCATTTTACGGACTTCTCGCCGGAATCTGCGCGAGCAATCACGATATCACCGATATCTTTGTAGACGCTACTCTCCGCATCGGCTCCCGTGATTATGACGAGCTCGGCGAATTCCTTAAAAAGGTTAACGCGCTTGCTAAGAATTCCGAAGTTAAGTTTACGTTCACCGTTTCCACCGAGAGTGAGAATATCCCCGCGTCCGTACTTGATTTCTGTGAACTGAAGTAAAAATTTCGGTTTGAGCTTAAAAAAGTATTGACAAATCAGCTCAATAAATATATAATAATGTCTGTTCGTATTTTAGGAGATTTTGTATATGATTCTGGAGCTTGAGGCCATTTTTAACGTCGAGAATTCGGAAAAATCGTTTGACTACGGTTTCGATATCGACGACGAAGGTTTTGACTCTCCGATCAGAGTGTCGGGCAGAGTCAGAAACAACACAGGTATCGTTTCCCTGTCGGCAGAGGCTCGCTATTCCTATTCCACTCGGTGTGCCAAATGTGCAAAACCCCTGAAATCAGACAGATCCGTTAAGATAGAGCATTATCTCATATCTCATCTTAACGACGAGGATAACGATTTGTTTATTCTTGTCGAGGATATGAGGCTTGATCTCGACGAGCTTGTCAGGGAGGATATTTTCCTCTCTATGCCGACGAGATTCTTATGCTCGAAGGACTGCAAGGGCTTATGTCCGATATGCGGCGCGGATCTGAACGAGGGAAGCTGTAACTGCAAGGCTCCGTCAGACCCGAGACTTGAGGCGTTACGCAAGCTCCTCGATGAATAAAATATTATTCTGTACAATTTTAGGAGGTTATTAATATGGCAGTACCTGCAAGACGCGTTTCTCACGCAAGAAGAGACAAGAGACGTTCAAGCGTTTGGAAGATGGAAGGTCCTTCTCTCCAGAAGTGTCCTCAGTGCGGCGAATATAAGGAATCCCATAAACTTTGCAACAACTGCGGTTACTACAACGGCAGAAAAGTTATCGAAGTCGAGGACTGATACTCCCGTTATTTGTTTATTGGCATAAAGAGGCGGAGAAGGCATAATTCCTTCCCCGTCTTTTAGTGTTGTCTGAAAATATCTTTAAGGAGGCGCGTTATGTCCGTCAGCGTTAAGACCGTCATTGAAGGTTCGCCGGCATATAAAAAGGGAATAAAGCCGGGTGATAACATCGTATCGATTAACGGACATGACATTTTCGACGTTCTCGATTACCGTTTTTACGCCGATGCGCGCATTTTGAATATTGTCTTATCGGACGAAAACGGCGAACGCGAGGTCAGAATTAAATCCGTCGGGGGAGTCGATTCCCTGGGGCTTGATTTTGAAACCTACCTTATGGATAAACAGCACAGCTGTAAAAATAAGTGCATATTCTGCTTTGTCGACCAGCTTCCAAAGGGACTTCGAAAAAGCCTTTACTTTAAGGACGACGATTCGAGACTGTCGTTTCTGTTCGGAAATTATGTAACGCTCACCAACATGACCGAGCACGAGGCGCAGAGAATAATCGATATGCACATAAGCCCGGTCAACGTCTCGGTACATACGATGAACCCGGAGCTGAGGGTTAAAATGATGGGGAATCCCAACGCGGGCAAAAGTCTCGATATATTAAAACGATTTGCCGCCGCGGGAATTAAGCTGAACACACAGCTTGTACTGTGCCCCGGCATAAACGACGGGGACGAACTCGTTTTTTCGCTTACCGAACTTGCAAAGCTTTATCCGAGCGTGCAGAGCGTGGCGGCGGTTCCCGTCGGACTTACTCGTTTCAGGGAGAAACTTTTTCCGCTTACCATGTACACTCGGGATACGGCGCGCGGAGTTATAGATATCATTGATTCGTTCAATGAAAAAATGAGAGAGAAAACCGGCGGAAACTTTGCGTACGCGGCTGACGAATTCTATTTAAAAGCGGAACTCGAACTTCCCGATTACGATTATTACGGCGAATTTGACCAGCTGGATAACGGCGTCGGCATGTGGACGCTTACAAGACATGATTTCAATTCGGCATTATCTACACTTGACGATGATGAAATTAAAGCTGTCGGACAACGCAGAATCGCCGTTATTACGGGCGTTGCCGCCGCTCCGCTTATGAAAGAGCTTGCAGATGCTATACATTTAAGGTGCCCTGATGTCACGGTTGACGTTTATACAATAATAAACGACTTTTTCGGTCATAATATAACGGTTGCGGGACTCGTGACCGCAACGGATATTTTTAATCAGATTAAAGATTTATCCGCATACGACGAGGCGTTTATACCCTCCGTTATGCTGAAATCCGAGGAAGAACCTATTTTTCTTGACGATACGCCTCTTTGCGAGGCTGAAAAAAGACTGAACGTAAAAATCACCCCGACAAAATGCTCGGGTGACGATTTATTATATACATTTTTAGGAATTTGAAAGGGATGAAAACATGAGCAAACCTGTAGTTGCGGTCGTAGGCAGACCGAACGTCGGTAAATCGACGCTTTTTAATAAACTGTGCGGCAGACGACTGTCGATAGTCGACGATACCCCCGGTGTTACGCGCGACAGAATTTACGGAGACTGCGAGTGGAGAAACAAAACGTTTATGCTCGTAGATACCGGCGGTATTGAGCCCGATTCCGACGACATTATTTTATCTCAGATGCGCGCTCAGGCTCAGCTTGCCATCGACAGCGCAGACGCGATTATTTTCGTTACCGATATAAGAACAGGCGTTGTTTCGACCGATATGGAGGTTGCCTCAATTCTTCAAAAGTCGGGAAAGCCTGTTGTTCTCTGCGTTAATAAATGCGATACGATAGGCGAACCGCCCCTTGAATATTATGAATTTTATAATCTCGGAATAGGCGAGCCGATTGCGGTTTCGGCTAACCACGGTCACGGCACCGGTGATTTGCTTGATGCCGTATATGAATATATCGGCGATAAAGCCGGAGAGCCGGAGGACGACGATACCGTTAAGGTTGCGATAATCGGCAAACCCAACGTCGGCAAGTCGTCGCTCGTAAACAAGGTCTGCGGTGAGGAACGCGCAATAGTTTCGAATATTGCCGGAACTACGCGCGATGCGACCGATACGTATATTGAAAATGCTTCCGGTAAGTTCGTTCTTATCGATACCGCCGGACTCAGAAGAAAATCGAAAGTTGATGACAGAATCGAAAAATACAGCGTTATGCGCGCCGTTATGGCGGTAGAACGTGCGAATGTTTGCGTTATAATGATAGACGCGACCGAGGGCTTTACGGAGCAGGATTCAAAGGTTGCCGGTATTGCTCACGAACAGGGCAAGGGATGCGTTATCGTCGTTAACAAGTGGGACGCGGTCGAGAAAGACGGCAAGACCATGGATGTTATGAGAAAGAAGCTGATGAACGACTTTTCGTTCATGTCATACGCGCCGATTATTTTCATTTCGGCTAAGACGGGACTTCGTATCGACAGACTTTTTGAGCTTATTAAATTCGTCGATTCTCAGAACGCAATGAGAATTACGACCGGCAGACTCAATGAGGTTTTGGCTGACGCTCAAACGAGAGTTCAGCCCCCCACGGATAAGGGCAAGAGGCTGAAAATTTACTACATGACTCAGGCTTCCACAAGACCGCCGACGTTCGTATGCTTTGTTAATAATAAAGATTTGTTCCACTACAGTTATCAGAGATATATTGACAATCAAATCAGAGCCGTATTCGGTCTCGAGGGCACACCGACGCGATATATAATCCGCGAACGAGGCGAATAGGAAATGTTAAAAACGCCCGGACCGCAAAAAGCGATTGTATATTAAAAAGGTTTGCTTTTTGCTATGAACCACCCTCACCGCTCGGCGTGCCTGTGTACGCCGTCGGGCAAGCCTCAACCGCTGTTTTGGACGGCGTTTTCGGTTCGGCTGATTCATTCCGAACGCTTTTTCCTATTTCCTAGTGTATGTCAATAGCACGAGTGTATAGGTAATATTGAAGAACGTCGGTGTAAATCCCGGCGGATTTGTCATTATAATAATATGATTGCACATTGCATATATATAAAGGAATAGGGGTGTTAAGTTATTATGAGAATATGTATTTACGGCGCGTCGAGCTGCATCATAGATTCGTCTTTTATAGATGAGGCGGAAAAACTGTCAAAGGTTCTTGCAAAAAACGGACATTCTCTTGTGTTCGGATGCGGGGCGAACGGTCTGATGGGTGCCGCCGCGAGGGGATTTTACTCCGAAAACGCGGAGATTATCGGCGTTGTTCCGAGCTTTTTTAACGTTGACGGAATTCTGTTCGAGCACTGTACGAAGACGATACGAACCGAGACTATGCGCGAGAGAAAGCAGATTATGGAGGATCTGTCCGACGCGTTTATAACGACGCCCGGAGGAATCGGCACGTTCGAGGAATTTTTCGAAATGCTTACCCTAAAACAGCTCGGCAGACACACAAAGCCTATGATTCTTTATAATATAAACGGCTATTATGATAAAATGCTCGATATGCTGAATACGAGCATTGACGAGAAGTTTATGAACAAGGAAACGCTCGGTCTGTTTGCGGTTCTCAATACCCCGGACGAGGTTATAAATTATCTTAATACCTATGTTCCGCAGGAATGTACCCCCGAACAGATGAAGCATATTTACACAAAGAAATAAAGAACTCCGATGTGACGGAAGTGAAAAGATATGGATAAATACGCTGTTTTTCTCGATATTGACAACACGCTTTACTGTAACGGCGCAGTTCCCGAGCGTAATGTCAAGGCTATAAAATGCGCCAGAGAAAAGGGACACTACGTCTTTATAAACACGGCAAGAAGCTACGGTTTTATGCCGAAAGATTTGCTTGAAACTGTGCCTATGGACGGCGTTGTCTCGGGCATTGGAACCGATCTGCGTTTTCACGGCGAACAGATTTTTTCCCGAAGTATGCCGAAGGACGAACTGTACTCGCTCGTCAAGCATTTTTTTGATAACGACGACGGCAGTACCGTTATATTCGAGGGCGAGGAAAAAAGCCTGTCGATAAACTGTGACGAATGGCACAGGGACAGATGTCTTCCTCTTACTTCGCCCGAGCAGATTTACACGGATTATAAGGATATAAAAATTTCGAAAACATTCTTCGTCCGTGACTATACGGAATCGGAGTATAAGGAGTGGAGTGAAAAATACACTCTTTTCCGTCATGAGACGTATTCGGAATTTGTTAATAAGGGATTTTCGAAGGGCGAGGGGCTTAAACGTATGGCTTCGCTCGTCGGAGTGCCGATTGAGCATTGTATCGCAATGGGCGACAGCGCAAACGATATCGATATGCTCAAGGTCGCCGGCATCAGCGTGGCTATGGGCAACGCCATCGACGAGGTTAAAAAAATATGTACATACGTCTCCGGCGACTGTAATGACGGGGGAGTAGGTCAGGCGATTGAAAAGTACTTACTTTGAAATTTGATTCATAAAAAGCAAACAGCGGTAAAACCGATTTTGGTCTTACCGCTGTTTTTTTGTTTTTTAATTTAGTTTAATTTAATTTAATTTCAGTTCCGCCGAAAGTATTCTGTGCGTTTATAAATATCGTCGGTGCATCCGCGGGCAGATTCTTATTTGACTTATCTGTCGTGCCTCCGACTATACTGTTCGATTTTGAAACGACTTTTACATAATTCGGAACGAAAATTTCAACGCCTCCGAATGTTGCGCTGGCTGTCACGTTAATGTTTTCGCGTATTACGGCCTGTCTTAAATCGACCCTTATCGAGCCGAATACCGCCGAAAACTTACCGCCTCTGAATTCGTCTGTAAAAAAAAGATTCTGCTGTGCAAACGTTGCGGAGTATTCCTCATATCCGGTACTGCCGGGAGCTGTCTGTATAAATTCGTCATTCTGTTTTCTTGATGATATATTGTTAAACAGGATTCCGAATCCTATAACGACGACTATTGCCGGGAAAATCAAAGCTTTGACGAGTTTCATATCAGCGTAATTCGACGCGAGCAGTATGCATCCGATTATCAATGTTATAAGCGAGAACGTTTTGTTTTTATCTGTGATAAGTCCGATAATCGACGGAACGATTATAAACAGCGTCCACCAGCCGTCAAACAACAGCTTGGCTGTAAGAATTCCCGCAGCGCTGAGTCCCCACAGTATTCCGGCAACTATTATTGCAAGTCCCCAGAGAATTCCTCTTAATTTTTTCATACTCTTCGCTCCTTTATTTGTTATTATTATTAAAAACAATATATCATAATGATTTTAATATGTCAATAAAAAAGAAAAGCCTCCGCCGAAAAACGGCAGAGGCAAATTTGTTATTATTCCGAAATCGGTGATTAGCCGAGTTCTGCGAAGTACTTGATGGTTCTGACCATCTGGCTGGTGTAGGAGTTCTCGTTATCATACCAAGAAACAACCTGAACCTCATAGAGGTCGTCGGCAATCTTTGAAACCATGGTCTGAGTAGAGTCGAAGAGTGAACCGTATCTCATGCCGATAACGTCGGAGGAAACGATAGCGTCCTCGTTGTAGCCGAAACTCTCGGAAGCGGCAGCTTTCATAGCAGCGTTGATGCCTTCCTTGGTAACGTCTGCACCCTTAACAACAGCGGTAAGAATAGTAGTTGAACCGGTCGGAACGGGAACTCTCTGAGCGGAACCGATGAGCTTGCCGTTAAGCTCGGGGATAACAAGACCGATAGCCTTAGCAGCGCCCGTTGAGTTGGGAACGATGTTGGCAGCGCCGGCTCTTGCTCTTCTGAGGTCACCCTTTCTGTGAGGACCGTCGAGGATCATCTGATCGCCTGTGTAAGCGTGGATGGTCGACATGATACCGCTCTGGATGGGAGCGTAATCGTTAAGAGCCTTAGCCATGGGAGCAAGGCAGTTGGTAGTGCAGGAAGCTGCGGAGATGATCTGATCGTCAGCGGTAAGAGTCTTCTCGTTTACGCTGTATACGATGGTCTTAAGGTCATTGCCTGCGGGAGCAGAAATAACAACTTTCTTAGCGCCTGCATTGATGTGAGCCATTGACTTCTCTTTTGAGCAGTAGAAGCCGGTGCACTCGAGAACAACGTCAACGCCGATCTTGCCCCAGGGGAGATTGTTAGCGTCTGCCTCTTTGTATATAGTAAGGGTCTTTCCGTCTACGGTGATGGTGTTTGCTTCGTCGTCAGCGGTAACGGTGTGCTTGTTCTCGCCGATTTTTCCGCAGTAACCGCCCTGAGCGGTATCGTACTTGAGAAGCTGAGCAAGCATTGAGGGCTTGGTAAGGTCGTTGATAGCAACAACGTCGTATCCCTCTGCGCCGAACATCTGTCTGAATGCAAGACGTCCGATTCTGCCGAATCCGTTAATAGCAACTTTAACTGACATATTAAAATTCCTCCATTTTTTAAAGCTGTTCGCTTTTTTTGCGATTATATTTTATCTCGAAATGAAATAATATGCAAGTGGTTTGTTAAAAATTTAACCCGCAATAAAAATATTTGGTAAACTCCTACAAAAACTACTACCGACATAAACGTATGAATATGTATTTTAAAGGACTGAAATGATGAAATCTCAACCGAGTTTGAAAAATCTGCGCGAAAAGGTCGGCGGTATGACAGTGAATTCAGTAAACGAAGCGTATATAAGAGAGGCATTGCATGCTGTTTTCAATGCCGATGAAGATTTGAGCGAGGACGAATATGGCAGTCTTTGTGCAAAATATACCCGTCTTAAATTTATGTCGATGTCCCGCGCGGGACATTTATACGATAGGTACGGAAATCTTGCATATTTTACTGACGAGCTGATAAGCGCGGCGGCGGACGTTCTCAAAAGGCGGGGAACGACGGTAACGTTCGAATGTACGAACGAAAATATGTTTGTTACGTGCAATTTCGAATACGCGTATTATTCCGTAATATCGCTTATTCATTCGTGCGTCGAGGACGGAGCCGAAAAAATATTCGTAAAGCTTTCCGAGAATAAAAACGGCGTATACCTGTTCGTTTCATCCGACGGTTCGCCGACGGTGAAAACGGATTCGGATGTGTATGCTTTCGCGTCTCTCTACTCGGGCACGGTTCTGTCATGCATTTCAGATGATAAAAACGTTACCGTAATAAAAATCGCCCCCGGAACCGATCCGGAGGCGGAGATTGCCGTGTACGACACGGATTTTCTGTTTGACAGGATGAGTCCCGTATACATGGGACTCGGCATAAGATTATAAGTTTACGACGTTTATGGGGTGACCGTCGCAGAACGCCTTTATATTTTCTTCAAATATATTCATAAGCCTCTGCCTTGTCTCAAGCGCCGCCCATGCTATGTGCGGGGTAATAATACAGTTTTTCGCAGTGAGAAGCGGGTCGTTTTTCTCGGGCGGTTCCTTTGTCATAACGTCGAGTCCCGCGCCGGCTATGACCGAATCGTTAAGTGCGTCGGCAAGGTCTTTTGAATTTACGACGGGACCTCTCGACGTGTTTATAAGAAACGCGTTCTTCTTCATTTTGCTTAAGAATTCTTTATCGACAAGCCCCGTTGTTTCAGCTGTCAGCGGACAGTGAAGCGTTACGAAATCGGAGGATTTAAGAAGCGTATCGAGGTCTGTGTATTCGATATAATCCTCTGCGCCGGGGTGAATTCTCGGGGCGTAAACGAGCGTTCTCATGCCGAACGCGTGCGCTTTCTTTGCAACGTCCTTTCCGATTCTGCCGAAACCGATAATTCCTATCGTCTTGCCGTCGAGCTCGTAAAGGGGCGTGAGGTGATATGTAAAGTCGGGGTTTTTGCTCCAGTCTCCGCGCCTTACCGATTCGCTGTGAAGCGAAACGTGCGTGCAGTGCTCGAGCATAAACGAGAAAGCGAGCTGTGCGACCGCGTGAGTGGAATATGCGGGTATATTGGAAAGAGGAATCGAACGTTCCTTTAATTTTTCCGCGTCGACTACGTTGTAGCCGGTGGCGAGCGTCGACACGAATTTAAGATTCGGCAGGGAATCTATTATTTCGCCGGTCAGCGGGGTTTTGTTGGTAACGAGTATGTCCGCGTCCTTACTGCGTTCGTAAATGAGTTCCGGCGGTGTTCTGTCGTATATTTCCGTTTCGCCGTATTTATTCAGAAAATCCCAGCTTAAATCTCCGGGATTTTGCGCAAAAGCGTCAAGGATAACTATCTTCATAAATATTTCACTCCCGTAATGTTTTTTATATTGTAACATAGATATGTTTTTTATGCCAGTATTAATTTTATAATTACAATATTAATACTTGATGTTTTTTAATTTTTTTGATAAAATAAATTGGATAATCCCCTGAAAGGCGGTGATATCGGATTTGGATAAAATGAGAGTATTCCGCAAAGTGTTCTATATTACGGGAATATCGTTTCTTATAGGAGCGGTAATTCTCACAGTATGGTGCATATTCGCGCCGATTGACACGCTTGCGGAAAAGTATAACGAATATCTTGTATGGCTTGCCGACCTCGAGCTTAAAATTGCCGCCATAGAGAGCAAGGGCGTCGTCGTTCTCGTACTGTTTATGCTGTTTTTCGTTAAATGTGCCGTGCCTTTGTATCCGTTCTCGATACTGTTCGTCGCCAGCGCAATGGTTTTTGAACTGCCCGTCGCCATGCTCATAAACTGCCTGGGCATGATTCTTATTATGACGATAAAATACGAGGCGGGCGTGCATTTCGGCGGAGGCAATCTGAAACGACTTATCAGAACGAGCAGAGTGGCAACGGAACTTGTCGAAACGAAGGGCGGAGAACAGACGTTGATTCTGTTTTTGATGCGCCTTGTCCCGATTATTCCGATAAACGCGGCGAGTCAGCTTTACGGGTCGCTCGATTACGACTATTGGAAATTTTTAATAGTTTCCATAATCGGATATCTTCCGCAGATGCTCTCGTTCAGCGTGATGGGACGCAATGCTAGAAACCCGTTTTCTCTGGGATTCATTATCCCCATTATAGTCCTTCTCTTCGTTTCGGGCGTAGCTTTGCTCGTGCTCGGCGGGGTGTTCGACGTTATTAAAAAAGTAAGGAAATAAAACGCAAGGAGTATATATTTATGTCTTATAACGATACTTTAAAGAAACTCGAGTCGTCCCGGTACGATTCGTTTATGAAGAAAATATATTTTACCGACGAAAAGGTAAAAGAGCAGAAGGAGAGATATAAAAAGGTTCTCTCGCTGTATGCTTCGCTTTACGGAGAGGACGGAGATATCAGATTCTTTTCCGCCCCCGGCAGAAGCGAGGTATGCGGCAACCATACCGACCATAACCGCGGTAAAGTTATAGCAGCCGCCGTAAATCTCGACGCCGTCGCAGCCGCCGCAAAAAATGATGAAAATATCGTAAGGGTTAAATCCGCAGAGTATACAAAGTCGGATATTATCGATATTTCGGTTCTCGAACCCGTCGAGAAGGAAACCGGCTCGTCTGCGGCGCTTATCAGAGGCGTTTGCAGAGGTTTTATAAACAGGGGATATAAAATCGGCGGATTCAACGCCGCTACAATGACTCAGGTTCTCTCGGGAAGCGGACTTTCATCTTCCGCCGCATTTGAGGTTCTTATCGGCACGTGTCTTAATTATCTTTATAATGGCGGCAAGGTTTCCGCCGTTGAGGTCGCTCAGATAGCGCAGTATGCGGAGAATGAATTTTTCGGCAAGCCCTGCGGTCTTATGGATCAAATGGCATGCTCGGTCGGCGGATTTGTAAATATCGATTTTAAAGACCCGTCGAATCCCGTTATCACGCCGATTGATTTTAACTTCGCTTCCTGCGGACACAGCCTCTGCATTGTCGATACGAGAGCGAGCCATGCCGACCTTACCGACGAGTACGGCGCAATCAGAAGCGAGATGGAATCCGCCGCTGAGTGCTTCGGCAAAACGGCGCTCAGAGACGTTGACGAGAAAGAATTTTTTGAGAATATAAATATTGTAAGAGAAAAGGTAAGCGAGAGAGCCGTGCTCAGAGGTCTTCATTTCTTCGGCGAGAATAACAGAGTAGACAAGCAGACCGAGGCTCTTTCAAAGGGCGATTTCGAGACGTTTAAAAAGCTCGTAATAGAGAGCGGAAATTCATCATATATGTATAATCAGAATGTATTCTCCGCAAAAGCGCCCTTGAGTCAGCCGGTTTCTCTTGCGCTTGCAATGAGCGAATACATATTGAAAGGAAAAGGAGCGTGGAGAGTTCACGGAGGCGGATTCGCAGGTACGATTCAGGCTTTCGTTCCCTCTGACATGCTCTGCGTTTATAAAACGGAAATCGAAAAGGTTTTCGGTGAATCAACTTGCTACGTACTTAACGTAAGACCCGTAGGAGGATGCGAGATTTGCTGAAATAACCGTTTCGTTATTTATGAGGAATAAAAAAATGACAACGGAAAATAACAGACATTATAAAGCATTGGAGCTTGACAAAATTCTTGAAATGCTCTCGGGGTTCTGTTCGTGCGAGGATTCAAAATATGAAGCCGTACGCATAGAACCGCAGACTGAGATAAGAGACGCGCAGAGACTTTTGGACGAGACCGAATCGGCCTATATTCTGCTCGCCAAATTCGGCGGACCGTCGTTCGGCAGCCTTAAAAATGTGAATAATTCGCTGGCAAGAGCCGCCGCGGGCGGAGTTTTGTCAATCAGAGAACTTATGACGATATGTGAGGATTTGAGAGTTATACGTTCTCTTTACGAATGGAGACACAGACAGTCGGGCGTTGACACGGGTATTGATACGAAATTTTCGGCATTGAGACCGAATAAGTATTTCGAGGATAAAATCAATACCGCCGTACTTAACGAGGACGAGCTGTCCGATAATGCGTCGCCCGCGCTTGCGGAGATAAGACGGAAGATTCGCAGGCAGTCGTCGTCCGTAAGAGAAAAACTCGACTCCATAACGCGTTCGTCGGCGTATCAGAAATATTTGCAGGACGCGATAGTTACGCAGAGAAACGGCAGATTCGTAGTTCCTGTCAAGAATGAATACAGAAACGAGATTCCCGGACTCGTCCACGACACGTCCGCGAGCGGAGCGACGGTATTTATAGAGCCGATGAGCGTGGTTGAGGCAAACAACGAGATACGCGTTTTGCAGGGCAAGGAGCAGGATGAAATCGAGCGTATTCTTGCGGAACTCTCAGCCCAAGCGGGGGAATTCGAAAACGAGATAAAATACAGCTATGAAATCGCGTGCGAGCTCAATCTTATATTTGCAAAAGCACAGCTGGCGTATAAAATGAAAGCGTCTGTTCCCATACTTAATAATAACGGAATTATAGATATAAAGAGCGCAAGACACCCGCTTCTTGATAAAAACAAGGTCGTGCCGGTGGACATAAGACTCGGCGGGGATTTTGATTCGCTCGTTATAACGGGACCGAATACCGGCGGTAAAACCGTATCGATAAAAACGCTGGGACTTATAACGCTGATGGCGATGTGCGGACTGATGATTCCCGCTTCGGACAACAGCAAAATATGCGTTTTTAAAAATGTATTTGCCGATATCGGCGACGAACAGAGCATAGAGCAGTCGCTGTCTACATTCTCTTCGCACATGGTAAACATTGTAGATATATCTAAACACGCTGATTCGTCGAGCCTTATTCTAATAGATGAACTGGGAGCCGGTACCGACCCCGTAGAGGGCGCGGCTCTTGCAATATCAATACTGGAGGATTTAAGAGCGAAGGGCGCGAAGATTGCCGCCACGACGCATTATGCGGAGTTAAAGGCGTACGCGCTTCAGACCGACAGGGTAGAGAACGGAAGCTGTGAATTCGACGTAGCGACGCTCCGCCCGACATACAGACTTTTAATAGGCGTTCCCGGACGTTCGAATGCGTTTGCGATAAGCGAAAAGCTCGGAATCAGCCCGTCGGTAATAGAAAAGGCGAAGGAAATGGTTTCGGGTGAGAATATACGTTTTGAGGACGTTATTGATTCTCTCGAATCGCGCAGAGCCGAAATGGAAAAGGCAAAATCCGAGGCGGAGGAATTAAGACGGCAGAACGAAGAGTTAAAGAAAAAAGCCGAGACGAGACTCGAGGACATCGAGGAAATGCGCCGTAAGGAATTTGACAAGGCTCGTTCGGACGCAATGAGACTCGTTGAAAACGCAAGGCGCGAGGCGAATTCTCTTATGTTCGAAGTCGATAAGCTTAAAAAGGAGCTTAAAAACGGCGGACGAAACGCAGAATTCGTACAGAAAGCGAAGTCGCAGATCAAAAAGAGTATGGCGGGCGTGGATTCCGCAGTAAATCCGGTTACCGAAAGTGCGGATGACGGTTATGTTCTGTCTAGACCCATAAAGGTCGGCGACACCGTAAAGCTTGCGGGTATGAACAGCGAGGCGACGGTTCTCTCACTTGCGGATAAAAACGGAGAAATGGAAGTTCAGTCGGGTATCATGAAGCTCCGTGTAAAGGCGGACAGGTTACGTCTTGTCGAAAAGCCGAAGCAGAAAACCAGGAGTGATGTAAAACGCGTCGGCGAGAGCCGTGTAAACGCGGACGTAAGCACCCGGTGCGATTTAAGAGGCATGACAAGCGAGGAAGCGATAATGACTCTTGACTCGTTTATAGACAGCATGGTTATGGCGGGACTTAAGGAGTTTACAATTATACACGGCAAGGGAACGGGCGTTCTGCGTTCTGCGGTTCAACAGCATTTAAAACGACATCCGCAGATAAAATCGTACCGTCTGGGAACATTCGGCGAGGGCGAAAACGGAGTAACCATAGCCGAGACAAAATAATTGTCCGAAAGACGAAAAAAATTCTTGACAAAGATATTTTTTTGTTGTATAATACCGCCTGTAAAGCAATTGTTCTTTACAGATGTAACTCAAAATCCGGCGTTTCGTGCCGGAATCCGAGGGAGGATTTCTGCGGTGGCTAAGAATCTGGATATCATCATGCTTCTTGACGTATACGGCGACATGCTCACCGTAAAACAGAGAGAATTTCTCGATTATTATTATAACGACGACCTTTCACTTTCCGAGATTGCCGATAACGTAGGCATTACGCGCCAGGGCGTGCGCGATTCGATAAAGCGCGCCGAGGCTCAGCTCGAGGAAATGGAGGAAAAACTCGCGTTCGTTAAAAAATTCAGGGATCTCCGTTCGGGACTCGAGGAGATTTCCGAAGCGGCCGCGGAGATAAACAGGCAAAACCTTAAATGCGGATTGTCGATGGAAATAAACGACCTTTCGGTTAAAATTCAGTCTGTCGCCGCCGCGCTCAATGAACAGTAAGAGGTATCAGTAATGGCATTTGAAGGACTTTCCGACAAATTAGAGGCCGCTTTTAAAAAGCTGAGAAGCAAGGGCAGTCTTACAGAAGCCGACGTTAAGGAGGCTATGCGAGAGGTTCGTCTTGCATTGCTCGAGGCTGACGTCAGCTATAAAGTCGCGAAGGATTTTACAGCTTCGGTAACGGAGAAGGCAATAGGCGCTAAGGTAACCGAAAGTCTTACTCCCGCGCAGATGGTTATAAAAATTGTCAATCAGGAACTCACCGCTTTGATGGGCGGTACGCAGTCCAGACTTACGACGGCGGCTCATCCCCCGACGGTAGTCATGATGTGCGGACTTCAGGGTTCCGGTAAAACCACCCACTGCGCAAAAATTGCAAAACGGCTCAAGGCTCAGGGACACAGACCGCTTCTCGTAGCGTGCGATATTTACAGACCAGCCGCTATCAAGCAGTTACAGGTTGTCGGCGAACAGGTTGGCGTTCCCGTATTCGAACGCGGAACCGAGAACCCCGTTATTATCGCAAAGGAAGCCGTAAAGTACGCAAAGGATCAGGGTTACGATTACGTATTCCTTGATACCGCCGGACGTCTTCATATAGACGAACAGCTCATGCAGGAGCTTAAAAATATCAAAGCAGAGGTCAAGCCTCACGAGATTCTTCTCGTTGTCGACGCGATGACCGGACAGGACGCTGTAAACGTAGCTTCTTCGTTTAACGAAGCGCTCGGAATCGACGGTCTCGTTCTTACAAAGCTTGACGGCGATACCCGAGGCGGTGCGGCGCTCTCCGCGAGAGCGATAACGGGTAAGCCGATTAAATTTGTCGGCGTGGGCGAAAAACTCGACGATCTCGACGAGTTTCATCCCGACCGAATGGCTTCGAGAATTCTCGGAATGGGTGACGTTCTTTCCCTTATAGATAAGGCGGAGGCGGCTCTCGATGAGAAGAAAGCGGCTCAGCTTGAGGAAAAATTAAGAAAAAATAAATTCGACCTCAACGATTTGCTTATTCAGCTTCAGGAAGTTAAGAAAATGGGTTCTATGAAAGACATGCTCTCCATGCTTCCCGGAGTCGGAAATAAAATCAAGGACGCGGATATAGATGACAGAATGCTCGACAAAACGGCTTCGATAATCTATTCCATGACCGAAAAAGAGCGTACGAATCCCGACATTATAAATCCCTCCCGTAAGCGCAGAATCGCCGCGGGATGCGGAATGCAGGTCGAGGACGTAAACAGACTTCTCAACCAGTACCGTCAGATGCAGAAGATGTTCAAGCAGTTCAGCGGTAAGGGTTCTAAGAAAAAGATGCGTAACCTGAGCCGTATGGCGGGTATGAACGGACTCGGCGGAATGGGCTTCCCCGGCAAATAAAATTCGTATTTATTAATTTATTATGGTATAGACACAAGGGTGTTTAAATACAGTTTAATTTTTTTGTGTTAATTATTTGGAGGTAATTACAAATGGCAGTTAAAATTCGTCTTCGCCGTATGGGCGCAAAGAAGGCTCCTTTCTATCGTATAGTTGTAGCCGATTCGAGATATCCCAGAGACGGCAGATTCATCGAGGAAATCGGTTATTACAACCCCACCAAGGATCCCGTTGACGTAAAGATCGACGCCGAGAAGGCTAAGACCTGGATCAAGAACGGCGCTCAGCCCACCGATACGGTTAAGAGCATCCTTAAAAAGCAGGGTATCGTTGAATAATCCGTTTTTAAAGTAAATCTTTAAATATAACGGTTAGTTTAGGAGGAAATAAAATGCAGGATTTATTAGTTTCAATCGCACAGGGCCTTGTTGAGGACCCGTCCGCAGTCAACGTAACAGTTGACGAAGTTAACGAGGAAGGTATCGTAGTTTATCATCTTCATGTCGCTCCCGATGATATGGGAAGAATTATCGGTAAACAGGGCAGAATCGCGAAGGCTATCAGAACGGTTATGCGCGCTACCGCTAACAGAAAAGATATGAAGGTTCAGGTCGAAATCGACTGATTGCCCGAAACGTAAAATTTAACGAGAAGAGAGTCGTTTTCGGCTCTCTTTTTTTTATGTCTGAATGCTTAAATATATGTCTTTTCGCCGTCGGAAATACGGTGATTTTTTTGTTTTTTCATTTCAAATAATGAAAAACGACATCGGAACGATTAGTGTATGAAAATTTTTTTTCTTAAATAGTCTTAAATATTGAAAAAACACTTGCATTTTTTCCTGATTATCTTTATAATAGCCTATACAGGGTGTGAAATTGCACTCAAATTTCACTCGGGAGGGGGATAAAGGTGGAAAACCAGCATTTTTGCGGAACTTATAAGCATAATATCGACGCAAAGAACAGAATATTTATCCCCGCCAAATTCCGAACGATTTTGGGCGACAGTTTCGTTGTGTTTAAAGCTCCCGACGGATGCATTGCGATTTACACTCATGACGAGTGGAACGATATTCTCTCACAGCTGAGAGGCGCGCGCACTCCGGAGGACAGACGCAAACAGCGTATGCTCTATGCAAAAATGCAGACGGTCGAAACCGATAAACAGGGGCGTATAACGCTCAGCCCTGATTTTGTTGAGCATGCTCATCTGAAAAAGGACGTCGCGGTTCTCGGAGCCGATAACAGAGTCGAGCTTTGGGATCAGGACGAGTGGGATTCTTATATGGGAGAATCGGATGACGAGCTTCTCAGCAGCGGAATAGAATTCTGATGACGGTGAAAGGCGGTGCGCTTTGTGGAATTCAATCATAAGTCTGTTCTTCTGAATGAAGCCATAGATGCGCTGTCCGTGAGGAAAAATGGGATATATCTTGATGCGACTGCCGGCGGCGGAGGTCATTCCTCCAAGATCGTTGAGAAACTGGACGGCACAGGCCGTTTAATAGCTCTCGACCGAGACCCCGACGCCGTGACAGTCCTACGCTCCCGTTTTGACGGGAATGAAAACGTGACGGTGGTAAACGATGTGTTCGATAATGTAAAAAGCGTTATCGAATCAAACGGATTAACTTGTGTTGACGGAATACTTGCCGACCTGGGAGTCAGCTCATATCAGCTTGACTCGGCGGAGCGCGGTTTTTCGTTTCATAAGGACGCCCCGCTCGATATGCGTATGAGCAAAAGCGGATTTTCGGCATATGACGCGGTCAACACGCTTTCATACCCGGAACTTGCTAAGATTATAAACGAATACGGCGAGGAGCGGTTTGCCTCGTCAATTGCTAAAAATATTGTAAGAACAAGAGAAAAGAAACCGATAGAGACTACATTCGAACTTTGCGATATCATTTCGGCGTCTATGCCCGCAAAGGCAAAACGCGACGGCCACCCTGCGCGCAGAACGTTTCAAGCGATAAGAATATACGTAAACCGCGAGCTTGACATGCTCGAGGGTGCGCTTAACGATATGTTCGACGTTCTCTCGCCCGGCGGAGTACTGGCGGTTATAACGTTTCATTCGCTTGAAGATAGAATTGTAAAAAATACATTTAACGAATTTTGCAGGGGCTGTATATGCCCTAAGGATTTTCCGGTATGCGTCTGCGGACGAACACCGCGGGGCAGACTGCCGTTTAAATCGATTTCCCCGTCGCCCGAGGAAGTCGAATCTAATCCCAGAAGCCGCAGCGCACGGCTCAGGGCGGTCGTAAAACTTTGATTTTTTGATTTTGGATGTTTACATACAGCCGTTTATCGGCGGAGAGGGAGTTATAAAATTGGCTTATTACGGTAATGAGGCATATGATTTTTCATTATTCGAGCAGCACGATTACGGTACGTCTGCACCTAAATACAATCCGCAGCCGAGACAGCCTCAGCGTAAGAGAGCTCCCGATAGGGTAAATCCTCAGCCGAGAAGAAAACAGCCGGCGGCCGCGCCTTCTCAGCAGTCGTTTTTTGTCGAATTAATATCGATAATGAAGCAAAACAAGCCCTCGAAGTCGGCTGTAGCTCAGACGCGTATAAGCGCGGTAAAGGCATTAAAGACAATTGCGCTCGCGCTCGTTCTGTTTTCAATGATAAGTTCTCTTATTTATTGCCGTGTTACAATAGACAATATCGGCAGGGAGATAACGACGGTTGACTCGCGTATATCCGAGGCTAAAAGCGAACAGGTCAGACTTCAGACTCAGCTCGACTCTATGATATCGCTTGACAAAGTTGAGGATTATGCGGTTAACGTTCTCGGAATGGTAAAACTCGAGAATTACAAGATTACATATTTTAATGTATGTGACGGCGATCAGGTCGTTTTTTCGGGAAATAAAGAATATAAATAACGGGGCATATTTTTTAGCCCCGTCCAATAGACATGATTATAAAGGGCGAAATTTTGTTTCGCCCTTTTTATGGCAATATGGCGGGCAGTGACGAAAGGAGCAAAATTACAGTGAAAAAGATAGATACACGCAAAAAAAGAGGATATTTTGCTCTCATAATCGTTAGTCTTCTCTCGGTTTCGCTTTTATTGAGAGTCGGATATATTCAGGTTTTCAAAGGCGACGATTATAAAGCGAAGGCGGAAAGCCAGCAGTTAAGCGATACGCAGTTAAGCGCCGCGAGAGGAACAATATACGATTCGGATATGAACATACTCGCAAAGAGCGCGTCCGTATGGCTTGCGTATATGAATCCCTCCAAAATTAACAATATTTCAAACGAAAAAACAAGAGAGGAGACCCGAGAGCTTATAATCGAGAACGTTTCGAAAATCCTCGATATAGATAAAGAAAAGCTCCGCGGATATACAGAGCTTAACTATTCCTATCAGCTTCTTAAAAGCAAGATTGAAAAAGAAACCAAAGACGAACTGACGGAGTTTATTTCGAAAAACAAACTCGGAAATATAATCTGTATTGACCCCGATACTAAAAGATATTACCCCTACGGTACGCTTGCTTCATCGGTTATCGGATTTACCGATACCGACGGCAAGGGCAGGTACGGACTCGAGGCTTATTACGATGACGAGCTGTCCGGCGTTGCGGGCAGACGAATCACGACGAGGGACGGTATGATGTCCGAACTTCCGAATAAATACGAAACTACGTACGACGCGCAGAACGGACTTGACCTTGTGCTCACTCTCGATTCGTTCGTTCAGCACTCGCTCGAAAGTTCTCTTACCCAGGCGCTTGAGGACACGAACGCGTCGTATGCCTACGGAATTGTAATGGACGTTGACACGGGTGCGATACTCGGTATGGCTTCGCTTCCCGATTACGACTTAAACGACCCGTACACGATAACGGATCAGAGACTTGTCGAAAAAATAAATGAGATTACGGATAAAAAAGAAAAGAGCGAGGCTGAGCTTACCGCAAACTATTCGCAGTGGAGAAACAGAGCCGTAAGCGATACATACGAACCCGGTTCCGTATTTAAAGTCATAACGGCGTCAGCCGCTATCGAGGAGGGCGTGGCAGACCTTAACACGTCGTACTACTGCTCGGGCTCAATCGACTATGCGACGAGACATATAAACTGCTGGAAACACGGCGGTCACGGAAGCGAAACGTTTGTCGACCTTCTTAAAAATTCATGCAACCCGTTCGCCGTTACGCTTGCAAGCGAGCTCGGACAGGAGACTTATTACAAATATTTCGACACGTTCGGACTGACCGAGGCTACGGGGGTAGACCTCCCCGCCGAGAGCAGTCCCGCCGCCGGTATACTTTATAAAAGCGAGAGCGATTTTACGAAGTCGGATCTTGCGTCATATTCGTTCGGTCAGTCGTTTAAGGTAACGCCGATTCAGATGATTACCGCCATATCCGCGGTAGCCAACGGCGGAAAACTTATGACTCCGTATATAGTCGACAAAACCGTTGATCAGCAGGGCAACACCGTTTCGAAAACTCAGCCTGTTGTAAAACGTCAGGTTATAAGCGAGGACACCGCGAAGATAATACGTTCCGCAATGGAGCAGGTCGTATCGTCGGGTACAGGTAAAAACGCTTACGTTCCCGGCTATCACGTAGCGGGTAAAACGGGTACTTCCGAAAAGCTCGAAAAGCTCAATGCCGAAAACGGAGAAGAGGTTTATATCGCTTCGTTCTGCGGATTCGCGCCTGCCGACGACCCCGAAATAGCTGTTCTGATAATCGTCGACGAGCCGGTAGGTGACCACGGCGGCGGAGCTATCGCGGCTCCCGTTGCGTGCCGTGTTTTCGAACAGATACTCCCGTCGCTCGGCGTCGACCCCGTTTATTCGGACGAGGAGCTCGAAAGCCTTGCAAAGACTGCGCCCAATCTCGTAGGTCTTTCCGTCAGCGAAGCGAAATCCTCGCAGAATTCGGGCAGTATTACCGTTACCGTTGTAGGAGACGGTGATAAGGTTGTTTCGCAGTATCCCGAGAGCGGAAGATCTATTCCCTCCGACGGCGTTATCGTTGTGTATACGGATTCGTCCGAGTCGCACAGAACCGTTACCGTTCCCGACTTTACGGGTATGACGGTATCTCAGGCTAATTATGCGGCGACGAACAGCGGACTGAATATCAGAATTTCTGGAAGTAATAACTCCTCGGCGGTTTACGCGTATAAACAGAGCATTGAAAAGAATACTCAGGCGGAAATGGGCGAGGTAATAACGGTTTACTTCAAGACAAACGTGGATGTGTCGGACTGATATTTATAAAATATTATCATATTATAATACAGTGAAAGATATGGCGATCACATAAAGGAGGTCAAAACTATGCTGCTTTCTCAGCTTATGAAAGGCGTAAAAGTAAAGAACGAATATGAGGATGCCGAGGCGGTATATCTCACCGCGGATTCAAGAAAAATAAGAGAGGGCGCGGTATTCATCTGTATCGAGGGCAAGAACTTCGACGGTCATGCCGCAGCAAAAGAAATGACGGAAAAAGGCGCCGTCGCCGTTGTCTGCAAACACGACGTGGGCGTTAAGAATCAGATAATAGTAAACGATACGAGAAGCGCGTTTTCTATCATGTGCGCAAACTTCTTCGGAAATCCCGCAAAAAAGCTTAAGCTTATCGGTCTTACCGGAACCAACGGCAAGACGACCACGACTTTTCTTATAAAACAGATACTCGATTCTCTCGGCAAGAAATCGGGACTTATCGGAACGGTCAAAAATATGGTCGGCGATGAGGAATTTCCGTCGTCGCTGACGACTCCCGAGTGCTTCGAACTTCAGGAGCTGTTTGCAAAGATGGTTGAGGCAAAGTGCGAATATTGTATTATGGAGGTTTCATCGCAGGCTCTCGATCAGGGCAGGGTAGACGGATGCAAGTTCACGTGCGCGGTGTTTACGAATCTTACGAGAGATCATCTCGATTATCACGGCACGTTCGAAAATTACGCCGACGCTAAGTCAAAATTATTTAAAAATGCAGATACGTGCATTGTCAACTTAGACGACCCGCACGCAGGCAGAATGGTTATGGGCGTTAAGGGCAGAGTCGTAACGTATTCGGAAAAACAGGACGCGGCGGACTACACCGCTAAATATATCAGAATGAATAACGACTCCATCGAATACGAGCTTGTCACAATGGGCGCCATAGAGCACGTAAAGCTTCCGATTCCCGGCGAATTTTCAGTATATAATTCAATGGCGGCGGCGGTCTGTGTTTCACAGCTCGGATTTGAATTCGGCGCAGTATGCGAGGCGCTGAGCAGGTGTCACGGAGTTAAGGGCAGAATAGAGGTCGTACCGACCGGTACGGATTATACCGTAATAATCGACTACGCACATTCGCCGGACGGACTTGAAAACATTCTCACGTCGTTAAGATGCACCGCAAAGGGCAGAATTATAACCGTATTCGGCTGCGGCGGAGACAGAGACAGAACGAAACGCCCGATAATGGGCACGATAGCTGCAAAGCTGTCCGATTATATTGTCGTAACCTCCGACAATCCGAGAAGCGAGGATCCCGTAAGCATTATCGATGAAATACTCGTCGGCGTTAAGGGAATCAAGGTTGCAAAATACGTCGAGCCCGACAGGACAAAGGCTATTGCTCACGCGTTGTCTCAGGCTAAGAAGGACGATATAGTACTGCTCGCCGGCAAGGGACATGAAACTTATCAGATACTTTCAACCGGAAAAATTCATTATGACGAAAGAGAAATTGTAAGAGACATTCTTTCGGGCAAAATAAAATAATTACAATCGGGTCGTGATACTGTGAAAACTTTAAATACATCGACAATCGCGGCGGCAGTCAACGGCAGAGCCGTAGGAGAGGCAAATGTCAGCGCCGTGTTTACAGATTCGAGAAAACCCGTACACGGCGGAATGTTTATAGCCCTCGAGGGCGATAATTTCGACGGTCATGCGTTTATAGATTCAGCCGTAAAGTCAGGCGCGTCTGCCGTAATGTGCAGAAAAGAAACGAACGCGGATATTCCCGTTATTTACGTTGACGATACGAAAAAAGCTCTGCTTGACCTCGGCGCATATTACCGTTCGACGTTTGACATTCCGGTGATCGGTCTTACCGGAAGCGTCGGCAAAACTACGACAAAGGATATGATAGCTCTCGTCGCGGGCGCGAAATACAACACGCTTAAAACGCAAGGCAATTTAAATAACGATATCGGTATGCCTTTAACTTTGCTGTCAATGGACGAAAACACGCAGTGCGCCGTTATCGAAATGGGAATGAATCACTTAGGCGAGATATCGCGTCTTACCCGCGCGTCGAGACCGACGATAGGCGTTATAACAAATGTCGGCGTGTCGCATATCGAGAATCTCGGGTCAAGAGAGAACATACTCAAAGCAAAACTGGAAATAATAGAGGGAATGGAGAAAGGTTCTCCGCTTATTTTAAACGGGGACAATGACCTTCTTTCAACCGTTATGAGCGAGAGATTTAAAGTCGTATTCTTCTCTGTTACAAATCCCGTGTGCAAAATCCGCGCCGACGATGTCAAAGAGGACGGATTGTTTACCGAATTTACCGTTTCGGCTTACGGCGAGAAAGTGCGCGTCAGACTGCCCGCGATAGGTATTCATAACGTATATAACGCGCTCGCCGCCGTCGCAGTCGGCAGAGAACTGGGCATTTCACTTTCAGAGTGCGCCGACGCTCTCGGACATTACGTTCCCTCGGGCATGAGACAGAATATAGTGAATAAAAACGGAATCACGTTTATAGAGGACTGCTACAACGCAAGCCCCGATTCCGTAAAGGCGACGTTGAATACGTTATCGAAAATCAACGCACAACGGCGTATCGCGGTTCTGGGCGATATGCTCGAACTCGGTTCGTTTTCCGAAAACGCACACAGACTGTGCGGTGAATACTGCGCGTCGGCCGGAATCGACATACTCTTTACATACGGAGAAAAGGCGAAGGACATCGCCGTGTCGGCAAAGGATCACGGCATGAAAAATGTCGAAAGCTTTGCCGATGAGGATGAACTTTCATCCCGTCTTGCTTCGGTTCTTAAAGAGGGGGACGCGGTTTCTTTCAAGGCAAGCCACGGCATGCGTCTTGAAAACGTTATAAAAAAAGTATATGAAATGATCGGCTGATTACGGCGGATATATATTCCGTTTAAAAGCCGGAAGTGAAAGGCGGAGCGTTATGGAAGGCTCAAAATATTTATTTCTCGTTATCGCGGCGGTACTCGGTTTTATTATCGCGTTTCTGCTCGGATACGTTATTATCCCGTGGCTTCATAAGCTGAAGTTCGGACAGACGATACTCGACATAGGTCCGAGCTGGCATAAGAAAAAGCAGGGTACGCCTACAATGGGCGGAATTCTGTTTATAATCGGAGTTATATTCTCGCTGGCGGTCGTTATCGGAACGAATCTTATATTAAAGCGCAATATCGTAGCCGACGGACACATGGCGGACGCGGATAACGTAAAGGTCAAGTTTTACGCGGGCATACTTATGTCATTGGGCTTTGCCGCCATAGGCTTTGCCGACGACTATATAAAGGTCGCGAAGAAGCGTAATCTCGGACTTACCATAGTGCAGAAGAGCATAATGCAGATAGTCGTTATGGTCGCTTACCTTATAGCTCTTTTCCTGTCGAAGTCGACATATATGTTCATTCCGTTCGTCGGAAATATCGATATCGGTCTGTGGTTTATTCCGATCGGTCTTGTTGCAATGTACTGTACGGTTAACGCCGTAAACTTTACCGACGGAGTCGACGGACTGTGCGCGAGTGTAACGGCAACTTTTGCCGTCGCGGGAATCGTAATTGCGATTATCAGAAATTATTTCGGAGTCAGCATTCTCTGCGCTTCGCTCCTCGGCTCGCTTGCAGGCTATCTTATCTGGAACTGGAATCCCGCCAAGGTTATGATGGGCGATACCGGTTCGATGTTCCTGGGCGGTCTCGTCGTCGCCGTAGCTTACTGTGTCGACGCTCCGTGGCTTATTCTCCTGTGCGGAATCGTTTACGTCTGCGAATTCCTTTCTGACGTAATTCAGATATCTTATTTCAAAATCACTCACGGCAAGCGTATATTCAAAATGGCTCCCATTCATCACCATTTCGAAAAATGCGGATGGGGCGAAAAGAAGATTGTATACGTATTTTCGCTTGTCAATATCATAGGAAGCGTTATCGGAATTCTGCTTACATATTTCGGCAGACCCGTATAAAAGAGCGGACAATTCACTATTAAGATCGGAGGAATTAATTTGGCGGCTGTAAAGAAAAAACAGAAATTTTCGCTCGCCGAGCTGTTCGGAAATTTAATTAATTACGGCAGTATGGATATCCTTTTTCTGATATTCGTACTCGCCATACTTTGCTTCGGTCTTATAATGCAGTTTTCGGCAAGCTATCCTTACGCTTACTATAAGTACGACGATCCGATGTATTTTTTCAAAAGACAGGCGATTTTCGCCGTACTCGGAATCGCGGCAATGCTCGCCGTGTCGAGAATCAATTTTGAAACATGGCGCAGACTTTATAAAATAATGCTCGCCGTTACCGTCGGACTTCTTCTGATAGTTCTCATACTCCCCGAGTATAAACCCGGATTCAAACGCTGGATAAATTTAGGCTTCATGACGTTTCAGCCGTCGGAGATAGCCAAATTTACATTGATACTCGTAAGCGCGGTCATTTTTGACGCGTACCACAGGGATATGTTTTCCAATAAAATGTCGCGCGGACGTTTTGCCCGCATGGTCGACATTAAGTACAGAAGATTTATAAAAGAATCCTCATTCCCGACAATAGCGGTCGTTTTGCTTACCGGAATGTTCGCGGCCTTAATTTATATGGAAAACCATCTTTCCGGCGCGGTCATAATCTTCCTTATCGGATGCGTTATGATGTTCTTAGGCGGAGTCAGGGATCGATGGTTTATTATCGGAGTCGTCGGAGTGCTCGGCGCCGCCGCATTGGTATGTTATATTGTAATGTCTACAAGGGACAGCGGTTCGGGCGGAATCCTTCAAAAATACATGGGTAACCGTATTATCGGTTGGCTTGATAAGGACTATGAACCTACGGGCGCGCGCTGGCAGACGAATCAGTCGCTCTATGCGATAGGTTCGGGCGGATTTTTCGGCACCGGACTCGGCGGTTCGACTCAGAAATACATGTACGTTTCAGAGCCTCAGAACGACTTTATTTTTGCAATAGTCTGCGAGGAAACGGGATTTTTCGGCGCTATGATGCTTCTGCTTCTCTTTACGCTTCTTGTTTGGCGCGGTATAGTCATAGGTACCACGGCAAAGAACCGTTTCGGCGGATTGCTTGCTATGGGCATAGTTTTGCAGGTCGGAATTCAGGTTATATTGAATATTGCCGTTGCGACGGACTCGATTCCGAATACGGGAATCAGTCTCCCGTTTTTCAGTTACGGCGGAACGTCGCTCGTAATATTTATGGTGCAGATGGGTATGGTTCTGTCTGTATCAAGATCATCAAGAAATAAAAAATCGCTTAACGAATAAGGACGGATTCAAATGAAAATAATGTTTGCCGCAGGCGGAACCGGCGGTCATATAAATCCCGCTCTCGCTGCAGCAGGGGAGATAAGACGGCGTTATCCCGACGCCCGGATACTCTTTATCGGAACTAAGGAGAAGATGGAATCAAAACTTGTTCCCGCCGCGGGATTCGATTTTAAAACGATAGAAATAAGCGGATTTCAGAGAAAATTAAGTTTGGAGAATATAAAAAGAAACATAGGCACAGTCGTTAAGCTTATGAAGTCGACCTCAAGCTGTAAAAAGCTTATCGAGGATTTTAAACCCGATGTTGTTGTGGGATTCGGCGGATATGTAAGCGGTCCCGTCGTCAGAACGGCTGCGAAAATGGGTATAAAAACGGCGATTCACGAGCAGAACGCGTTTCCCGGAGTTACTAATAAAGCCCTTGCGAAAACCGCGGACGCTGTTATGCTGACAGTGCCCAAAGCCGCCGAGTATCTCGAATGTAAAGTTGAGCCCGTCGTTACCGGACTTCCCGTAAGGGGCGAAATTTTATCCGCGGACAGAGATTTTTCAAGAGCAAAGCTCGGACTTGACGATAAGCCTATGATACTTTCATTCGGCGGAAGCCTCGGCGCGAAAACCGTCAACAACGCTATGTGTTCGCTTATAGCCGAGCTTCACGATAAAAATAAGTGCAGTTTTATTCACGCCTACGGTCAGTACGGAACTTGGGTTCCCGAAACGCTTAAGGAAAAGGGCGTTGATATTGACAATGAAAAGAACATAAGAGTCAGCGAGTACATCAACGATATGGACGTTTGCCTGTCAGCCGCCGATATCGTAATCGGCAGAAGCGGAGCAAGCTCTCTTTCGGAAATAGAGGCTGTCGGCAGGGCTTCGGTGCTTATACCGTCCCCCAACGTTGCGGAAAATCATCAATATCATAACGCAATGGCGCTTGTAAACAACAACGCCGCAAGAATTATAGAGGAAAAAGACCTCACGGACGAAAAACTCCTTGAAGTCGTTACCGAACTTCTTGACAATAAAGAATTAAGAGACGAAATTGCGTCGAATGCAAAGAAGATGTCAAAGCCCGACGCGCAGAAACAGATAGCGGATATAATAGTTAAATTAGCAAACGAAAAATAATATTATACGCACATAAAACGTAACTTATAACACGGACAAATCCCACGGCATAGTATGCAGTATGAAAGGTGGGATTAAGGTGTCCTGTTACGTAATAAACGGCGGTGAACGTCTTTCGGGCGAGGTGAACGTTCAGGGAGCCAAAAACAGCGTGCTTCCGATACTTGCCGCCTCGGTGCTTGTAAACGGAGAGTCGGTTATTCACAACTGTCCCGATATAACGGACGTAGATGCGACTGTCAGAATTTTAAGACATCTCGGCTGTAAGGTAAAACGCGAGGGCTCGTCTCTGAGAGTAGATTCGACGTCGGTCGATAAATATGATATTCCGGATTCGTTAATGCGTCAGATGCGCTCGTCCGTAATATTTTTAGGCGCGATTATCGGGCGTATGGGAGCCGCGGAGCTCTCGTCTCCGGGCGGCTGCGAGATAGGGTTAAGACCCATAGACCTTCATCTGTCGTCGATACAGAAGTTCGGCGTTCAGATAACCGAGGAGTTCGCCAATATCAGTTTTAAGGTTTTAAAAGAACTTGAGGGATGCAATATTACGTTGTCTTTTCCCAGTGTGGGCGCGACGGAAAATATAATTCTGACAGCTGCCACGGCAAACGGCAGAACCGTTATAAACAACGCGGCAAGAGAGCCCGAAATAAGCGACCTTGCCGATTTTCTCAACTCGTGCGGCGCGAAAATTTCCGGCGCGGGATACGGAACGGTCGTTATTGACGGCGTTAAAAAACTTCACGCGTGCGAACACACGGTAATTTCCGACAGGATAGCCGCCGGAACGTATATGGCGGCTGCGGCAGTCTCGCGCGGAAAGGTTACGCTTAACAGAATAATCCCCGCGCATCTCATGCCTGTTATTCCGCTTTTTGAGGAGGCAGGGTGCAGAATCGTTACGGGAGTAAATTCACTTACGATTACGGCTCCCGACAGGCTGAAAAGCATCAGAACGGTGAGAACCATGCCGTACCCGGGATTTCCGACGGATATGCAGGCTCCGATAATGGCGGTCATGACCGTTTGCAGGGGAACGGGTGTTATGATCGAGACCGTTTTCGAATCAAGATATAAACACGTCAGCGAGCTTATGCGTTTCGGCGCGAAGATAAGAGTCGACGGCAGAATGGCTGTTGTCGAGGGCGTTGACAGGCTGACCGGAGCGAGCGTTATAACTCCGGATTTAAGAGGCGGTTCGGCTTTTGTTATCGCAGGGCTTGCCGCTGACGGAAAGACAACGATACACAATATCAAACTTATAAACAGAGGATACGAAAATATACACACGGTTCTTTCGGAACTGGGTGCCGACATAAAAAAGGATGAGGATAATGAATCGGAGAGCGACAAGTGAAGATAACAGACAGCGCACCCGGCCTGCCGCACAGCTGTCGCGTTCGGAACAGGTAAAAATAAGTTCTCAGAAACGCAAAAGAGCCGTTGTTCGCAGAAATTTGATTATTTTCTTCGTATTTCTTATCATTGCACTTATTGCGGGAATAGTAATATCAGCGGCATTTTTCAAGGTGAACAATATTACCGTTAAAAATGCACAATCGAATAAGCAGGCAAGTTCTTATTATACAAATGATGAAATAATAAACGCGTCCGGATTTACGGTTGGTCAGAATCTTATAATAGCCGACGTTTCCGGCGCCCGGAAGTCGATAGAAACCGTATTGCCGTACATCGGCACGGCAAAAATTAAAAGAAAACTGCCCGATACTCTCGAGATAATCGTTTCCGATACGTATGCAAAATACGCGGTATCTTCAACTGCGGGATATGTTTTATTTAATGAAAATGCTAAGGTTTTAGACGACAGTTCCGCTGTGATTCCCGCCTCGGCGGCTCTTGTCACGGGCGTTACGCTGAGTCAGGCGAAAAAAGGCGCGCAGTGCGTATTTGCAGACGCCGATAAGTACGATAAATTGATGAAACTCGGCAGTCTGTTCGGCGAGTATTCTATAACAGACGTTACTAAAATAAATCTCGAATCGGACGCGGATATAAAGTTTGTCGTTTCAAACAGGATAACGTGCATACTCGGTTCAATGACGGACGCACAGAGCAAATTACGGCTTGCGGCAAAGACGATAGAGGCTGAAAATCAAAAGAGTTTTGTCTCGGATCTGATAATCGATTTAAGTTCTCAGTCAAAGGCGTTTGTACGTCCCGACCGCGATAAATCGGAACTTCTTGAGACGAGAGAACCGCTCAGCGAGCCGAATACGGCAGTTTCGGACGAAAATTAATAAAATCATAACTCTCCCGAGGTTGAATTTATTAAAATAAATGTTGAAATTTATAAATAATCATGATATTATATTAAATGTATAATTATTTAATTATTTTGGGTTATGTTGATTAAAATAATGTGAGTGTGGAGTTACACGTATTGGAGGAAGTTAAATGTCTTTTGAAATTTCAAACGAGTATGAGGACGTTACCAAGATTAAGGTAATAGGCGTAGGCGGAGGCGGCGGAAACGCTATCAACCGCATGGTCGATTCCGGCGTTCAGGGCGTCGAGTTTATCGCCGTTAACACCGATAAGCACGTCCTCATGTTTTCTAAAGCAGATACAAAAATTCAGATAGGCGAAAAGGTTACCGCGGGCAAGGGTGCCGGCGCAAGACCCGAGATAGGACAGAAGGCGGCCGAGGAGAGCATGGACGTTATAAACGATTCTCTCAACGGCACCGACATGGTATTCATCACCGCAGGCATGGGCGGCGGAACAGGAACCGGCGCGGCTCCCGTTATCGCTCAAATGGCTAAGGATAAGGGCATTCTTACCGTAGGCATCGTTACCAAGCCCTTTAATTTCGAGGGCAGACGCAGAATGGCGCAGGCAGAGGACGGTATCGCAGAGCTTGCAAAACACGTTGATTCTCTTATCATTATTCCTAATGAGAGATTAAAACTTGTTTCCGACGAAAAGATTACTCTTGTCAATGCGTTCAACGTAGCCGACGACGTTCTTCGTCAGGGCGTACGCAGTATTGCAGAGCTTATCACCGTTCCCGGACTTATCAACCTTGACTTTGCCGATGTTACCGCTATCATGAAGGACGCAGGTCACGCACACATGGGCGTGGGCAGAGGCAGCGGAAAGGACAAGGCGGAGACCGCCGCGAACGCCGCTATTTCGAGCCCCCTGCTCGAAACTACTATCAAGGGTTCAAAGGGTATTATTATCAATATTACCGCCTCCAATGATATCGCTCTCGAGGCTGTCGATACATGCTGTTCGATTATTTCTGACGCTGCGGATCCGGACGCAAACATTATCTTCGGCGTTGCATTCGACGAGAGTCTTGACGACGAAATGGTTGTTACCGTTGTAGCTACCGGTTTCGGCGACGTTAAGAATGAAATAGACGAGAAAGAGGATTCCGCTCCCGTATTCGAGCTTCCCGACGAGGACTCGGCTCCCGCAGAGAAAGCGGAAACCGCTAAAGAACCCGAGAAAAAGCCCGAACCCGAGGTTAAAGAGTCCTATGGTACGGACGACGACGATCTTATCGATATTTTCGATATGTTCAAGGGCAGAAAGTAATTATTAAACCATAAAAAATGCGGTACACATGCAAAGGACTGCGCGTACCGCTTTTTTACTTGTAATGAGTTATGAATTTTGAAAAAATCAGAGATATTATATGCGAGCTTTTCGGCTGCGAGCCTGATTCTGTTACTGAGGAAACGACGTTTGACGAACTTGGCGCGGGCGAAATGGATATGATTGATATTGCAATGAGCATAGAGGACGAGTTTTCGATGGAATGCCCGGACGAAGCGCTCGAAACATTTATAACCGTCGGCGACGCCGTTCGTTTTACGGAGGGCGCGGATGATTAAAAATATCGTTTTTGATATGGGCAACGTGCTTATTTGCTACGACCCGGAAAAAACATTGAGAAAATATACGGACAACGAGGACGATATAAAACAGATTCTCGATAAGTTCTACAAAAGCGAGCTTTACCGCGACACCGACCTGGGCGTTAAGACTCATGCCGAGGTTATAGATATTATTTCCACCGAAATTTCCGTCAGTGCGGTTAAACTGCTTAAAAAATTATATGTCGAGGAAAATTACGGACGGACGAATATGCCCGCTGCGCAAGGGATGTATGAGCTCATTTCCGAATTGAATTCTAACGGCTACGGCACGTATCTTTTAAGCAATGCGGGATATGATTTTTACGATTATTCAAAATATATTCCCGCGATATCGATTTTAAAAGGCGGAGTCGTTTCGTGCGATATTCATATTCTCAAACCTGAGAGAGGCATATATCTTTCATTGCTCGATAAATATTCGCTCAAAGCGGACGAATGTCTGTTTATAGACGATCTTGAGGAAAACGCCGAGGGGGCTCGCAGATGCGGAATGGACGCAATCTGTTATTCGTCATTTAAGGACGGCGTTGATTCGCTGAGACGTTCACTTGTTTTAAAAGGCGTAAAAATAAAGGAGTGTACATAAATGGCTGACAATAAAAAGATGGTCGAGGCTATAACCTCAATGGAGGATGACTTCGCGAAATGGTATACCGACGTCGTTAAAAAAGCCGACCTTATCGACTACGGAAGCGTAAAGGGCTGTATGATTATACGTCCCTACGGCTACGCAATATGGGAGCTTATCCAGAAGCAGATGGACGAGCGTTTTAAGGAAACGGGACATGAGAACGTTTACATGCCCCTGTTTATTCCCGAAAGCCTTTTGCAGAAAGAAAAGGACCACGTAGAGGGATTTGCACCCGAGTGCGCATGGGTTACTGTCGGCGGAACCGAGAAACTTCCCGAAAAGCTCTGCGTCAGACCTACGTCCGAGACTCTTTTCTGCGAGCATTATGCTAATATAATTCATTCGTACCGAGATCTCCCCAAACTTTATAACCAGTGGTGCAACGTTGTCCGCTGGGAGAAAACTACGAGACCGTTCCTGCGTTCAAGAGAATTCTTATGGCAGGAGGGTCACACCGTTCACGCAACCGCCGAGGAAGCGATTGAAGAGACCGAAAAAATGCTGAACGTCTATGCGGATTTCTGCAGGGACGTACTCAATATGCCCGTTATAAAGGGCAGAAAAACCGAGAGCGATAAATTCGCGGGCGCTGTTGCAACGTACGCAATCGAGGCTCTCATGCATGACGGTAAGGCGCTTCAGGCGGGTACTTCGCATTACTTCGGCGACGGATTCGCAAGAGCGTTCAACATGACGTTTACGGATAAGGATAATAAGTTACAGTATGTTCATCAGACCTCATGGGGTACTACGACGAGACTTATCGGCGCGCTCATCATGTCGCACGGCGATAATAACGGTCTTGTTCTGCCTCCCAAAGTCGCTCCTACACAGGTTATTATAATTCCCATAGCTTCTCATAAGCCCGGAGTCCTTGACAAGGCTGAGGAGTTAAGAGTAAGACTTGCAAAATCGTTCAGAGTAAAGTCCGACGTTTCGGATAACTCCGCAGGCTGGAAGTTTGCAGAGTATGAGATGAAGGGCGTCCCCGTACGACTTGAAATAGGTCCTAAGGAGATAGAAAAGAACCAGTGCGTCCTCGTTCGCAGAGACACGAGAGAAAAGATTTTTGTTTCGCTTGACAATCTTGAAAGTGAAATTTCTGCACTGCTTGACGATATCGGAACCTCTCTTTACAACAGAGCCAAGGAGAATATGGACAGAAGAACATACGCATGCACGACTCTCGATGAAATTAAACAGGCGAGAGCAGAGCACGGCGACGGATTTATCAAGGCCATGTGGTGCGGAGACGAAGCGTGCGAGGACTCCGTCAAGGAACAGACCGGCGTAGGTTCGAGATGTATTCCGTTCGAGCAGGAACATCTTTCCGACGTGTGCGTCTGCTGCGGTAAAAAGGCGAAGCACATGGTTTACTGGGCTGTGGCATATTAATTTAAAACAGATATATAAACGAAACTCCGAGTCGCCGTGATTCGGAGTTTTTTATGTCCTGAGTTGTCTATTTGTAAATATTATACAGTTATGGGTGTGGTTCAAGCCGATTAAATGTAGTTCGTTCCGAAACTATTGACATCTAATTGTAGAATATGTATCATATCATAGTCCGATGAAACTTCGACAACATTTATTAACGCACAATGAAAAAAGTTCTCCGAACTGCGGAGGCTTTTTTCATATTTATTTAATACCGATAGATTTAATCCCTAAAATTTATTTGTGAAAAAAGGTGATATTTTTTTAACAGAGCATTTGTTTTAGTATATTATTAATCAAAATCAATATTTATTGTTGTTTAAATATTTCTGAATTGTTAACAGAATTCAAATACCCTGTCGGATAAAACAGATTGAAGGACTAACATATTTCTATTGTGGAAATATATTTTGAATCTTTACATAATTGTGTTATAAACTTCAAACTTTATTTAACAATCGCTTTACCCCCTTGCATACTATTTACCGATGTGCTATTATTTAGGTGCAAGGAAACAATAAGGTTTCCCCAATAATTTGAAACGAGGTGTATTTTAAATGAAGGTTGAGACTTTTGGTAAACTCATGGAGTACCTTTCAGTATGGTTTGAGAAGCTTATGAAGATGTTCGCTCAGATCAAGGCTTGGCTTGAGAAGACTTCTGAGAAGCTTGCTTAATTTAATTCTGATTAAATTAGCGTGATTTATATTATTTGGAAAGAGGTGCCGAAAAATGAAATTTGACGTTTTTGCAGAGATTTTTGCTGATATCGCAGCTTTCGTAGCTGATTTATACGCAAAGATTAAGGAGTTCGCAGCTGGTTTTGAGAAACATTGGGGCTTCGAGGAGTAATTAAAGTTGATTATTTCTGAGACGAACCGTTTTACGGTTCGTCTTTTTTTTGCCTGTTTTTAGTGATCGAGTTATATATATAATTCATATTCCGACTTCCGGCAGGGATAAACTGTGAATAAAAAATAAATGATAATCGACATGTGTATAATTGTGGGTATACTAAACAACGAAAATACGCCGTTTTGTATGTAAAGTTTTTATATTATATAGACAAAACCCCCCTTATTGTAAATTGACACAGGAATTATTTATGTTATAATTATGAATATAAAGGTGATATGTTCACTTTTTGAGATGAGGATAGGGAGGTGACATCAATGTCAGTAGATACTTTTGCTGCTCTCATGGCTTACCTTTCAGAGTGGTTTGAGAAACTCATGAAGATGTTTGCTCAGATCAAGGTTTGGCTTGAGAAGACTTCTAAGAAGCTTGAGGGTTAATTTTAAACTCATTAACCTGAATACTTTATTTTGGAAAGAGGTGCCGAAAAATGAAATTTGACGTTTATGCAGAGATTTTCGCTGATATCATGGGATTCGTTGCTGATTTATATGCAAAGATCATGGATTTCGTTAGCGGATTCGATAAGACTTGGGGATTCGAGAAGTAATCTCTTCCGATTATCTTAAAAATGTACGAGGCTTCATACGAAGCCTCGTTTTTTATGTATGATTAACTGTTTCTCTAAAATCAAAACCGCCCGAAATCCGGGCGGCTTTACGATTCGTTTTTATGACGCTGCCTGTGTATTTTTTTCGCTGTCTTTTATTTTTATTTTTTCTTTCTCTTCGTCATAGATGGGAGAATCGGGAGTCTCCTGCGTAAGGCGCATAAAGTCGGTTTTCATCAACGGCGTCTGCGGCAGGGACGAGAGCGTTATAATCTCACGCGGAACGGAGAACTTCGAAAAATTCTTCTCTATCATTTCTATAATCTGTTTCTTATATTCTTCCTCATTTCCGTTTTTTGAAAAAGAGACGAACATTCTTATTATCTGTTTAGAATCCTTATAACCCTTTACACAGCACGCTTCTTTTACAAAATCGAGTTCCTGCGTTCTCTTTTCAATATCGCTCGGGTAGACGTTGTAGCCGGATATAATTATAACTCTCTTTTTACGTCCGGAGAAGTGGAAGTAACCGTCGTCGTCTCTGTATCCGAGGTCGCCGCTCATGACCCATTTTACGCCGTTTTCGTCGGTATAAAGTCCTGCGTCGTCCTCGCCGTCCTCGGTGTAGTAACCGCTCATTATTGTCGGTCCCGAAATTACTATTTCGCCTATTACGCCGTTGGGAACCTCGTTATGTTCCTCGTTCCATATCTGCATATTGACATTTTCAAGCGGAACCCCTATTGTATCCGACTTGTGATTTTCGTTCGAATTCGTACAGCATACAGAGCCTACCTCGGTGAGACCGTAGCCCTGATAGAGTCTGCCCTCCGCGTCGTATTTTTCAAGATACGAGTTGAATTCGTCGATAAGCGACTGGGGCGCGTCGTCACCTCCGCAGTAAACAACGCGGAGATTTTTGAGGTGTTTTGTATCAAAGTGCTTTTCATTCATTATCTTTTTGAACATGACGGGAATTCCGACAAAGCCTACAACCGTGTTCTGTCTCACAAGACGGTTGAACATTTTAGCGTCGAAGCGCATAATCGGTATGAGTCTGCCCGCGTTGCACATTGCCATGTGAACCGCAACGCTTAATCCGAAGCAGTGGAACAGCGGTAAAACGATAGGCTCCGCTTCGATTCCGGGACGGTGAATTCTGCCGAGCTTTGAGACGCTGCAAACAAGCTCGTTTATCGCCCTCGACGTAAGTTTTATTGTTTTGCTTTTGCCCGTGGTTCCGCCGCCGTTTAAGTAAACGGCGATGTCGTCGCAGTTGCACGATGGTTTAACATTCGCTTTCGAAAAACGCTTGACGGCTTTCGAATACTCGTCGCGTTTCTTTATTTTCGGGAATATTTTTTTAACCGCAGTTTCTGCCAATTTACATCCGAAGCCCTTTAAGAGCGATGCGTATTCCGACGAATGACATACGAGACACGGAACGTTCATTTCATTAATAACGTCCGCATAGTCTTTAATAAGAAGGTCGAGAACCATTACTCCCTTTGAATGAACCTCGGTCATTGTTTCTTTTAATACGTTTGGAGGAAGCAGAGGATGAACGAAATTTACGATAACGCCGACTTTATTAAGTGCGTAAAATGCGCAGATGCTCTGAACCGTAGTAGGCATGAAAACCGTGTAAACGTCGCCGGGTTTTAATCCCAGCTCGATTTTCATATATGCCGCGAGCGCGTCGATGTCGCTGAGCATTTTTGATTTGTAATATTTTTTTCCGAGGTGCTGCATGACGTAATACTCGCCGTATTCGTCGGTGCAGTCAAGCCAGTATTCATAACAGCTTTGATTTTTAACGTCAACCATGTTGAATCCTCCGCGATATGTACAATTTTTCAACGATTTTAATATGCAAATCGGTTATCATGTCTAAATAATATCATTTTATAAAATATAAAACATCATCCGGTAAAACGATATTTTAGAGTAGTCCGATTTTACGTTAATATTGCATATTTATTTCAAAAATATTAACAAATGTTGCAAAAATATTGCACAATGTTGACACGATAAAAATGTTATGATATACTGACAGCCGTATTGTTTGAGGGAGCAGACAGCTTCATTTAATAATTGAAGTTTCAAGTCAACATACTGACGGAGATTCCGTCCGGCTTGAATTGAGGCGTTGCGTCCGGGTAATATAAGATCGGGCGCGCATGCCTGATTTTTTTATTTTCGGAGGTTTTATTATGAGTATCTGGGAGCTTTTTCTTACAGCGGCCGCTCTCTCAATGGACGCTTTCGCCGTTGCGATATGCAAGGGGCTTTCGACGGGCAAGCCCAAGGTAAAGCATTATTTTATAATCGGTGCGTGGTTCGGCGGATTCCAGGCGCTTATGCCCACGCTCGGCTATCTGCTCGGATCGGCTTTTGAAAAATACATAACGAGCGTCGACCACTGGGTCGCGTTCGTTCTGCTCGGACTTATCGGCGCGAACATGATAAAAGAAGGTTGTTCAAAAGACGAGGAACACGTAAATGCTTCGTTTGCATTTAAAACAATGCTTCTGCTCGCCGTCGCGACGAGTATAGACGCGCTCGCCGTCGGTATTACGTACGCGCTTCTGCCTGATATTAATATAGTCGCCGCCGTTTTGTTTATAGGACTTACCACGTTCATTCTCTCCGCCGCGGGACTTAAAATCGGAAGCGTATTCGGAATTAAATTTAAGTCAAAAGCCGAAATCGCGGGAGGCGTTATACTTATATTAATAGGCATAAAAATACTGCTCGAGCATTTGGGTGTTATCAATTTCTGATGGATATAAAAGATTATTTTAATTCGGACAAAATAACCGACGTAAGATTTTTTGATTTTGATAACATAATATTCGACGATCGTACCCGCGATTGGTGCAAAGAAAATCTCTGCTCAAAATACTCGACGTGCTGGACCTGCCCTCCGGGAGCGGGGAGCCTTGACGTTATTAAAGGGAATCTGAAGCAGTATGACAGCGCAGTGCTGTTTTCCGTTGCCGGACATGTAAATTCACGTGAGGATATCGATTCCGCACTGAAAATCGGCAGAAAAAGCCGTGATATGCTCATTAATATAAGGGATAAAATGTTATCGGACGGACTGAACGTAACCGCTCTTGGCGGGGGAGCGTGCGATATATGCGTTAAATGCACATACCCCGATTTACCGTGCAGATATCCCGAAAAAGCCGTCATGCCGATAGAGGCGTGCGGAATAAACGTCATGGACACGGCTGTTAAATTAGGAATGAAAACCGATAACGGAGAGAATACAATTACATATTTTGCTATGATTTTATGGAGCCGATAACAGCATCGGCTCCTTTTATCTTGACTAAAACTTGATTATAATTTATAATTAAGATAAGTTAAATATCAGAGGACTATAATGAATACTGAAATAACGATTGAAGAATTTAATAACCTCGGCGATGATACGGCGGTTTATGATATCAGAAGCGAGCACGACGTTCAGTACGGCGCGATTCCCGGTTCTGTCAGAGTCGATATCGGCGATATCAGAGACAAACTCGAAAATGACAAAAGAAAAAGCGTAATATACTGTACTCACGGTAAAATCACGCTCGATTTGTGCGAGGAATTACGAGAGGACGGTTACGACGTTTACTCTCTTAAGGGCGGGTATAACGCGTGGCTTATAGACAGAATTTCGAAGGATGACAACGCCGAAATATGCCGTAAAGCAGAGGACAGCATAAAGCGTAAATTCAGAAAAACGATATGGAAGCGTTTTACGGCGGCGCTTAACGAATACGACCTTGTAAAAGAGGGCGACCGCATAGCCGTGTGCATATCGGGCGGTAAGGATTCGATGCTGTGCGCGAAGCTTTTTCAGGAGCTTAAACGGCATAATAAATTTCCGTTCGAAGTTAAATTTCTCGTAATGGACCCGGGTTACAGCCCGGCTAACAGAAAGGTTATCGAGGAAAACGCGAAGAAGCTCAATATTCCGATTCAGATATTCGAGTCCGATATATTCGACTCCGTTTATAATGTTGAAAAATCGCCGTGCTATCTCTGCGCGAGAATGAGGCGCGGACATTTATACGACTACGCAAGACAGATGGGATGCAACAAAATCGCGCTCGGTCATCATTACGACGACGTTATCGAGACGATACTGATGAGTATGATATACGGCGCGCAGATACAGACCATGATGCCAAAACTTCACTCTCAGAATTTCGAGGGTATGGAGCTAATACGTCCGATGTATCTTATAAGAGAGGACGACATAAAGGCATGGCGCGACTATAACGGTCTGCATTTTATACAGTGCGCGTGCAAATTTACCGATACGTGTACGACATGCAATAACGGCGAAAACCGTTCAAAGAGAATAGAAGCGAAAAATCTTATAAAACAGCTCAAAAAAACGAATCCGGAGGTTGAGGCGCGTATATTTAAAAGCGTTGAAAACGTCAATACCGAGGCGGTTATATCATATAAAATGGGCGGAAAGAAGATTAGTTTTCTCGACTCTTACGATAAATAACAAAAACTGCCCGTTCGGGAGGGGCGCAATTATTTCTTTCAATTTATAATATAATTACAGGATATGTTTTTTATTATAAATTTGAAAGGAAAATTACTATGGGACTTTTTGAAAAGAAATTCTGTGATTTGTGCAATGAAAAGGTTAACATGCTTACCCGTCTGAAGCTGTCGGACGGCTTTCTCTGCTCGGACTGCAAGAAAAAATTAAGCTGTCTTTCCGGCAGCTGGGGAGAAAGAAGCGTATCCGACGTTAAAGCTCACCTTGAAGCGCGCGAAAATAACAGACAGAAGTATGCGCAGTTTCATATGAGCGCGGGCGCGGGCGTACGTGACAAAATCATGGTTGATATGTCCAACGGAAAATTCTGTTTTAACATCGGCAGGGATTACAGCGAGAATAATCCCGAGGTTTTCGATTTTTCACAGCTGATGGATTTTTACCTTAAAGAATCCTATACGGACGAGAGGGATTCCGACGACGACGGCATACCCGACAGAGTAGATACCTTTGACAACCGCACGGGTCAAGCGGTTCAGCCTAAGGGTAACGGGGCGATGTTCGGCGGTGTGATGAATTCAATGGGTATGATGAATCCGATGGGTATGCAGGGAGCCATGGGTATGAACGCTTCAACCGTTTCCGTCGCACAGTATATGAGGAATACAGACCGTTCCGTGGATTATGACGGAAATCCGAGACGCGTAAGCTCCGTTGACGCGTATATAGTCGTCAATCACCCGTACATAAACGAGATTAAATTAAACGTCGCACATATTCCCGAAAATGCGGCTCCCACTCAGCTCATGCAGGCATATAACGACGCTCTTGCGATAATGGAGCTTTGCCGTCAAATCAAGAATCCAAACGCTTCGGGCGGATTCGCAAATCAGAATCCGTATGCCGGCGGATATAATCAGCAGCCTGTTCAGCAGGGCGGATTCGGCAATCAGAATACACAGCAGTCATATAATCAACAGAGCGTTCCGCAGAATTCGGCGGCGGTTATGCCGTTCTGTCCGTCTTGCGGTGCTCAGAACACGGCTATGTCCGCGTTTTGTCCCAATTGCGGAACTCCTCTGAAAAAATAAATAAATTTTAGTAGGGAGAATATACTATGGGTCTTATTAAAGCAGGTATCGGCGCGTTAGGCGGAACTCTTGCCGATCAGTGGAAGGAATTTTTCTATTGCGATTCCATGGATAAGGACGTCCTTGTCACAAAAGGACAGAAGAGAACGACGGGCCGTTCGTCAAATACGAAAGGCAACGACAATATTATTTCAAACGGTTCGGGCATTGCCGTAGCCGACGGTCAGTGTATGATGATCGTCGAGCAGGGCAAGGTTGTTGAATTTTGTGCGGAACCGGGCGAATATACATATGACACTTCATCCGAGCCGACCATTTTCTCGGGTTCGTTCGGCGACAGTCTTAAAAAGACGTTCGCAACGATAGGCAAGCGTTTTACATACGGCGGAGATACGGCTAAGGATCAGAGAGTTTATTATTTTAATACGAAAGAACTTATCGATAATAAATTCGGCACGCCCAATCCCATTCCGTTCAGAGTCGTTGACTCAAAAATCGGACTTGATATTGACGTTTCAATCCGTTGTTCGGGAGTATATTCGTATAAAATAAGCGACCCCATGCTCTTCTATACGAGAGTATGCGGAAACGTCGAGTCGGAATATACACGTTCGGATATTGACGGTCAGCTTAAAACCGAGTTTATTTCGGCGTTACAGCCGGCATTCGGCGCGCTTTCCGATCTCGAAATGAGACCCAACCAGATCGTGACTCATACGACGGAGCTCGAGAGCGCAATGAATAGGGTTTTAAGCGAGAAATGGGGAGAGCTCAGAGGCTTGCAGATAGTAAGCATAGCTCTCGGTTCCGTAACGCTTCCCGAAGAGGACGCGGAGCTTATCAAGCAGGCTCAGCGCACCGCTATCATGCGCGACCCGACAATGGCGGCGGCTACGCTCGTAGGCGCTCAGGCTGACGCGATGAAGACGGCGGCAGGAAATTCCGCAGGCGCAATGACAGGATTCCTGGGCATGGGTATGGCAATGAATGCCGGAGGCGGAATGAACGCGCAGAATCTTTTTGCAATGGGTCAGCAGAACGCGCAGAATCAGCAGCCGGCGGCTGCTCCCTCGGGCAGCACGTGGAAGTGTGCCTGCGGAGCTGATGTCAGCGGTAATTTCTGTCCTCAGTGCGGAGCGAAAAAGCCCGAGGTCAATAATTCGCAGGCGTGGAAATGCGCCAAATGCGGGGCTCAGGCGACGGGCAAGTTCTGTCCCGAATGCGGTTCGCCGAAACCGTCCGAGGACGGCTGGACATGTAAATGCGGAGCTGTAAACAAGGGTAAATTCTGCTCGCAGTGCGGTGCTCCCAAGCCCGCGGGCGCGCCTCTTTACAGATGCGATAAGTGCGGATGGACTCCTGAGGATCCTTATAATCCGCCTAAGTTCTGTCCCGAGTGCGGAGATATATTCGACGACAACGATATAAAATAAACGTATTTAAATATTGATTTACATAACGAGGTGACGATATGCCGGCAATTCTTGACTATAAATGCCCGAACTGCGGGGGGAACATAAAGTTCGACCCGTCAAATCAGCAGTTTAAATGTGAAAACTGCGACAGCGTTTTTACTTCGGAACAGCTAAAAAGCTATTCGGATATGATTAACGCCGCGGAGCAAAAGTCAAATTATGAATTTGTTCCCGTTTCCGACGGCGCGGTTATGGATAACATGAACGGCTATATATGCAAGTCCTGCGGGGCTCAGCTGATTACGGACGAAACGTCGTCGGCGTCATCGTGCCCTTACTGCGGAAATCCCGTTGTTCTTGCGGACCGTCTTTCGGGAGTAAACCGCCCAGACTGCGTTATTCCGTTTAAATTAAGCAAGGAGGACGCTAAGAACGCTCTTAAAAATTTCTATAAAGGAAAAGTTCTGCTCCCGAGCGTGTTTAAAAGCGAAAACAGAATAAAAGAAATAAAAGGCGTGTACGTGCCGTTCTGGCTTTTCGATTCGGACGCCGACGTTAATATAACGTTTGAGGCGACGAGGGAGAAAAAGTGGAGCGACAGCGACTATGATTATACCGAGACGAGTTACTATAACGTTTTGCGAGCGGGTACGGCCGGGTATGAAAATATCCCTGTCGACGGCTCGTCGAAAATGCCCGACGAATATATGGAGGGACTCGAGCCTTATTCGTACGACGGCATGACGGGGTTTGACCCGGCGTTTCTCTCGGGATTTATGGCGGACAAATACGACGTTGACGCAGAAGCGAGCTTCCCGAGGGCTAAACAGCGTATAGAGAACGCGTGTATTTCGTCGTTTGAAAAGACGGTTAAGGGCTTCGATACCGTACGTCCGGTAAATTCGTGTATCCGGACGCTTAACGGAAAGTACAGATACGCTCTTTTGCCCGTGTGGATGTTTACAACGAAATTTGCGGGCAAAAACTATACGTTTGCAGTCAACGGACAGACCGGCAAGGTATCCGGCGAGCTTCCGATCGACAAAAAAAAGCTGGGGCTTATCTTCGGCGGAATAACAGCGGGTATCGCTCTGCTCGGTCAGATATTCGTATTTTTACTGTAAGGGGGCGGGAATGGTGAAAAAAGCGGTTTCGATTATTTTTGTATTCTTAATGCTTGCAGTTCTCTGCGTTCCCGTTTTTGCTTCGGTCGGAGAACACAGATATCTGTTCGACTATGCGGATAAATTAAGCGACGATGAGGAAAACACCGTTTCTCAGATGTTAGACTCCGCCGCCGAGGAGCGGAATGTTGAATTGTATATTGTAACGAAATCGGAAAACCCCGATTTTTCGGCACGGGAATACTTATCGCAGTTCGCCTCCGGTATAACGTCAACTGCTTCGGGCGGTGTGATTTATGCGGTATTTGATTATGATTCGAATACTTTTGCGGTCGTTCCGACGGGAAATGCCGAGGGTGTATATGATTCCTCGCTTCTTGAAGATATGATAAGCGATTTCTTCTCAAGCGGGGAGATATATAACTCGTGCATGACTCTCGCTTCTTATATCGCCGCCGACGATCCGTCGGGCGGAATCAACAGTATCGCGGTTTACGATTCCAAGGAAAAAAACGACGGGAAAAACGACGGGACTGTTTATTCTCAGAATTCGGAGCATTCCGAAAAAACGTCGGTTCTTAAAAAGGAGCTTATCGTTATTGCCGTCGCTTTGATAGGTGCAGTTATAGTCTGCCTTATTCTTAAAAAGCAGATGAACACAGCGGTAAAGAACGACAGCGCTTCGGAATACATGAAGCCCGGCAGTCTTAAAATAACTTCGAGCGCGGAGATGTTCATCCGTTCCGAAACAGATAAGACTCCGAGGTCGAAACAGAATGAAGATTAATAATTAAATTATATTTGCGAAAAAGCGGATTGTCCTATCATCGGATAATCTGCTTTTTTGTATTAATTGTAAATTCCGGTCAATAATATTCTCAAAAATAAACACTCCGCACCGCCTGAAACTTTACAAGCATTACGGCGTATGACAGCGTTTAACTGCGTCTTCAAACTTGACAGGCGCCAGCCTGCCTGCGTTTTCATCCTTGTTAAACGCAGCCATACTTGTAATCAGATGTAAACTTTTAGGCGTTACAGAGTGAAAGGGGATATTATTATGGAAAAAATCAAAGTCGTACAGTACGGATGCGGTAAAATGAGCCGTTACATCATGCGCTATCTTCACGAACACGGCGCAAGGATAGTCGGCGCGATCGATGTCGATCCCGAGGTTGTCGGCAGGGATGTCGGCGAAATTGCGGGACTCGGCGTTAATACGGGCGTTATTGTCTCCGACGACGCGGATTATGTTCTCGACAACTGCTGTGCAGACGTGGCGGTCGTTACACTTTTCAGCTTTATCGGCGACATATACGATCATGTCGAAAAGTGCGTCGAGCGCGGAATTAACGTTATTACGACATGTGAAGAGGCGATATATCCGTGGACGACCTCCGCAGAAATGATAAACAAGATTGACGCTCTCGCGCGGGAGAACTGCTGTACCGTCACGGGTTCGGGCATGCAGGATATATTTTGGATTAATTCCGTCGCGCTTCTGGGCGCGGGATGTAATTCGATAAAGTCGATTCACGGAGTTTACAGCTATAATGTCGACGAGTACGGACTTGCACTTGCCGAGGCTCACGGATGCGGTTTAAGTGAGGACGAATTCAATAAAACTATCGCGCGTCCGGAATCGTTCGAGCCGTCATACGCGTGGAATTCGAGCGAGGCTATATGCTCAAAGCTCGGTCTTACCGTAAAGTCGATAAGTCAGAGACATGTCCCGTACATTGCCGACAAAGCCGTTTACTCTTCGACTCTCGGCAGGGAGATAAAAAAGGGTGAATGTCTCGGCATGTCGGCGGTCGTTCATATCGAGACAATGCAGGGTGTTACAGTGGAGGAGGAGACTGTCGGCAAGGTTTACGCCGAGGGTGACGGCGATATGTGCGACTGGAAGATAACAGGCGAACCCGACGTTGAATTTCATGTCGTAAAGCCTGCTACCGTAGAGCATACGTGCGCGACAATTGTAAACAGAATCCCGAGTCTTTTAAGAGCCGACGCCGGGTATGTCACGTGCGATAAACTGGATGAGATTAAATTTATGCCGTATCCGATGGAATACTATATTTAATTTAATAAAAATATTTTATAAAGCCGCCGATTTTTATTCGACGGCTTTTTTATAATCGCTATAACACTTAGTTGATTATTGTCGGTTGATAGTAATGTATTTTTTATTGTATATACAGTCGGAATCAAGGCGGTTTTTATAAATATTATTCCGGATGACAACGCAAAGGGCAGACTATTTTATGCTTTTTTGGAACTTATCAAAAAGAAACCGTACCCGAAGATAAGGGTAAGCGAGTTTATAGAAAAACACAGGTTAACCGCTCGACTTTTTACCGATATTACGGTATATGGATTTGTAATCTGTTTATAAATGTTTGTCAATGATTCGTATGATTCGCACATAAATGCAATTTCGTTATTCTGCAATAACATGCCTGATTTTTTTTATACATTACGCAACAAAAACGCGCTGTTTATTATAATTTTGTTTCAAGTTTGTTAACAATTAAAGCTGAAAGCTTTTTTTAGCCGAGAATAATTGACATTCTTCCGACTATTTGATATCATGGAAATGTAAAAATTATATATGAGTCCAATTTTTAGAATAAAATAAATTGAAAACGGAGTGATTTTTGATGGCAGTAAGACATGTTATGAGATTCGGTATTCAGAGAAAAATAGTCGCAAATATGACAACGGAGAGCTGGAGACACATTCCGCACGTAAGCTACACATATGAGCCGGACATTACGGATTTTCTTGAAGCGTATAAAAAATACGCCGAGAGAACGCCCGAGAACGACCGCGCAACCTTTAACGCCGTGCTTTTAAAGTCGCTGGCAGAGGCTATTAAAGAGGCTCCGGAACTTAATGCCCATATGCATTTTGAGAGAAGTCTTGTAAGAGGTAAAATTACATATTTTGACAATATAGATATTTCGGTTCCGTGGACACTCCCGGACGGCAACATGATGACTATTACAATGAAGGATATGGGAAACAAATCACTTTCCGAAATTGCTCATTATACCGCCGATATAAACAGGAGACTTAAAAAGACGAATCTTACTGAGGCTCTGTATTCCGTCTCGATTCACGACACCATGGAAAAATTCAAATCAGGACATATAGTTAAAGGTTTACTTCGTCTTATAGGCTCGAAAACAAACGCAAAGCATAAGGTTACTCCTCTTAAGGGACAGGCAAAGAGGCTTTACGAGAGTATTCCCGAGACAGACAGAATCACGTACGAAGATCTTAAACAGGGTACCGTTACAATATCGAATATAGGCGCGGCGTCCAGAGGCATAAGGGGCGAGCTTGATATGCTCATGATCATCCCCCCGCAGATATGCGCTATCGGTATAAGCTCGATTCAGCGCAGAAATATAGTCGTTACAGATGAAAAAGGAAACGAAAATGGAGAGGTAAGAAGCCTTTTGCCCATATGCATCTGCTTTGACCACAGAGCGCTCGATTTCGCGGAAATGTTCCCGTTAGTAAAAAAACTCGAGGAAATTTTCAATAATCCCTCGCTTATTCTCGGTAATGATGAATAAATAAAAATATTAATAAGAGATAAACGAATATTATCAGTTGAGCCGCCGTTTTACGGCGGTTTTTTCAAAGGTATTGATTTTTTTGCCCGAATAAAGACAAAACGACTGTGTTATTAAAAGTTTAGCTATAAAATTCTGACAAGTTAACTAAAAATTATATCAATTCTCCATTAAAAATAAATGCGGTGTAAAAAATTCAATCAAAACGGTTTGTTGTCTTTTTTTTGATGAAAATTGTTGATTTCTAAGCGTAAATGCACTATAATTATAAAGGAATACTATAGTAAAATTTAGATATCAAATAAATATAAGAAAGGAAGAAAAAAAATGAAAAAGAACATTGGCTTTGCCCGCAGGTTTACATCGTATTTGCTCGGCATCATTATGGTGCTTTCGTGTACAACCGCGTCGCTGCCGTATTTTTCATCGATTTTCGGCCTTCGTGCTTCTGCGGAGAATACTGCCGGCTCGCAGCAGACGGCTGATAATCCGAGAATCGACGTCAGCTTTAACAATAACTGGGATTTTCATTTGGGTGACGCCAACGGTGCCCATCTGAAAGCATTTAAGCCGATAGCATCCGAATGGAATAAGGTCACGCTTCCTCACGATTTCAGTATTGATCAGGATTTTACAACCTCCGGCACCGAGGGTGAGAGCGGTAATAAATTAGGCGGAACGGGCTGGTACCGTAAATGGTTTACCGTCCCCGAGGCGTTTAATGACAGAGAAATCATACTTAACTTCGACGGTGCGTATATGCATACGTACGTCTATGTTAACGGAACTCTTGTATGTGAAAACCATTACGGATATAATTCATTTTCTGTCGACATAACCGATTATATAGCTTCCGACGGAGCGACCGCAAACCTTATCGCGGTAAAAGTCGTAAATGATATTCCGTCCTCGCGCTGGTATTCGGGTTCGGGAATCAGCAGAGACGTTACAATCAGTATGCTTAATAAAACCCATGTAGCACAGTACGGCGCAAGGGTTTTGACTCCCGACGTTCAGAGCGGAAAGGGAACCGCGCAGGCGGAGATTACAGTACGCAACGATTCTTACTCACAGATAAAGGCTTATGTTAAAGCCGAAATCCTCGATTCCGACGGAAACGCGGTTTCGCCCGTGGTTACTTCGGACAGAATTACGATAGATTCAAACTCGGAGACTGCCGTCACTCTTTCTCCCAAGGCCGACAGTTTTAAGCTTTGGTCTGTCGGCGACCCGAATCTTTACACTTTGCGCGTTATCGTCAGCTCCGACGAGCAGGGAACGAAAATTCTTGACGATTATAAAGTTAAATTCGGTTACAGATATATTAACTGGGATTCCGATACGGGATTCTCGATAAACGGAGTCAATACGAAAATCAAGGGAGCATGTATGCACAACGACCAGGGTGCGCTCGGCGCGGTGCAGGAGTATGACGCGATATACCGTCAGATAAAGATTTTAAAAGAATACGGATTCAATGCGGTTCGTACTTCGCACAATGTAAGTTCGTCCGTTCTTCTTGATATCTGCGACGAGCTCGGCATGCTCGTAATGGAGGAGTTCTTTGACGGCTGGTCAAGATCCAAGAATTCAAACTCCAAGGATTTTTCGACGTATTTTGACAGGGCTATTTCCTCAGATAATAAGATTCTCGGGGCGTCGGCGGGCGATAAGTGGTATAAATTCGTCACGGAGTCGACCGTTAAAAGAGACAGAAACAGGCCGTCGATTATCATATGGTCGGCAGGCAACGAACTTAATCAGATGGCCGGCGGATATAATAATACAACCGATGTTGTATACGCGCAGGCAATAAAAGAGGCGGTTTCCGCTCTTGATTCGAGACCTCTTACCGAGGGAAACAACAATAAGAGCATACTCGGCGTTGACGCGTATATGGACGTCCTCGGCGGAAACTATTATCCCGCAATCTGGGCAAAGACGATAACGACCGATAAGCCGATAGTCCTTACCGAATCATCCTCGGCTTTGACTTCGAGAGGCTTTTATAAATCTCTCGGTAAAAGCGGTTACGAGCTTTCGGCCTACGATACGTATGCTCCGTCGTGGGGCGATTCGGCAGAGGCGAACCTTTATTATACTTCCGCTTTCGACAGAGTCAGCGGAGAGTTTATATGGACAGGTTTTGACTACATAGGCGAGCCGACGCCCTGGAACAATCAGACATCCGCGAACGCAAATGGTTCGCCGATATCTTCGTTCTTCGGAGTTATCGATACCGCGGGCTTTGCAAAGGATAACGCTTATCTTTATAAATCAATTTGGGATTCCGGCGAGCATACGCTGAATCTTCTCCCCGGTACGTGGGACAGTTCGAAGCTTTCGTCAACCACTGCCGTTCCCGTTGCCGTTTATACGGACGCGGGATATGTCGAGCTTTATATGAACGATACCCTTATCGGTCATGCGCAATCCGAAACCGTGACTACCGGCGCGGGATATACATATAGAAAATGGACGACATATTCCGATAATTCGAATTGTACGGCGGCGGACTTTACAAACAGTTCGGGCAACGGAGCCGCCGCGCCCGACGCGATGTATCCGCAGTTTAAAGTTAAATGGCAGTCGGGTACACTGAGCGTAAAAGCGTGGACGGATTCAACCAAATCAACTGAAATTACCGATTCCGCAAAGGGTACAAAAATTGCTTACTCCTCTCAGACAATCGGTTCCGTAAAGGCTGAGGTTTGGGGCACGAACGGCTCCGACAGCTTTACCGGTACAGCGGACGGAAAGTCATACGCATATATTGAATATACCGCACTCGATACGAACGGCAATTTCATGAACGACTATAACGGAACTCTTACGATTGAGGCGAAGAACGGTGTTAAAATCGTCGGCGTCGACAACGGCAAGCAGTCCGACTGGTCGAGATTCCAGGAAAGTTCGGTATTAACTTCGGACGGCAAAGCGACGATAAAGATGTATAACGGCCGTGCACTTGTTATCGTTAAAACAACGGATACGGCAACCGATAACGGAACCGTAGCCGCTTCATGTGCCGACGGCACGATCGTAAACGGTATCAACGTTACATCCGTCGCAGAGAGCGGAGACGAACTTTACGACGAATTCGAGGAAATATGTCCGCAGACGGAAACCGTCTATGAGCCTACTATATACGATAAATTTGACGTTATCAAAGAAAATGTCGATTCTCTCTCGGCTCCAATTACTTCAGCGGACGGATATACGTACTTTGAACCTACGGGAACAGGCGACGGCCGGTATATTGAGGACGGAACGTATATTATTTACAATCCGAGTCCTAATTATTATTCGAATCAACCCGCGGCAATGTCAAACGTTTCGCAAAAGACGGGTTATCTCAATTCCGATTCGACGGTAAGTCTGAACTCAACCGTTCTCACAAGCGCGGCGGATAACGAGTATACGTTTACTTATGTTTCTGATTCCAAATATTACATACAGGATTCAACGGGTAAATATCTTAATATCGGTTCAACAAATTCAACGCTTTCGCTTTCGGATACTCCGCAGGCGCTTAACGTATACGTCTATTCGAATAAACGTATTTCGATTTACTCCGGCGGGCAGTTTGTCGATATGTACTCCAACAGTACGAGCGACGGCAGACCGTTTTCGACATGGGCGACAACCGTTACGAACGCAAATAACAATAATAAATTCAGTCTTTATAAAAAGCCCTCTTCGTCCGAACCTGCGTCCGAGGGCAGAACGGCTCTTTACAACGCGCTGAAGTACGGCGCGCAGCACAATCCCGTTTTGTATTCTTTTACTTCCGCGAAAGCGTTTATCGAAGCGATGGAGAGCGGACTTAACGTATATAACGACGAGAATTCGACAGAGGCACAGCTTGTCGCCGCAGCAAAAGCGATAAACGACGCAATAGCCGGTCTCGGTACGGAGATAAGAAAACTTCCCGCCACGTTATATAAATACGGTTATTCAAATGCCGGTTCCGCACAGAATTATTCCGCGGGCGGAAGCTATATGAATAAGATAGCGTACAGCCAAATGAAAAAACGTATCCTTGCCGACAACGAGATTATGGATCAGATCAAGAATATCATAGGCTATGACGATACTTCGTGGGCTGACGGCTACGCCGATACCGCGCTTGAACAGGCTGTCAATGCTTATGCGAAGATTTATAACCTTGCGTTTACGAGCGATGTTGTATGCGGAGGAAATAGAATTCAGGAAGTCAAATCGACGGCAGGTTATACCGACATCGGCGGAAATAATATATTCCCCACTATGTGGAATAACTGGGATAAGACAGGCACGATGGGCTCTACGGATAATAACCGTGACGAGGGCGCGTCAGTAATGGGTCTGTTCTCACCGACGCTGTCGAACACGGGCATTCCCGAATCGCATGCAGAGTACCCGAACGCACTGCCGTATATCAATAAATCATCTGCGTCAAACGGTATTAATTCCAATCTTACATTGAATGTAAATACCGATTCATCAAATACAAAGACGGTTACATTGGTACCGCTTACCGGAATCAGCGTTAATGTTCCCGATTTCTTCACACAGGAGGATGTCGGTACAGATACCGCCGATACATACGCTAAATATCACTGGGCAACAGAATTCCCGTTTGTAATCACGACCAACAGATATGGCGTAAATACTTATGATTATGACTCGTCCGATACGACGAGACTTTTCAGAGCGAAATATGACGACGAAACCCATACCGCAGTTTCGAATCTTGTCAATGTTGAAAATTACAGTATCGTCAGAGCGGCTAAAGGAAACGGTACAGGATTCTTCCCGTTTAACTATCAGATGTCCGATTCGGAACTCAATGAGAACGGCGATTACATAGGTACGGCATCCTCGTTCAGCTCGGAGAATGCTATTTACCACTTCGGTATGACGTTTAACACCGAATTCAATATCCCGAGAGGAGGAGTTTATTCCGGAAATACTCCGATTAATTTTAATTTCTCCGGAGACGACGACGTTCTTGTATATGTTGATAATACTCTCGTTCTTGACAACGGCGGTCTTCACGGCGCGAGAAGCTGTTCTATCGACTTTACAAATAAGGCTATAACATATCAGTTCGCATGGAGTGCGGAGACTAATACACTGCTTAACTCCGCCGACGACATCGAAACCGTAACATACACATATCAGCCCGACGGTGATTACAGCAAATACGATTATACGGACGCCGACGGAAATACGCACTCAATCAGCGCGGATATAAAATCGGCTCTCGCCAAACTTAATGCGATATCCGGCGACGGAAGCACGCACAGACTTGGTTTCTTCTATCTTGAAAGAGGTTCGACCGACTCCAACTGTAAAATTCAGTTCAACCTACAGCAGACATCTACGAACGTAAGACTCGTCGACCAGACTCTTGTCGCGGACTACGGTCATCCCGTTAACTATAATATTACCGAGAATAACGTAATCTCGGAGGCTGCGGTAAACGCGGGCGCGAAGTTTGACTATATCGGCGTTACAAAAGCGAATTTGGATGTCGACAATATTACGGACTTCGCAAACGGCTCTCTGCCGGAAGGCTCTACGCATTTCGCGGATAAAAATACGGATTATTCGGTTTCCGGACTTAAATACGGCTCGGGAACGGTCAATGCAAAGGGCGATATCACATATTCGCTTTCTGATATGAATTTTACCGGCGCGGACTCGTATTATGTAGCCGCAAAGGTTATAGGTGACCCGACGTTCAGTCTTACATCCGAATATATTCAGTACGAAAAGGTCAGGTTTATTCCGGCAAGCACGATATACTTCGAGGATAACGCGCTTAATTCGACCGCGATATCGTACAAAGGAAACTGGACGACTGCGGGAAATGAGATTGCAGGCATAAAGCAGGCGGCCGATCTGATGGAAGATAAGTCTGCTAACGCATACGGCTATGACCCGTTCTATGCAGATAAAGTATATTCGCGCGTATACTACGATTCGGACGGCAATATAACAAGCGACGTAACGTCAACCCCCGCTTATTATACGTCCGCGGGCGACGGCAGTTATTCCGCAGTCCCGACGTATTATAATACGAAAGGAAAGGTAACTTCGGACGTTTATTATAAATACGCGATAGGCGGAGGATATACTTCAACCAAAACGTATTACGATAACGACGGGAACATAGTTTATTCGAACGATTCTTCGAATTCGCTTGCCCCGGCTTATGCGTATGCTTATGCCTACGACTGGTTTGAGACGAACGTAAATAACACTTATTCGGCAGGCTCTGCGCATAAGGTTACGGTCAGCGCGGCGGACAATCCGAGAAAAGGCGGAACGTGGCCTACCGCGGAATTTACGTTTACCGGTACCGGATTCGACGTTATAAGCCTTACGGATTCTACGACGGGACTTATAAAAGTCGAAGTTAAGAGCGCGGACGGAACGTTCTCGCAGTCGTACGCGGTCGATACATATTACGGCTATTCGTACGGCAGAGTTTACGCCGATAAAGACGGCAATGCAACTCTTGTTTCGGAAGGCAACACGCCTCTCTACTGGTCGGCAAAGAACGACGGAAGCGTTTCGACGACGGTTGCGTATTATGATTCGGACGGAAAGGTCACGAACGAGAACACAGGTAATATCGCATACTGTGAAACGTGGCTCGCGGTTTCCGATTCGGAATCGCTTTATCAGATTCCCGTTATAAAAATACTCGGACTTGACTATAATAAGTATAATGTAACGATAACTCCGATGTATTCTTCGGCGTTCAATCACCGCGCGGACGGCGTTAAGAGCTATGATTTCTATCTTGACGCGATACGAATTTATGATCCTGCGCTCAATGATTCCTCAATCAATCTGTTTTATAAGTACGACGGAGAGGGATACCCCGAGTACATGGAACTCAAGGATCTTCTCCTCGACGCGGGCAAACTCACCTCCGACCCCTCAAAGGATACGCAGGGTGTTGTATTTATAGACGGTATAAGGAATGCGGACAGCAGAACGGATATGAGCAAGTATAAGAACGCAGGTCCCAATAACGAGCTTTACTTAATGGGCGGTTCCGCCGAGGATGAAAGCGGAACTGTCGTAACAAACGGACAGGCGGTGGCGTTCTCAATCTGGGCTACGGAGATTCCGCAGGATATTCAGATAGCCGCAAAATCTGCAAAGGGCAATCCGATTCTTAAAATATATACGGTTTCGTCCGATAACGAGGTCAATTCCGCGCAGACTAACATAAACAGCGCAAGCGACGTTTACTATTCGTTTAATAAAATGCTTCCGCAGGGCGGAAAACTCACGTGGACGAGAGTCAAAGGCGCGGACGGCAATTATTATTACAAAACGGGTACGATAATTCTTCAGAACGCGTCGCTTTCGGAGAATGACATACTTTCACTTACAAATCTCAAGTGGACGTTTGATACAAATTCCGGAATGGGACAGTTTGAGCTTAGCGTAGACGACGCAAGCGGTGCGGTTGTTTCGGATTCCGTTTCGAAAAAATCGGTTTCGCCCGTTCTTCTGAGTGCAAACTACAATACGCGCTCCGTAGCTTTCTCGGCCGCTAAGGTCGCTCAGCTCGATATGTCTGTAATCGACGGCAGTCTGAGCGTTCAGCGCGATAAAGTTTATCCCGGATATAAAGCCGAATTCTCGCTTGACACTTATACATCGGTCGAGAAAATAAAAATTACGGATTCACTCGGCAATGAAGTTGAAGCCGATGCTTCTTACACCGACAGCAAGTCGGATTCGGACGAAATAATCAGACACTGGAACGTGTCCTTTATCGTCAAAGTGCCGGGCGAGCATAAGTATTATGTCAGCGGAACGGATAAGGACGGATATACGACCGATTTCGGAAGCGTGACGGTTACGTATAACGTTGTCGAAAAGCCCGCAGTTAAACAGTTGTTAGACAATATTATCGAATTGTTTAAGAGAATAATCAATTTCTTCTCTAAACTGTTCTCCGGTTTTTACACATCATTAGGAGGATAAGTCGTGAAAAAGAAATATGTAAAAGCAAAGATTGTTTTTGAAAGCTTTGAGTTGTCGACTAATATTGCCTCGTGCGGATTTATACAGGATTCAAACGGAATTATAACCGATTCGGAAACCGGACTGGTTGTTCTTGCTCAGGCTACGGCAGGTTGTGCTGTCAAGGTTCCCGGAGGAAACGACGGGCTTTGCTATGACGTTCCCACAGCGGGCGTAAATTTGTTTTACAGTTAATTTAAACGGCGGACGTCTGCGAATGTATTTTCGCCGACGCCCGCTTTTTTACGGAATGATTAATATGTTTGTAGTTAAAAATGCAAAGCGGAGACTGACCGCGGGTATACTGTCGGCTTTTGCTCTTGCTGGACTTTTTCAGTCATGTTCGAAAGATACTAAGGAACGTGAATCCGTTCCCGAAATGACCTCTATGACCGATATCGAGCCGTATTCGGCTGACGACAGTTTTCGGAATATAAAGATAAACGAAGAATTCACGTTTAGATATTCCGATTATAATTTTGCAGAATCGCCCTCGTCGCAGAACGGTATTCTTGTCGACAGGTGCATACGTGTTTTATCGTACGGAAAAAGCGATACGGGCTCGGTACAGCTTGTTGTTCAAAACGAGGATGACAGGGATATTAAATATGCCGTTTTAAAGTGCAGTTCGGATTCGGGTAATTTATCGTTTAAAATAACGAGTATGCCGTCCGGCTCCGTGTGCGTTCTGACAGAGGATAACGGCGCAGAGTTCGATGAAAACGGAAGTTATTACGGATTTGAATTGAGCGATACCGTATATTTTGATAATAAGATGTCCGCGCATTCGGATGTTTTATTGCTTCGCGGGAAAGACGGCGTTATCTCTGTTAAAAATATTTCGGAACATGAAGTTTCCGACGTTTACGTCTATTATAAAAACGAGGAAAACGGTGTGTTGATCGGAAACGAAACGTACCGCGTAAGCTTCGGAAGTCTTGCCCCGAATGAGGAAAAAGAGCTGTCGGCGGAGCATTATAAGACATATATGAGCAGGATTTTATTTACAGAGTATGGAGATTAAACGATATAAAATAGGCGTTTGCGAAATAGAGACAAGACTGCCGTTAAATATAAATGATACGTTTCCTTTCTCGCAGTTCAGAACGGAAACGCTGTCTGATAACGCGTACGTTTACGACTATTCGTTTACGGATAATATAGTTTTACCCGATAAAAAGCCGGATTTTGAATTTGACAACCGTATCGTATTTAACGAAAACGGCTCGGACGTTGTCTTTTATAAAAAACACGGCGGTGGATATTTTGCAAAACGGACGGAATCTAATGGCAGTCTCGGCGGAACGGTCGAGTACTTAAGCGGATTTAAAAACTCGCTGTGGGATAAAAGCGTACTCGATACCGTCGGATTCGAAAAAAAAGCGTATGAACTCGGCATGATGATAATGCACGCCTCGTTTATAGCCGTCGGCGGAGAGGGTATTTTATTTACCGCTCCCAGACAGACGGGAAAGTCAACGCAGGCTCGGCTTTGGAACGAATACAATAACGCCGAAATAATAAACGGCGATAAGGCTCTTGTGTATATAAAGGACGGGCGGGTTTTTGCCTCGGGGCTTCCGTACTGCGGGTCGTCGAATATCTGTTTAAACGTCACAGTTCCCGTTAAGTGCATTGTAAAGCTCTGCAGAGGGGAAAACAAATTGGAAAAATTAACGCCTTTTTTGGCCGTCAGGGAAATTTTAAACGGGTGCTATCTTCCGTTCGGCATTGAGAAAATACTTCCCGTTGCCGAAAAAACAGCGGAAGAAATACCCGTATATAAATTTGACTGCAAGCCCGATTTTTCGGCTGTCAAAACCTTGGAGAATGAGCTATGGTAAACATTACGGAGCCGAAAATGTCGGCTTATCTTCATTCGAAAGCAAAAGAAAACGGAACGCCCCTTGCGGGGAATTTCGAGCTTTCGTCAAATTGTAATTTTAACTGTCCGATGTGTTATGTCAGTCAAAACGAGCCGTGCGAGGATGCACTGAGCGCGGAGGACTGGATTGAAATTACCGATACCGCGTGTGATAACGGTATGCTGTTTTTGCTTTTGACCGGCGGAGAACCGTTTTTAAAAAAGGATTTTGATAAAATATATACTCACGCTCACGAAAAGGGGCTTATAATTTCGATAAATTCAAACGGTTCGCTTGCCGACAGATATATTGACCTTTTAAAAAAATATCCGCCTGTGAGAATTAATATTTCTCTTTATGCTTCAAGCGCTGCGGGCTATAAGAAGCAATGTATGAACGCATGCTTTGAAAAGGTTATGGAAAATATAAAGGCATTGCAGAAAATTAATATTCCGCTGAAGCTTAACACGGTTATCACAAAGCTAAACTGTGATGATATTGAGAACATAATCGCGCTGTCAAAATCGCTCGGTGTCCCGATTCAGATTACTCCGTACTGTTATCCGCCAATTCGTCTTGACGGGGTTTTCGGCAAAAGCGACTCGAGGCTTTCAAGCGCAGACGCCGGTTTTTACAGCGTCAGGGGGGATATCGCTCTGTACGGGAGCGAGGAGTTTATTAAAAAAGCTTCACGGGCAAAAAGCTCCGAATCTTATTCGGGCGGTGACTGCTCTTTAATGTGCCGCGCGGGCAGCTCGTCGTTTTGGATAACCTGCGACGGAAAAATGAGGGCTTGCGCGATGATGGATAAGCCGTCGGCGGATTTGAAGGATATGGACTTCTGCGGTGCGTGGGAATATATAAGAAAACAAACGTCGCTTTTACGAACTCCGGCGGAATGCAGAGATTGTCCGGATTCTGCCTTTTGCCGTGCGTGTGCCGCTATGTGCCTGTGCGAGACGGGCTTTACGGATAAAAAACCGGAATATGTGTGCGAAATGATACGCTCAATACGAAAAAACACAGAGAATTTTCTTAAAAAAACGGAGAAATCACTATGAAAATCAAAAAGAAAATGATGCTGCGAAGTATTGCCGGAGAATACGTCCTTGTCCCCGTCGGGGAGAGTGCGGGGGAGTATAAGGGAATGTTTATGCTCACCGAAACGGGGGCGTATATGTATTCCGTCATTGAAAAAGCCGATTCGGCGTTTGAGCTTGCAAGGATGACGAGCGAAGAATTCGACGGCGATTTTGACGAAATACTGACTGATGCGAACAATTTTATTAAAAGGCTCAAAGAGTACGACATTATTTAAAATATTCGAATAAAAAATGACCGCAGAGCGCGCTTCAAAAAAGTGCTTTGCGGTCTTTTATATATTCAATTTATAAGAACAGTACGCATCCCGATTTTTTGAACTGCTCGATTTTATTTAATAAAATCTCTTTCGGACAGTCGAATTTCACGCTTAAACAGTCAATACAGTAAAATTCGGTTGTCCCGCGGTTAATTAGTTTTTTTGACAGTCCGATATCGTTTTTCGTAAGCTCTTTACCGCACTCTTTGCAGAGACTCATTTTTTATCAATGACCTTTGCGCGGTAAACGACGCATCCGTGCTTGGGAAGATTTACGCCGAACGTATCGTTCTTAGGATATGAAACCTCACCTGTCCATACGTTTGTCATTTCGAGCGTTTTGCCCGTCGGGAATCCGAGACCTACCGCGTCAAGAGTGAAGCTCTCGTATTTGCCCTCGTCGTCGGTAAAGTTGAATATGCCTATCGCGATATCGCCGTTTGCAAGGTTTCTGACGAGAACGGGGCAGTCGGTCGGGTACCAGTCAAAGAGCGGTTCGTCACCGTTTCTGACGGACTTATAATTACGGTTGCCGTTTACGAAGTAAGGCTGTCTGTACGCTTCGTCAGTGTCAATATCTATGAGAGCCTTGTTTTTGAGAATTGCGAGAGCGTCCTCGTCAGCTTCTCTTAAATCACAGCCGATAATCAGGGGCGAACCCATCATTGCCCAGAATGCGAAATGCGTTTTGTATTCCTCAACAGTACAGCCGGTGAGACCTACGTGACCTTTGCCCTTCATACCGACAACGAGCATATCCATGTCGTTGAAGCAGCCGCAGCCGTTGTATTCAGCGACCTTCAGCTGGCTTAACGCAAGATCCTTAATCGACTGCCACGAGTCGAAAATGTCGCCTGTCGAACGCCATGTATGCGCTCCGGTTTCCTTAATCCATGTCTTTGTATTTTCACTGCCCCATGAGCATGCGGCGAATACAATGTCTCGTCCGCAGTTTGCGAGCGCGAGTCCCATTCTCTTATAAAGAACGTGACCGTACGTTGTGAACGGGTGGAAGCAGTAGTCATATTTGAGATAGTCTACGCCCCACTCTGCAAAGCATTTAGCGTCAATGAATTCGTGGTCGAGGCTTCCGGGGTAGCCCGCGCACGTCATGGTTCCCGCGCACGAGTACATTCCGAATTTAAGTCCCTTTGAATGAACGTAATCCGATACGTATTTCATTCCGTGGGGGAATTTCTCGGGGTCGGGTACTATTTCTTCGTTTTCGTTTCTCTCTCGGAGACTCCAGCAGTCGTCTATTATAACATATTCATAACCGCAGTCTTTAAGTCCGCTTTCGACTATGAAATCGGCAGTCTCCATTACGACCTTTTCGTTTATGTTCTCTGCAAATGTGTTCCATGAGTTCCAGCCCATGGGCGGTCTGTTTATTATCATTGTGTAAATTCTCCTTTCGGGATTGTGAAAAAATTATATCAGTTATTCTTATCCGTGTCAATCGAATAAAACTATCTTTTTTATTGCAGACAAAGTTTTAGAGGAGGGATTGTATTTTTGTTCCGCTTTTTTGATAATTTAAGTCGGAGGCGGGAGAAATGAAGTTAACAGATAGTGCTGTAAATAATTTTAAAGAACATTTGATTGATAATGATAAAAGTGCGTATACTGTCGAAAAGTATATCCGTGATGTGATGAAATTTAAAGATTTTGCGTGCGATTGTGAGATAGTAAAAGAGACGGCGGGGGAGTATAGGAATTATCTTGTCAGAAAGGGTTATTCTGTCATGAGTATTAATTCTATGCTGTCATCGATAAATGCGTTGTTCGAATTTTTGAATAGAAACGATTTGAAAGTAAAGACTATAAAAATGCAGAGAAGCGTATACTGTCCCGAGGATAAGGA
>JALEQX010000044.1 GCA_022763825.1 Oscillospiraceae bacterium | reverse complement strand
CGATAACATTCTCCGCTTCACGCCGACGCGCCTTACGTCCGAGCAGTTAGCGGCAATGCACGCGGCAAATGAAAACGTAGGAGTCGAAGCAATCGCCGAGGGCGTTAAGATTTACAGATACATTATCGAACATCTTAACGAATTATCTTAAATTAAATAAATAATAACCCCACGAAACACTATCCGAATCAGAGAGTCGGTGTGTTTCGGGGAACATTGAATCATACCGCTTCGGCACAGCGCGCCTTTGCGACATGGTATAATAACCTCACGAAACACAATCCAAACCAGAGATTCGGTGTGTTTCGGAGAACATTGAATCATACCGCTTCGGCACAGCGCGCCTTTGCGACATGTTATAATAACCTCACGAAACACAATCCGAATCAGAGATTCGGTGTGTTCGGGGAACATTGAATCATACCGCTTCGGCACAGCGCGCCTTCGCGACATGATATAATAACGCGGAGCCGACGGCACAAACCGAAAGCTCCGCGATTTTTATTTTTAATTTATCTTAACGACGGGAAGCTCCCCGCGTTTACATTCCAGATTTTATCCGTGTCGAAACCGTCGAAATTAATGCTCTGCGAAAACTGATCTCTTGTTATCGCCGCGGCGTTTACATACGAATTCTCACCCGAATTCACCGCCTTGTCGGACGAAGAATCAAGGTAAATGCAGTTCTCGATTCTCGCTCTCGACTGCGCGGAAAATCCGTCGCTGATTCCCGCTATCGCGCCGTACGTTGCGTTTTTGCACGTTATTTTGCCGACATTTATACACGTTTTAATTGCTGACGAGCCGTTTAATAGCTGATTTGCTCCGACGATTCCGCCCGCGTTATCGTTAGACGAAATATCGCCCGAATTCATACAGTCTATAATATTCGCTTCGCCGTCGGAAACCTCAAGATATCCGATTATTCCGCCCGCGCTTTTAACAGAAGCCGCAACCGCCGACTCCGACGAGCATTTATCAACAGAAAATGACGACGACTGTCCGATGACCGAAACGAATCCGACGATTCCGCCCGCGTAGCTTTCGGACGAAATTTTACCCGAAACGTCGCATGACGATATACCCGCAGAACCGCTTTTTGCCGAGTAATAACCCGCTATACCGCCTGCGTAATTCTCCGCCGAAACGTCGCAGCTGACGAGATTTATATTTCTGATTTTCGCGTCGTTGAGATAGCCGAACAGCCCCGAACACGACGAAGCGTCCGTCTTAAGTCCCGTTATCGAATATCCCCTGCCGTCGAATTCACCGCAGAAATATTTGTAATCGGAATCTGAATTCCTGTACCCTATCGGCGTAAAAATATTGTTCGTATCGGCGTTATTGAGTACGATATCCCCGCCGAGGGCGTAGCAGCACGCAAAATATTCGACGTTGCCCGAATTTACGACGGACGAGAGATATGCAAGCTGTCCGCCGTCGGAAATTATATACGGGTCGTCCTTTGTTCCGCTGCCGGACGAAAATTTATCGCCCGTTTCACCGTTCCATACTCCCCCGTTGTCATTGTTTTCCTCTGTTTCGGGCAAAACGGATTCGGGTTCTTTTTTATTTTTATTAATATAAACTCCGGCCGCTGACGCGCATATCACAATTAAAAGAGCCGAAATAACGGCAATAACGCGTTTTGCCGTGGGTGAAACTTTCTTTTTAACCTTCGGAATCTCGCGTATCGGAATAGGCTCCGGCTTTTTCTCTTCATTATTATATTCGTTTTCGTCGTAGCCTATCGACTGAGCAATCGACATCCAAATATCTTTAGGAACCGTGCATGTACGGGAAAGAGCGTCGATAATTACAGCTAAACGCGGAATATATCCGACAAATTTATAACCCATAAAATCAGCGCGCTTCGCCTGATGAATCAGAAAAGAATAACTCTCTCTTAAATTATTCCTTACAAAATCCGCGTCGACTGCCTCGCTCTTCGCGATATCCTCCGCACTAAGCGACGTAAACGCGCTCAGCATAAGAATCTCCCTGTTTTTTTCGGGCATGGACGATATCATTTCATTATAAAAACTGACAGCCCGCATGTCGGGTCTGTACGCCGACGGCTCGAACGTCATAAACGATTTTCTTATATCCTCGAACGACGGTACGTTTTTGATTTCATCATACGCTCCGAGCGTTTTATCCTCGCGGGGCAAAACGGAATGCTTCTGCCGAGACCGGCACACACCGACGCTCAATGTGAACAATAAGTCCTCGAAATTATCCGCCGTGACCGATTCGCATTCGCGCCAAAGTCTTAAAAATACCTCCGTAACCTCGTCGGACAGTTCGTAAGTAACGCCCGCCGTCACACAGCAGATATAATAAACGTCGCGTGCATATAATTTGTAAAGCTCGTAAAACGCCTTTTTGTTTTTTTGTGATAAAAGTACAACCGCGCTTGCGCTGTCCTTGGGATCTGTTCGTTTCATCGCGCACTTTCCTTTTTATTTGATAAACCGATATTATTTTATCACATCCGACATAATAAAAACAATATAATATAAAAAGAAACCGTAAAAAAACTCGTTTACGGTTTCTTTCTTTTATAATTTATAATAAAATGCTTTTTTGCGCTCCGGGCTTTTTTAACATCCCCGTCGCTCTTATTCGAAGGTAACGACTTTACCCTCTCTGCGCGTTTTATTCATATCAATGAGTCTCTGATTCGACGAACCTCTGAATCTAAGCGACAGATTTTTCTTTTCTTCGACAAATCTGCCGTCTACGAGCACGTCGATAATCGAGAGAATTTCATTAGTACATTCGCAGTTAGGATGCGAACCCTTACTCGTCAATTCCTCGTACGTAAAGCCCGAGAACGCCCATATATTTTTATCGGGGAAACGGCGTTTGACCTCTTTTAAAAACGGAAGAAGCTCGCGCTGATTTTCGGGTTCGAACGGCTCGCCTCCTAAAAGGGTAAGTCCCTGAATATACGACTCGGAGAGCATATTATATATTCTCTCCTTTGTCGCTTCGTCAAACTTCTTTCCGTAGTTGAAATCCCACGTCTGGGGCTGAAAACAATTCTTACAGTGATTCGTACATCCCGATACAAAGAGTGTGACGCGCACGCCAGTACCGTTGGCAATGTCGCAGTTCTTAATTTCTCCGTAGTTCATTAAAGATGCAGCACTCTTTCCTTAATCTCCTGCGTTCTGCCCTGGTTCCAAAACTGCGTGCCGATATATCCGCACGTACGTCTTGCAACGTTCATTTTATCCTGATCGGTGTTTCCGCACTGCGGGCATACCCAAATAAGTTTGCCGTCTTTTTCTTTTATCTCAATCTCGCCGTCGTAACCGCAGACCTGACAGTAGTCGCTCTTCGTGTTAAGCTCGGCATACATAATATTGTCGTAAATAAAGCTGATAACCTGTAAAACGGCGTCAAGATTATGCTGCATGTTGGGAACCTCGACGTAACTTATCGCACCGCCGGGAGAAAGTTCCTGGAACTGAGCCTCGAATTTTAATTTATCGAACGCGTCGATAGGCTCGGTAACGTGGATATGATAGCTGTTTGTAATATATCCCTTGTCGGTAACGCCCTTGATAATGCCGAAACGTCTCTGAAGCGTTTTTGCAAATTTATATGTCGTCGACTCAAGCGGTGTACCGTAGAGAGAGTAGTCGATATTCTCCGCCTCTTTCCACTTTTTGCACGCTGCGTTGAGCGCACGCATTACTTTAAGTCCGAATTCCTTGCCCTCGGGCTCGGTAAGTTTCTTGCCCGTAACTTCATAAACGCACTCCCAAAGTCCGGCGTAACCGAGCGAAATAGTCGAATATCCGCCGTAGAGAAGTTTATCTATCGTCTCGCCCTTTTTAAGTCTCGCGAGCGCGCCGTGCTGCCAAAGAATGGGGGCAACGTCGGACGGAGTACCCAAAAGTCTCTCATGACGGCAGCGCAGTGCCTTATGGCAGAGCTCAAGTCTCTCGTCGAGAATCTCCCAGAATTTATTGGGATCCTTCTTATCCTCAACCGCCGTGCATGCTACGTCTACAAGGTTAATCGTTACAACGCCCTGATTAAATCTGCCGTAATACTTCGGCTTGCCGTTCTCGTCGACGTAAGGCGTAAGGAAACTTCTGCATCCCATACATGTGTAGCAGTTGCCGTTTCCGTTTTTATCTATCTTTAATTTAAGCATTACCTTTTCGGAAATGTAGTCGGGAACCATTCTCTTCGCCGTACACTTTGCCGCAAGCTCGGTAAGGTAATAATAAGGCGTGCCGGGATGAACGTTGTCCTCTTCGAGAACGTATATAAGTTTCGGGAACGCGGGGGTAACCCATACGCCCTTTTCATTCTTAACGCCCTGATATCTCTGAAGAAGAACTTCCTCGATTATAATAGCAAGATCCTTTTTCTCCTGCTCGTTCTTAGCCTCGTTAAGATACATTGAAACCGTTACGAACGGAGCCTGACCGTTTGTCGTTAAAAGAGTTACGACCTGATACTGAATAGTCTGAACGCCTCTGCGGATTTCATCTCTTAATCTCGTTTCGACAAGTCGTGCAATCTGCTCCTTATTAAGATTCGAATGAATATCCTCATTCTCAGCCTCGACTTCCTTATAAAGACGTTCACGGCTTACCTGTACGAACGGAGCCAAGTGCGTAAGCGAAATCGACTGTCCGCCGTACTGGTTGGACGCGACCTGAGCGATTATCTGTGTTGCGATATTGCACGCGGTGGAAAAGCTGTGGGGTCTTTCAATAAGCGTTCCGGTGATAACCGTGCCGTTTTCGAGCATATCCTCAAGGTTTACAAGGTCGCAGTTATGCATGTGCTGTGCGAAATAGTCGGAGTCGTGGAAGTGAATTATGCCCTGCTCGTGCGCGTCGACGATATCCTGCGGGAGCAGAATTCTCTCGGTGATATCTCTTGACACCTCGCCCGCCATGTAGTCTCTCTGCGTAGAGTTAACAACGGGGTTTTTATTCGCGTTTTCCTGCTTCGCCTCTTCGTTGTTGCACTCGATAAGACTCAATATCTTGTCATCGGTCGTGTTCGACTGACGAACGAGCGCTCTTTTATATCTGTATGTGATATATGTTTTTGCAACCTCAAATGTACCGTGAGCCATGATCATTTTCTCAACCATGTCCTGTACTTCCTCAACGCTGGGCGATCTGCCGAGCTGTTCGCACGAAAGAACGACGCTCCTTGCGATACGATCTATCTGCATCTGAGTCAGTCTCTCATGCTCCCCGACAGCCTCGTTTGCACGCGAAACGGCTCTGATTATTTTGTTAATGTCGAAATCGGCTTCCGAGCCGTTTCTCTTGATGATCTTCACCTTTTACCCCTCCGAATATATTTACACGATTAATACTGAGAAAAACAGCCGTCCAAAACTATATATATATATGTATCGGCTTATCTGTCTTATGCTATATATTGTATAGCGAGCAAAACTATAATAGTACATATTGTGTTTTATGTCAATACCAAATTGTCTGTTTTTTAAAGATTGTCAACTTTAACAAAAAATCGCCCGCTTTATTATTGCGTATATTTCGACTAAGGCTCTATAATCTGTAATAACGATTCAAAATTATTAAGCTTTAAATCAAACCTTTTTTTACCATTTCGTCGGCGGCGTGCATTATACCGACCTTGCCCGTGTGGAAATTGAGTCCGCCCTGCATCCAAACGGCGTACGGCTCTCTTAACGGAGCGTCGGCAGACAGCTCGATTGACGAACCGTTCGTAAACGCGCCCGCAGCCATTATGACCTGATTCGGATAACCGGGCATGTCCCACGGCTCGGGAACGGCGTACGAATCGACGGGAGAACCTTTCTGAATTCCCTGACAGAACGCAATGAGATTTTCTTTATTTCCGAGTTTTATAGCCTGAATTATGTCAAATCTGTCCTCGTCGTATTTCGGAGTTGTTCCGAATCCGAAGTCGTCGAACAGAGCCGCCGCAAACGCCGCGGTTTTCAGAGCCTCGCCGACTACGTGCGGAGCGTTGAAAAAGCCCATCATAAGCTCTCTCGTATGTCCGAGAGTCGCGCCGACCTCCCTGCCGAGGGAAGCGGTCGTCATTCTGTACGAACACAGCTCTACAAGGTCGGCTCTGCCCGCGATATATCCCCCGCACGGAGCAAGTCCGCCGCCGGGATTTTTAATAAGCGAGCCTGCCATAATATCGGCTCCGCGGGAAACAGGTTCGTCCTTCTGTACGAATTCTCCGTAGCAGTTGTCGACTACGATAAGCGCGTCGGAAACGGCTTTCACCGCATTTGCGGCTTCCTCTATTTTTTCAACGCTCAGACTCGGTCTTAGCGTATAACCTCTCGAACGCTGAATATATACTATTTTAATTTTGTTTTCTTTAACGGTCTTAACAACAGCGTCTATGTCGATATCTCCGTTGTCTTTAAGCTCGCACTGCATATAATTTACGCCGAAGTCGGCAAGCGAACCCGTACCGAGCGCACCGTCCATGCCGATAACGGGGCATATTGTGTCGTACGGTCTGCCCGTGGCGCACAGCATGGTATCGCCCGGTCTTAACAGACCGAACAGCATAACGCACAGCGTGTGGGTACCGCACGCGAATGAGTGACGTATGAGAGCGTCCTCCGCTGAGAACGAGCGAGCAACTATTTTGTCGAGCTTGTCCCTGCCCTTGTCGGAATTGCCGTAACCGGTCGAGGGGAACATATCCGTCTCGCTGACGGCGTATTCGATAAAGGCGGAGAGTACCTTCTGCTGATTGTATTCCGTAACACAATCTATTTTATTAAAAACGTGTTTCGCCTTTTCGAGGGCGTCCGCGCTCATTTTTTCGACTCTTTCGTCGTAATTGAAGAATTTATAAGCCAATTTAATCACCGAGAATATATTTTAATATTTCCGCGCCGTTATGTCAATTAAATGTATTGAAAAAAAGTTTATTTTATTTTACAATATGACTTGACAAACGATAATTTGTTTCAACAACTTATCGTTTGCAGTGAACAGCCGTCAGTATTCAGTGAGCAGTATTATCACTGACCGCTGAACACTGCAACAATTTGCGAACGTAAATTATTGTTAAAACTTTCGGAGATGATTTTATGTTATTCAATTTAAAAGATAAAAAAGACTGTGCGTTCGATATGATCGCGCTCGGTGAGGTTATGTTACGTCTTGACCCCGGCGACATGAGGATAAAAAACGCGCGTTCGTTCAGAGTCTGGGAGGGCGGCGGAGAATACAACGTTGCGAGAGGATTACGCCGCTGCTTCGGCATGAAAACGTCCGTTGTCACGGCGTTCGCGGATAACGACATCGGCAGACTCTGCGAGGATTTCATTTTGCAGGGCGGAGTCGACACGTCGCTTATAAAGTGGTACCCCTACGACGGAATCGGCAGAGAGATAAGAAACGGACTTAACTTCACAGAACGCGGATTCGGCATAAGAGGCGCGTCCGGAGTCTCCGACAGAGGCAATACGGCTGTTTCCAAACTCAAAGCCGGAGATATCGACTTCGAATATATTTTCGGCACGCTCGGCGTCAGATGGCTTCACACGGGCGGAATATTCGCCGCGCTGTCCGACACAACTTCCGACGTTATAATCGAGGCTGTCAAAACCGCGAAAAAATACGGCACGATAGTTTCCTACGACCTTAACTACCGTCCATCATTATGGAAAAACATAGGCGGACTCGAAAAGGCCCGCGAGGTAAATAAAAAAATCGCTCCCTATATTGACGTTATGATAGGAAACGAGGAGGATTTCACCGCGTGTCTCGGATTTGAAGTCGAGGGAAACGGCGAGGGACTTAAAGAACTTAATCTCGACGGCTATGTAAAAATGCTCGGCGAAGTCTGCAAGGCGTACCCGAATTTCAAGGTTATCGCAACAACATTGAGAACCGTTAAAACCGCGACTGTCAACGACTGGAGCGCAATGGCGTATTCAGACGGCAAAGTTTACAGAGGGCTTGACCTGCCCGGACTCGAAATATACGACAGAGTCGGCGGCGGAGATTCGTTCGCTTCGGGACTTATATACGGACTGATGACATACGGCGACGTGCAGAGGGCGGTAAATTACGGCGTAGCGCACGGCGCGCTCGCAATGACAACACCGGGTGACACATCAACGGCAAGCCTTAAAGAGGTAGAGAAAGTTGTCTCCGGCGCGGGCGCGAGAGTGGACAGGTGAAAAAAAATAATTTATCGGTATAAATTAAAAAAGTCAACCGACACGGATACTGTACGATTTTTTTGTAGATTCATACAAATACAGTGTGTGTGTTTCATCAAAACGACCATAGTTTTATGCCGAATAAAACATATCTTATCCGACACAATACCATCCGACATCACTGTAAAAGAGAACTGAACCCATAAAATTATTAAATCATTTTTCTGATTCGCCTGCGTTAAGGCGTAATACGGTGCATTTTTTTGGTTATGAGTGTTTCGACACACTTCGACACGCTTTTTGAGAAAAAAACAAAGAGAGCCGGGTTGCCGCCCGACTCTCTTTGTTTTATGGGATATGTCTTGCAAAGAACGATGAAAGCTGATTAATAAACCGTACGCAAAAGACGCGTTAACGCACTGAAATAAAACGGTACGGCAAGCATCATCCGAATTACGTTAATTCATATCCGGACAATGTTATTTTCCTACGCCGAAGCCGGCAAGGATGTTCTTAATAAGTTTGATAAGACCGTTAATCCACGCAATAAGTGCGGTAAGGTCGAACGCACCGAAGTTTAAAGAACCGATATTCTCCATATCAATATTTCCTTTTTTAAGGTCCTCGAAAACTTCTTTTATCATATCGAATGTGAAGTCGACAACGCCGTTGATCGAAATAGAGATATCGTTATAGCAGTCCTTAGCACAGTAAATTTTCTGCAATCCGTCCGCGCTCGTCCATACGGGAGTAAGCACTTCCTTCTTAACAACCTCGCCCTTGAGCTTCTGCGTATAGGTTACGGTATAGGTATCGTAGTTATACGAATGCTTGGTATCCGTCTCGGGAGCCGGCAGAGTTACCATAAAGTAAAGATCCTGATGCCAGTAGATAAGTCTCTCGTTTAAAACGGGTTCATAATTTTTATCACCGATAGTTCCCTTGCCGTTATCGTTAAGTCTCGTAACGTCGAAGTACTTATTTCCCTTAAGAGAATAAAGGAAACCGTCGTTGTAAAGGTGATATTCCGAAACGGATAACGTCATGTCCTGCTTAACTATAATGCCGTAGGAAGAGTCGGAACTCTTATCAACGCTGTACTTGCCGTACGGAGCGCCGTCAATCGGGTCGTAAAGGCTCGCAACGGGCGAACTCGCAGGATAAGCTATAACGCGGAGCGTGGTGGGCTCAATATAATCTGCAAGAACTACAAAGCATGAAAACGCTCTGCCCGCGGGTACCTTAACCTGCGTGCCGTCCTTCTTAACCTCAACGGTCTTGCCCGAAGAATCTTTATATGTGAAATAATAATCCTTGCCCAAAGTGAAACCGCGTCTGCCGATCTGGTCGTCTCTGTACTTAGTCGCATAGTCCATATCCGTGAAAGTTACGGTATATGTGTCTGCGGCAAAAGCAAGAACGGATAAAGCCGAAAGCATCATAATGACTGATAAAACTACGGAAATTACTTTTTTCATAGAGAAAAACCTCCTGTTCCCGGCGGGTATACTCCACCTTTATAATAATACAGTTTCATTATAAAGCAAACTTTCGGTTTTGTCAACAATAATTTATCCTGTCAAAAAAATATTTTGAGTAAAGGAGAATAACAGTCCCGCCGAAATAAATCCGGCGGGGAAATTAACAGATTACTTTTCGTTTTGCAAAGTATCGGTCAGTCTCGCCGAAAATCTCAGAACGGTTCTCGCTTCCGACGACGTTATTTTTCCGTCGGAATTGATATCGGCGGCCGATTTCATAATATCATCGGGGGTTTCGAGCTTTGCGGATATACGCAGGATAGCCCTCGCGTCCGAGGCGGTTATACCGCCGTCATCATTCACGTCGCCCTTTAATATAACGGTATATTCGTCACCGCATGTGAATTTAAGAGCGTTTTTTATCGTAACCGCGTCGGGCGAAAACGTCAGCTCCTCATTAAAATTCGAGCGGAATTCGTACACCGACAGCGCGGAAACTGAGTTCGGAAAAAGAGTTACGGTTTTCTTATCATAATCAACAGAATAACCGCACACGTCCTTTACGGTGGGTTTCAGAGTAACAATCCTCTCTCCGCAGACGGTGCAGATGCCGTTCTTCTCCTTATGTCCGAGGGCGGAAATTTCCTTTTGCTTAACGGTTATCTCACCGCATTTTTTGCATTTTTCGCCGTCGGTCAGACCCGCCTTCACACATGTAGGAGCATAACCCGGAATGTTTTCGCGCTCGAAATGAAAACATCCCGAAAACGCTTTTTTTTCATATCCTTTAATGAGAATTTGATTTTCATCCTTGTCAAACGCGCGCGTAAGGTACGGCTTTTCGGTAAGAACCTTAAACGTAACGGACGTAACGCCGTCAAGCACGGAGAAAACATACTTGCCGAGCTCCTCGGTATCCGTATCAAAAACTCCCGACGTCATGAGTGCCGCCGAAACTACACAGTCATCGGTATAGACCTCGCTCGCGCACGACATTCCGCCCTCCGGATCCGACGCGCTTACGAACTTAACCTCGTCGGGAGAATATCCGATAAATACCGCGGCAGAGGAACATCCCTTTATTTTATCTATCGAAACATTAAGAGTTATCGTTTTTAACGAATAATCGATTTCGCTCTCCATCACAATTTCCGGAACTGTCACTTCTGCGCCGGCAGCGAATGAAAAAGCGGACAGTATAATACATACCGAAAGAATCAGCGAGAAAAATCTGCGTATATGTAATCGCATAAATAAAGCCTCCGTTATTTATTCAGCCTGTCTTTAAAGCGCCCGAACCGCGCATTAAAGACACATTTATTTTATTTAATTGTACTTTTTTATTCGTATAATGTCAATATTGATTTATTTCAAGATTTTAAGCCGAGATTCTCAGCACGCTTTGATTTATTTTAAACAGCAAATCCGCCGTTTCTTTTTCGTCAATCAGATAATCCGAGCGAATCCACTGTATTATAATTCCCGTACTGCCGTTTAAAATATACGAAAAAATATACTGTTCGAGCCGTTCGGGAAGTTCGACGCGCAAATTGAGCATAAACTGAACTATCGACCGGTTCATAAACCGCGCTCTGAATTCGGGGTCGGCGCTGTCGATTAACAGAACGCGGAACGTCTTGTCGTTCTGTCTTATAAATTTAAGGAATGAAACAATATATCTGTGCGCACCCGCGTCGTTTTCTCCGCCTATTTTTTTTAAATGTTCCTCGGTTTCGGCGAGAATTTCGGACTCTATCTCGTCAAGTATATCCTTAGGCTCCGAATAATGAGCGTAAAACGTCGAACGGTTAAGTTCTGCGCGTTCGCACAGCTCGCGTACGGAAATTTTTGATACGCTTCCTTTTTCTTTTATAAGATCCATAAGCGCGTTTCTGAACAGAAGTTTCGAAAGGCGTGTGCGCTGATTATCCTTTTTATTCACATTATCACGTCGTTTCCATATAAAAATGTCGGTTTTGCAGCCGTCTTTACATAAACTGATGATTGTAAAACAAACATAGTGTCGGTATAATTAAAACATAAACAATTACGGATGTCAATAGGAGAGTTGATTATGACCGGAAAGCTTAATTTTCCGCTTTTTGAAAGCAGGGTAAAAAGTGATAATGTAAAGGCAAGTGAAAAGTGGCTGGGCTATTTGCTCGGCCCGTCGGGCGCATTGCTTTTGAACGCTGTGCTCGCAACATATCTGAATGTTTACTACACAGACGTATTAAAGCTGACAACAATTTGGGGCGGAGCGTTTCTGACCGTATTTCCGATAATATCGAAAATCATCGACGCGATAACAAACGTATTGATGGGTTACATAATCGACCGCACGAAAACCGCACAGGGCAAAGCTCGTCCGTGGCTGCTGCTGTCGGCACCTCTCGTCGCGGTAAGCGGAATACTTCTTTTTACCGTACCGCAGAAAAGCGAAACGGTTCAGGTAATATGGGTAATGCTTTCGTATAATCTCTTTTACTCATTTTCCTATACAATATACAATATGAGCCATAATCTTATGGTTCCATTGTCGACAAGAAATACCGAACAAAGAGGTTCGCTTTCCGTATTTAATCAGATTGCAACAATTATGATGAGCGGTATCATCGTTGCTCTCATATTCCCTATGCTGATTATGCCGCAGCTCGGTGTTGACAAATCAAAGTGGATTGTCACCATGAGCATTCTGTCATGCCTGGCATTGCCTCTTACTCTTATGGAGTATTACTTCACAAAAGAGCGCGTTACACTGGAGGATATCAACAAAAAAGAGGAGAAAAAAATCCCGTATAAAAATCTGCTCAAGGCAATTTTTACAGACAAATACATGGTGCTGATTCTGCTCTATTTCCTGATTTACACTGTCGGAACTCAATTCAAAAACCTCGGGCTTGTATATTTCTGCAACTATGTCCTCGGAACCTACAACGACGGTAAAACGCAGACCATGCTCTCCGTGATCGGCGGTATTCCCATGGGACTGGGCATATTTATAGTATGGCCCCTCGCAAAAAAATTCGGTAAACGGAACCTGACCATAGCGGGCTTTGCGCTTTATTCAATCGGCAGTGCAATTTGCTGGATATGCCCGACAAATATGGTAACCGTGCTTATAGGGCAGTTTATAAAAAATATCGGCGGACTTCCCTGCTCATACGTGTTTATGGCGCTGTTCGCGGACGTTCTCGACCATCTCGAATATAAGCAGAATTTCCGCTGCGACGGCATAGCCATGTCGGTTTACAACATAATAGCCGTTACAAGCGTCGGAATAGTCACGGGACTTTTCAACGCCCTGTTGTCAAAAAGCGGATATATTGCTCCGTCAATAGTAAACGGAGAAACAGTCGCCGCGATTCAGTCCGCCGCAACAAAGAATGCGATAACGTTTTCATTCGTGGGGCTTGAAACGATTACCGCCGTAATACTTATAGTAATTCTCGCCTTTTTAAGCGTTGAAAAATATATTGACAAGGAGCAGGCGGAAATAAAAAGAAGGAAAGAAGAGGAATTGAACAATGAAGGCTGTTAATATAAGAACGGAATACTTAAAAAATCCGCTCGGAATCGACATTTCTTCTCCGCGTATAATGTGGAACTGCGACGAAGGCATAAAACAGACGGCGTACAGAGTTACCGCCGACGGCTTTGACAGCGGCAGAATTGAGTCTGACTCGATGAGATACGCCGTACCGATAGAATTCACAGATTCAAAAAGATTTACTTTTCATATAACACTCTGGGACGAGTTCGGCAATGAGGGCGAACCGAGCGAGGAGGCGTTCTTTGAATACGGAATAAGGAATTTTAATGCGAAATGGATAACGGGAAATTATCTCGCCGACAAAAAAAGACGTTACCCCGCCGACTGCTTTAAAAAGGAATTCACAGCCGACGGCGAGGTGCTCTCGGCAAGACTCTATATAAGCGCGTGCGGAATCTACACAGCCGAAATAAACGGGACAAGAGTCTCGTTTCCGCTGGCTCCCGGCATTACGGACTACAACAGGCGCGTTCAGTATCAGACGTACGACATAACCGGATTCATAAAACAAAAGAACGAAATAACGCTCTGTCTCGCCGACGGATGGTACCGCGGCTCGTGCGGGGCGTGGGGACTCAGAAACCAATACGGAACCGAAACCAAAATAATCGCACAGATAGATATTAAATATAAGAACAAAGCAAGTCAGAGAATTTCGACTGACGAAACGTGGAGCTGGTCAAACGACTCCGACGTTCGTTTTGCCGACAACAAGGACGGCGAGATAATCGAAGCGTACAGAACGCCGTCATACCGTTTCCGCGCGCGGGTCACGGAGCACTCCGTTATTCCGAGCGCGTCCGACAACGTTCTCATCGCAGAGAAGGAGAAATACAAGGGCGAAATTCTCATTTCAAAATCGGGTAAAAAAATAATCGACTTCAAGCAAAATCTCGCGGGATTCATTTCGTTTAAATTAAATGCCCGAAAGGGTCAAAAAATAAAAATAACCCTCGGCGAATTACTTGATAAAGACCAAGAGCTGACGCTTAAAAATATTCAGTGCTCTAATAAAAAAATAACGACTCCTCTTCAAAGAGTCGAATATACGTGCAAAGACGGAGCAAACGAATATAAAACCCGCTTTGCGATTTTCGGCTTCAGATACGCGTTAATCGAAACCGACGTCGAATTTACCGCAGACGATTTTACCGCAATCGCCGTTTATTCAGACATGGAGGAGACGGGATTTTTCGAAAGTTCGAACGGACTCCTGAACAAATTTTTCGAGGCAACGAAGCAGTCGGCGAAAAGCAACAGTACAGACCTGCCGACCGACTGTCCCACAAGAGAACGTCACGGCTGGACGGGCGACGCGCAGATTTTCTTAAACACGGCGAGCTATCTTTTCTCATACGCGCCGTTCGCGATTAAATTCGAACGCGATCTGTGCGACGAGCAGAAGAAAAACGGATGCTTCAGGCAGATTGCTCCGAAAGGCGGAGTGGATTTTTACATGAACGCGATGGACGGCTCCGCAGGCTGGAGCGACGCGGGCGTGCTGATTCCGTACAGAATTTATAAAAAATACAACGATATCACGGTTCTCGAACGGTTTTACGAAAACATGAGGCGTTACGCCGACTATAAAATAAAAACGCTCGGAAAGCCATACCCGACAGCCGTTCCGACGGGTATAAATTTAAAATACGTAAGATATATTTCAAACTACGGTCAGTCATACGGAGAATGGGCGGAGCCCGCCGACGTCAGAAAAATCAAAACCTCAGATTTTGTTTCCCCTCACCCCGAGGAAACAACGGCATATATAGTTTACATGCTCGAGTGTATGACGGAAATCGCCCTTGCTTTAAACAAGCACGACGACGCGCGCAGATTTAAAAGATATGCAAACAAGGCGAGAATCGGATATTCAAAGCTCGCAGAAACAAAAAAATATTCGCTTGAAACCGACAGACAGTCTAAACTTGTCCGTCCGCTCGCGTTCAATTTGTTGTCGGACAGTCAAAAAAAATATGCGAAAAAACGCCTTATACAATTGCTCGACAGCTATTCATGGAGAGTCGCAACGGGATTTCTTTCAACACCGCTCATCCTCGGCGTTCTCGCGGATATAGACGTCTCTTACGCATACAGGCTTCTCGAAAACGAGGAAATGCCCGGCTGGCTCTTTATGAGCAAATCCGGCGCGACAACCGTGTGGGAGGCATGGGAGGGCACCAATGCACAGGGCGGAATCGGCTCATTGAATCATTATTCAAAGGGCGCGGTATGCGAATGGCTTTTTTCCTCCATGTGCGGAATCAACGTCGACGGGGAAAACCGCTTTATAATAAAGCCTCTCCCCGGCGGTCATTTTACGTTTGCGAATGCGGAATACACAAGCATATTCGGCGCCGTAAAATCAGGCTGGAGGAAAGAAAACGGAGAATATAAATTCGATATTGTAATCCCGCCCAACTGCACCGCCGATATAATTCTCCCCGACGGGAAGAAATACAGCGTCGGCGCAGGTACATATACATTTTAATATTCGAACAAAAAAAATCCCGCGCCGGAGCAAAACCGGGACGCGGGATTTTGATTTAAATTTAAAAACAAAAATCCGCGGAAGAATACCCTCCGCGGAAATTGGAGCTGGTGGTCAGAATCGAACTGACAACCTGCTCATTACGAATGAGCTGCTCTGCCATTGAGCCACACCAGCTAACCGACGACATAGATTATACACTATTATTTAAAATATTGCAATAGTTAAAACAAAAAAATATTTGAACTTAATGTAAAATGCAAATCCGTTTTTTATAGTTCGGCGTAGTAAAGGCAGATATCCTCATACTCGCCGTTATCGTGTCTGAATCCGCCGGGAACCGTTCCGAGCAGGACGAATCCGAGGCGTTCGTACAGATGTCTTGCGTGTACGTTCGATTTAACTACGGCGTTGAACTGTAAAATCCTATATCCCGCTTCGGCTCCGCTCTTCATGCAGTCCTTAACGAGCTTTTCGCCTATGTGAAGTCCGCGCGCGTCCTTTCTGACGGCATAGCTTGCGTTCGCAAGATGCGAGCATCTGCCGATGTTATTGGGATGAAGAATGTACAAGCCGAAGATTTCGCCGTTTTCGCCGGCCGCGACCGCCGACCTTGTCTGAGAGGAAAAGAATTCTTCCGCCTCATGCTCGCTCATGGTTTCCGTCTGCGGGAAAGCTATGCCGTCCTCGACAACAGAGTTCCAGATTTCAGTCATGGCGGGGATATCATTTTTTCTAAATTCTCTTACCGTTATCATAATTTTTTACACCTTGCGAACAGGGATCGCTTATAAAAAGCAATCCCTGTTTATTACACTTATTATAATTACAGAACCTTTGACAGGAATGACTTTGCTCTCTCCGTCTTGGGCGAGTCGAAAATCTCCGCGGGCGCGCCCTGTTCCATGATAACGCCCTCGTCTATGAATACGACTCTGTCCGCAACCTCGCGGGCAAATCCCATCTCATGAGTTACGACAACCATGGTCATGCCCTTTTCGGCAAGTCCCTTCATAACGTCGAGAACCTCGCCGACCATTTCGGGGTCGAGCGCGCTCGTCGGTTCGTCGAAAAGCATGACGTCCGGGTCCATTGCAAGAGCGCGGACAATCGCAACTCTCTGCTTCTGACCGCCTGAAAGCTGAGCGGGATAGTCGTTCGCCCTGTCGGCAAGTCCGACTCTCTCGAGAAGCTCATACGCGGTTTTTTCTGCCTCCGTCCTGCTTTTTTTAAGAAGCTTTATCGGAGCTATTGTCATGTTCCTCATAATCGTCATGTGAGGGAACAGATTAAAATGCTGAAAAACCATTCCCATCTTACGACGGTGAAGATTTATGTCATTCTTTGGATCGGTAATGTTTACTCCGTCGAACGTAATCGTTCCGGACGTCGGCATTTCAAGGAGATTCAGCGAACGCAGAAGCGTTGATTTACCGCTTCCCGACGGGCCTATTATAACGACTACCTCGCCCTTATGAACGTCGAGATTTATGCCGTTTAACGCCTTGACCTTACCGCCTGAGTAGTGTTTTTTCAAATCTCTGACGCTGATTATAACGTCCGAATTATTATCTTTCACTCTTACGCAGCCTCCTTTCGACAACGCCGAAAACCTTTGTAAGAATTACAACCGTTATCAGATAGATAACCGCGACGGCGATAAGGGGCATAAAAGCCTCGAACGTACGTCCTCTTATAAGGTCGCCCGCCTTCGTAAGGTCTGTGATTCCGACGTAGCCCGCGACTGAGGTTTCCTTTAACAGAGCGATAATTTCGTTGAGAAGAGTAGGTAAAACGGTCTTGATTGCCTGAGGAATAATAATATGAAACATCGTCTGAACATAGTTGAAGCCGAGACTTCTGCCCGCCTCGAACTGTCCTGCGTCTATGCTCATTATTCCGCCTCTGAATATCTCCGCGACGTAAGCGGCGGAGTTGCAGCCGAACGCGACAACAGCGACAATCGTAGAATTATTCTGCGTAACAAGTATTACGAAATACCAAATCATCAGCTGAACGACAACAGGAACGCCCCTGACCACGGTTATGTAAAGCTTGCACAGTCCGTTTGCGAAACGGAGCATGTGATAACCGAAGCCTTTTCTCAATTTCAGCGATTCCTCGTTTTTATCATATGAACAGCGAACCGTTGCAAGGATTATTCCGAAAAGAAAGCCGAGTAAAACCGCGAATACGGTTATGACTATAGACTCTTTAAAGCCGTCAACAAGCCATTTCCAGTACGCATTTTCTATAAAACAGCGATAAAATGTGTCGGCTGTCTTATCAAACCATACCGTCACCGTCAATTCATACACCTCCGAAATACGTTATATAAACATAAAGGGCGACCGTACAGCCGCCCTCAAAACTTCTGTAAAACTGTTTGACGTTATCTTAACTTAGTTTGCAGGAATATACTTGTCAACAATCTGCTGAAGAGTTCCGTCAGCCTTAAGCTCATCAAGAGCCTTGTTAACCTGATTGAGAAGCTCTGTATTTTCCTTTGCTACGCAGACTGCGTAATCCTCGTCAACCCATGCGCCGTCAAGGATTTTAAGACCGGATGTTGAAGCTACGAAGCTCTTTGCGGGCTCGTTATCAATGATAACTGCGTCAACCTTGCCGGATTTAAGAGCCTGAACGGTATCGGTAGCGGCCTTGAAACGAATAACGTTCTCCTCGCCGTAACCGCCGTTTTCAGCGGTATCGGAGGCGTAGATATCACCCGTGGTATCCTGCTGAACGCCGAACTTCATGCTGCCGTCGCCCTTGAGGTCGTCAAGCGACTTGATGGGAGAATCCTCTGTAACGATAACAGCCTGAACGCCCTTTGCATAGGACTTCGTGAAGTTAACGCTCTTTTCTCTCTCGGGAGTAACGGTCATGCCCGCCATACCTATATCGAATTTACCGGTCTGAACGCCGGCGATGATTGAGCCGAACTCAACGTCCTCGATAACAAGCTCCTTGCCGAGCTTTTCGGCTATCTTTTCGGCAACCTCGGCATCGATACCGACAATCTTGTCTCCGTCCTTATACTCATAGGGAGGGAATGTGGCGTTTGTAGCCATGATGAGTTTTCCGTCGTCTTTTCTCGCGGTGTACTTAACTGCGTTTGCGTCTGCTGAATTGCTGGTGTCAGCATTACTGCTGTCCGCTTTGCTGGGGTCTGTATTCTTATCTCCCGAGCATGCCGCAAATGCTGTAACAATAAGCGCAAGTGCCATGAGAATAGCCGCAACTTTAGTAAGCTTTTTCATTTTCAATTATCTCCTTTTATAATACGGGAACAATTCCCCGTTTTTCAGATAAAGTATATGCCGTTGTGCATAAAAATTCAAGTGTTTTTTATAATAATTCATTATTTTGTAGGATTTGCTTATTCAACGGCAAAGTATATACGCTTTTTTGTCGGTTTTTACACCGAGAAAGCGTTAAAAAATCAAAATTCGCCGAGCGAAGCCGCGATTACGGCTTTTATCGTATGCATACGGTTCTCTGCCTCGTCGAATACTATCGACCTTTCGCTCTCGAATACGGAGTCGGTTACCTCCATGCAGTCGAGTCCGAATTTATCGTAAAGCTCCCTGCCCGTCTCCGTTTTCAAATCGTGAAAAGCCGGCAGACAGTGCATGAAACGGCACTGCTCGCCTGCGGTATTCATCAGCTTATCGTCGACTCTGTATTTAATTAAATCGTCTATACGCTCTTTCCAAACCTCGGCGGGTTCGCCCATCGAAACCCACACGTCGGTATAGATAACGTCCGCACCTTTAACAGCCGACTCGGGATCCTCGGACAGCGTTATTTTCGCGCCTGTCTCCTTTGCGATATCCTCGCAGATTTTAACGAGATTTTCGTCGGGAAAATATTTTTTCGGCGCGCATGCGGTAAAGTCAAGACCCATCTTTGCGCATCCGACCATAAGCGAATTGCCCATATTGTACCTCGCGTCGCCCATGTATACGAATTTAATGCCCTTTAATCTGCCGAAATGCTCCTTTATCGTAAGGAAGTCTGCAAGTATCTGCGTCGGGTGAAATTCGTTCGTAAGTCCGTTGAATACGGGGACTCCCGAATATTCCGCGAGAGCCTCGACGATCTCCTGAGAGTAGCCCCTGTACTCTATCGCGTCGAACATTCTGCCCAGCACCCGTGCGGTATCGGGAATACTCTCCTTTTTTCCTATCTGCGAGCTTTTCGGGTCGAGATAAACGGGGTGCATACCGAGGTCTGCGGCGGCGACTTCGAACGAACAGCGCGTTCTCGTGCTCGTTTTTTCGAATATAAGCGCAATATTTTTACCCTCGCAGTATCTGTGAGGAACGCCGTTTTTTTTCTTAGCCTTTAAATCGGCGGCAAGAGTAAGCAGATAATCAATATCCGCACTCTTTAAATCGAGCAGTTTTAAAAAGCTCTTATTTTTAAGCGACATATAAAAGCCCCCGTGATTTTTAAAATATACTCATAATTATACACACATTTTTGCATAAGTCAACAGTTTATTGCAATTTTATACATTTAAACATAATATCAAACGCTTATTTGACATTACAATGCAAATTAACTATAATAAATTTGTATAAAAAATTAGGAGTATTAATAAATGAAAAGAAAAATTACAGCGTTGCTTTTAATTACCGCGTTTATTTTATCGATTAATATAACGGCATCAGCCGAAACGGGGCTTTATGACGCGTGCGGATATTTAAAAACAACGGTTACAGAGCCGGAATTCTCGTCAGTCGGCGGCGAGTGGTCGATAATCGCGCAGCTGAGAAGCGGAAACACAGCATTTAATGACGAATATATAACGAATTACATTTCGAGGGTCACGCAATACGTTAATGAGAACGAGCATAACGGAATACTAAACGACAGAGCGTCGACGGATAATTCGCGTTTGATTCTCGCTCTGTCGGCTTCGGGCAGGGACGCTTCAAATTTTAACGGAGTCGATCTGGTATCTCCCCTGACGGATATAAATTTCGTCTCCTCACAGGGCGTCAACGCCGACGCATACGCGCTTATCGCGCTCGACTGTAAAAACTATCTGCCGAATTCCGATATAAGAGAAAAATTAATCTCCGATATATTAAAGAACGAGCTTGTCTCCGGCGGATGGAATCTCGACCCCAAACGCGGAGCGGACGCAGATATTACGGCTATGGTATTAACCGCGCTTGCGCCGTATTATGAGAAAGACGACGTCAGGAAAAGCGTAGACAAGGCTCTCGATACGCTGTCAGATATACAGCTTGACAACGGGGGCTTCATGTCGTGGGGTACGGAGAACTGCGAAAGCTGTGCGACGGTGATAATCGCACTGTCCGCGCTGGGTATCGATTCAAAAACCGACCCGCGTTTTGTAAAATCGGACGGGAACGTATATGAAGCAATGATGTCGTTCGAGACGGGGAACGGCGCGTTCAAACACGTTAGGAGCAAGCGCGCGAACCTCATGGCAAGCGAACAGGCTTCAATCGCCTTGTGCGCGTACGAGCGTTTTATAAACAAAACGACGTCGTTGTATGATTATTCCGACATTATCATAATCACATTCTGTCAGTCGATAGTTAATATAATAAAAACGATATCAACCTTCTTTGATTTTCTTTCAAAGCTTACCGCGTAACGGGAGTGCAGATTTATGAACAACAAATTCAAAAAGATATTATCCGTTTTATTAATAATTTTATCGGTCAGTTTAATGTTCGGCTGTTCAAAGGGAGACGGGGCGAACGAGATTTCGACGAACGAAAACGCTTCCGTATCTGAATCAAAATCGCAGTCGGACAGAGAATCAAAAACATCTTCCGCGATAACGCCGAAAACGACTGCGCCGACGACCGTATCGACTCAGACAACGACGGCACAGCCGACGACAAAGGAGTCAGACGGAAAACAGCACGGCGATAAAACGACCGTGCCGAATACTGCGAAAAAGTCACAGACATCTGCCGTAAAACCGGACGTAAGGAACGTATGCACAATTTCAATCGACTGCGAGACGATTTTAAATAACAAGGACAAGCTGAGCGAAAACGCGCTTAAATTCGTACCGTCAACGGGAACGATTCTTCCGACGACGGAGTATTATATCGAAAATGAAAACACAACGGTATTCGACGTTTTGAAAAAGGTGTGCCGGGACAATGATATTCACCTGGAATTTTCCTACACGCCCGCATATCATTCAAGCTACATCGAGGGCATTGCGAATTTGTACGAGCGCGACTGCGGTTCGCTGTCGGGCTGGATGTACAGCGTAAACGGCGAGTACCCGAACGTCGGATGCAGTGAGGTCACGGTCAAAAACGGCGACGTCATAAAATGGCGATATACCTGCGACCTCGGCTGGGACGTAGGCGCGGGAGAGCTTAATCAATGAGAGAAAACAGGGATTATTTAAACTCGCTTCACCCCGTCTGTCCGCTCATTTATTTTGTGCTGATGACGGGCGTTTCCATGATGAATTTATACCCTGCGTACCTTGTCTGCGCGTTTGTTTCGTCATTCGGCTACGCGGTTTATCTTAAAGGCTTCAGAAAACAGCTGAAAGTCCTGTACTTTGCCGTCCCGGCCGCAGTTGCCGCGATTATTATAAATTCGCTTTTCAATCACAGGGGCGTTACGACGCTTTTTTATTTGCCCGACGGCAACCCGTTTACGCTCGAATCCGTTTATTACGGACTTAATTTTTCGCTGATGCTCGTCTCGGTCATAACGCAGTTTTCATGCTTCAACGTTATAGCCACGTCCGACAAAACGGTATGTCTTTTAGGAGGAATAATGCCGTCGCTGTCGCTTTTTATTTCAATGGTTCTGCGGTTCGTGCCAAAGCTTTCGTCTCATATAAATGATGTTAACAGATACAGAAATTCATCTTTTTCGAATGAGAAAACAAATTTAAAAACGAAAATATCTTCCGCGCTCTCCGTCTTTTCGTCGACGGTATCGTGGGCGTTCGAAAGCTCGGTCACGACCTCCGACTCAATGCGAAGCCGAGGCTCCTCGGGCAGACGATCGGCGATGAGCATATATAAATTCGCAAAACGCGAGATTGTTTTCACTCTGTTTTTAATAATATTCGGCGCTGTTTCGCTCATTCCCGTTTTCACAAAGAACACGCAGGTAAATTACTACCCGGAAGCGTACATATCGCCGTTTAATGCGATAAATATAACGGGAACGGCGTGCTTTTTTATTTTTTGCATGCTGCCGATGATATTCAATCTTACGGAGGAAATAAAATGGCGCATATCGCTGTCAAGGATTTAAGCTTTACATATCCGAATTCAACGAAAAAAGCTCTTGATAATATAAATATGGAGATTGAGCCGGGGCAGTTTATACTCGTCTGCGGGGCTTCGGGATGCTCGAAAACAACGCTTTTACGTCATTTTAAATCCGTCCTTACACCGCACGGAAAGCGAGAGGGCAGAATTATTTTTAACAATAAGGAGCTGTCCGAAATACCCGAAAAGGAGCAGGCGGAAAAAATCGGATTTGTTTTTCAGTCGCCCGAGGATCAGATTGTAACCGACAAGGTGTGGCACGAGCTTGCATTTTCGCTCGAAAGCCTAAATAAGCCCAACGACGTAATCGCGTTAAGAAGCGCGGAAACCGCAGGATATTTTGACCTCGGCGACAAATACCGTTCGGATGTAAACACGCTTTCGGGCGGACAGAAACAGCTTCTGAATTTGGCTTCGGTCATGACGGTTACGCCCGAGGTTCTCATACTCGACGAGCCGACGTCACAGCTTGACCCGATTGCCTCCGACAACTTTTTGTCACAGATAAAGAAGCTCAACGACGACCTCGGCATTACGATAATCATATCCGAACATAATCTCGAACGCGTTTTCTCCATGGCGGACAAGGTCGCGGTTATGAAGGACGGAAAGCTACTATCGTTTGACACGCCCGAAAACACCGCAAAAAGCTTCGGGAATAAAACTTCGGATTTTTTCCTGTCTCTGCCGTCGAGCGCGCAGATTGCCGTCATGGCTTCTTTTGACGGGAAAACTCCGCTTACCGTAAAGGAGGGCAGACAGGCTCTTATCGCAAACGGAATTACGGACAAAAAAACAGACCTCATTAGTTCTAATGAGATTAAAAATAAAGAAAACAAAAAAGAACGCGTCATCGAAATTGACGACGTGTTTTTCAGATATAACCGTTACTCCCCCGACGTGTTAAGAAATCTGTCACTTGACGTAAACCGGGGTGAAATACTCTGCGTTACGGGCGGTAACGGAGAGGGCAAGTCTACGCTTTTTTCGATTTTATCGGGTATGACTTCGCCGTATTCCGGAAAAATCAAAGCGGGTAAAAAAAGCATGAAGCCGTCGGATTTAAGAAACAAAACATCCCTTCTTCCGCAGGACGTTTCGGTACTGTTCGTGAAGGACAGCGTTATCGACGAATTAAAAGAGGTAAAAAAGAAAAACGGCGAAACGCCGTCCGACGAAGAGATAAATAAAACCGCAGAATTATTTGAAATCGATAATTTATTAAAAAGCCACCCGTTTGATTTAAGCGGGGGCGAGCAGGAAAAGCTGGCAATTGCAAAAATTCTTCTGACCGAAGCAGAGATTTATTTATTCGACGAACCGACAAACGGTATGGATCCTACTTTTAAATTAAAATTCGGCGAAATAATCAGAGAATTAAAGAAAAGCGGTAAGACATTCATAATCGTCTCTCACGACATTGAATTCTCCGCGGCTTTCGCAGACAGATGCGTTATGATTTTTGACGGCAGAGTCGTGAGCGACAGTGAGCCGCGCGAATTCTTTTCGGGTAACAGCTTCTACACCACGACGGCGAACAAAATAGTCCGCTCCGTTTTCCCCGACTGTATTCTGACAAAGGAGGCATGGGAAAAATGCCGAGAGCAAACGGAAAAATAAATATATACTCCGTTTTGAGCATCCTGTCATATATTTTGATTCCGTCGGCAATTGTCGTTTCCGCAATTGTGAACGAGGGCAGACGGTACTATATAATCAGTATGGGGATAATAATTCTCTCTTTTGTCACATTCGCGCTCGGCTTTGAAAAAAAACGCCCGCAGGCAAAGGAGCTGACGGTTCTTGCGGTGCTCACCGCGCTCGGAGTCGCGGGACGCGTCGCGTTCTACATGATACCGCAGTTCAAGGCTTCGGCGGCCGTAATTATAATAACAGCGGCGGCATTCGGCTCACGCTCGGGATTTCTGTGCGGAGCAACCGTCGGATTTATTTCAAACTTTTTCTTCGGACAGGGACCGTGGACTCCGTGGCAGATGTTTGCGTTCGGCGCGGTAGGATTTTTGGCAGGCGTTGTTTTCGCTCCCGGCAGAGTTAAGGCAACAAGAATCGGCTTGTGCATTTACGGTTTTTTGTCTGTGTTTATCGTGTACGGATTTATCGCCGACACATCGTCGGTATTTATGTTCACACAGAATATCACGGTAAAAACAGTGCTTGCGACTTATGCGTCGGGCGTTGTGTTTAATCTGATTCATGCCGGTGCGACGGTGATATTTTTGGCTGTTTTGGGTATGCCTCTTATAAAAAAGCTCGACAGAGTGTGTATAAAGTACGGAATAGATAAACAGTAATTTATCGCGTACCCCGCGATAAATTATTGCAGCGGACAGCAGACAGTGGTCAGTGGTTAGAAACTGTGCAATATACTGACTGCTAATCACTGAAACAATAATTTGTCTCGATAAATTATTATTTATAAAAATATTTTCGCTCCGTCGCATGCGAAGCTGACGAAATCCCTTACAATTTCCGACTCTTCGCCCTTTCTGTAAAGTACGCCGAACGTCAATGCGTCTATATCCTCTATCCTTTTTGTTTCGATAATATCTGAAT
>JALEQX010000023.1 GCA_022763825.1 Oscillospiraceae bacterium | reverse complement strand
TCGGAGTCGTCAAACTCAGCGAGTCTGGCGGCTACTCTTAAAATCATACGAGCGTCTGCGGCGGTAACCTTGCCGTCGTGGTTTACGTCTGCGATTTTAATGAGATCATCGGGGATAACTTCAAGTTTTGCCGCAACTCTGAGTACGTAGCGGGCGTCGAACGAAGTTATATTACCGTCGCCGTTAATGTCGCCGAGAAGCATGAAATCGCTCTTTTTGAAATCATTCTTAACAGATGTGCAGTAAACTTTTTCGCCGGATTCGGTCATGAACGTTACGCCGGCCTTGATTGACGTATCGTCTCTGACGCCGAGTACGTTGAACGTGTAGGAAGCGAGAAGCATCTCGTTATCGGAATCGTAATCCTCTGCATCGATATCTGCGGGGAACTTGTATGCACAGGTAATAACGCCGTCGATATTTTCGGGTTTGCCCGCGGCGATGTCTCCGCTCTTTGCAATTTTAACCTTTACCGATTTAAAATCAAACATGGCAGAGTTATAGTTTATCGCAATGTTTGCGGTCGAATCGGGCTGAGGATTGATAAGATAAAGATTTACCGTTAAGGTGTTGTTTGCGCTGTTAAACAGAGCCTGAGTGCGGATGGAAGCGTTCGCTTCTCTTAACATTTCGGTATTCTTTTCGGGAACGGACGTGTCTACTCCGCTGGTGAAGTCCTTTTCAAGTCCTGCGGAAATGTTGAGAATGATGTCCGCGTCCTCCTGCGTAATTTCGCCGTCGCCGTTAACGTCGGCATTCTTTAACGGGAGGGAGCCCTCTTCAAATTCGAGTTCGCCGTTAGCTATACGCTCTGCGAGAAGCGAGTCATAAGCCGTTATCTTGCCGTCGAGGTCAACGTCGCCGAGAAGGTATGAGCCGGGTTCTGAATCATAGCCGTCATAAATGTCGAGCTTGCCGCCGGTACCTACGTATCTGTTCATTTTAAGGAACTGCGGGAACGAAGCGTTGTCCCATACGGTGCGCTCGGTCTCGGAAGTAAGAAGCCACATGAGGAACGCCATGGAATTGGAAGCGGAATTAAATGTATTGTGCTTCATATTGGCAATGAACCATGTATTTTCGGGAAGCGCACATACGGACGCGTCAATAAAGTGTCCTATACCGGCAACGGTGAAGCGGGGATCCTGCGTTTTGAATGTATCGGAGAGGTGGTCGTGGTTATTGTCCGTCGCCTGCGTTACTTTCACAGCCTCGGAAAGATTGTTTAAGTCAATGCACGATGCTCCGTATGAAGCGTAAGCCGCGTCAACTCTGCCGTCGCTCTGAACGGAGCAGGTCTCGCCGACGGGGAGAAGCTGCATATCCCAAAGAGCAACTACGCTGACGTTAACGCCCGCTTTCTTAGTATTTACAATAATATCCTTCGCGTTCTTCTGAATATCCTTGAACGCGTCAAGTTTAGCTATGAGTTCGGAATTCGCCTTAGTCTTATCGCCGAACATGAATTCAACCGAATCGTCGTATCTGTCGGCAGGAACGAGCGCCCAGAGTCCGGGAGCGTTCTTTAAAAGATCGGCGAACTCGCCGTAGGCGTATTTATCCGCAAGCTTCTGTACAAGCTCGGTGTAATCGAACGTGAACGACTGAAGCTCCCATTCGCGGTTGAGAATGTAGCTTACAAGCCAGCCGATGCTGAATGTAATCGGGTTATCCGAATAATCGTTTATAAATCTGACCATGGCGCTCGTTCTGACGTTAAGGTCTGACTTTTCATTGTTCATAAGATTGCCCGAATAAAGGTCGCCGAAAACGGAAGTGCCTGAAAACTCGGATGAAACAGTTACAAAATTCTTAATGTCAGCGGCGGCATCGGAAGAATACTCCGAAAAATATGCCGTGGTGATAAGAGAACCGTAGCCTTCGGAAAGGATGCTTACCTTATTTGCGCCGGATTCGCTCTTGACATTCTTAACGAATTCATTGAACTTTTCGGCGTTCTCAAGAGGGTCAAGTCTGAAATCATAGAGGAAGAGATATGTGTTTTCCTCACCGATTTTTTCGCTGACACCGGTTACAAGCTCACTCGTGCGGAATAAGAAAAGATCCTCATATGAGTAATTGTCTATCGACTTGGGATAATAACCCGCGGTAACGGAAGTATCGGCGGGAGTTCCGTCCGCGTTCGGAGCGATAGCCTTGAACGAAGCGATAAAAGCTTCCTTTTTCGCGGTGAATTCCTTAACGTACTTGTCAATAAATTCTTTGATAAGCGCGGGATCGGTATCCTTAAGATTCTTAAAGTCAATAATTTTGGATAATTCCTGATAAATCGGGGTAATCTTTCCTACGAGGTCAAGAACGTCGTTCGTAACGTTAATTGCGCCGAGAACGCTCATAGCGGCGGCGAGAATATCAAAATTGCCGTTCTCGTCAACGTACGACTTAAGGTTTTCACGGCTGAAAACCGTGTAAATGTCGTCAGTAAAGGGTTTGGTGAAGTATGAGGGCATCTCAAGCTTCGTAAAGTCGAATACCACGCTGTCATCGGATGAAGATACAAGAGGATTGTACTTCATATCGTTAACGACTATGACGGGCGTTACGCTCTCGTCGGATGCGAATGCGACAGCCGATGAAGCAAAAATCATCAGACAGCTTAAAAGACAGCAAACGACGCGTTTCAAGGTTCTTTTCATAGCTGAAACCTCCAAATATAATGTTACTCATACATTATATATCATAGATGTTTATTTTTCAATATTTATTTTATATATATTTTATCTATAATTTTTGGACGAAAAAACCGCCGGATGACATGCGAACCGACGGTTTTTTCGAAATACATAAAAAGGATAATAAAAAATGACAACTGTTTTAATTAAATTTAAGCGGCGAAACGTCTTAATCCGCGTGTATTTCCGCTTTTTGCGGACGAACGGGCGCGCTGTGCTCTGCACTCTTTCGGCGCGGGCTTACGTTCACGGGTAAAATCGGACTGCGCTCTTGCCTTTTCGGCGGCTTTTCTTCTTAAATATCTGCGAAGTCTAATCTTAATGCACTTTGCGAGAGCTTTTTCAAAAGCAATAACTTTTTCCTCATAAATAAATCCGATGATGAGCAAAACGGAAAGAACGATTTCAATAACGGTCTGAAAAGCAAATAAAGCTGACATAATAATTACCTCCGGCGCCGAATCGGCGAACATTTGTTTTGTTTCGTTGAGTACATGATACACCAAAAAATTCGGTTTGTCAAGACAAATGTTCGTTTTACTTCGGTTTTCAGACCTAAAAATTCCCCTTTGCTTATGAATTTATAAAAAAATCCGTGTATTTTGTTCGTTTTTTGAGCGAACAAAATACTTCGGACAGACCAGAAAAATAAAAATAAAAAAATTGTCCGAAATTGTTGACATTTATATAAAAAAATATTATATTGAAAACTATCATATTCCGTTGATTTTCGGGGTATGATACTGCCCGGAAATTTAATTATCCGGGGTGTAAACGTCCGTAAATTAAAGTGGACAAAGAGAGGGGCTGCATAATTGGAAAACATCATTATCGATCTGAAAAACATATCTGTCGCGTTTGACGGCGAGCAGATACTGAAAAATCTCAATCTTTACATCAGAGACAAAGAATTCATTACGTTTCTCGGACCTTCCGGATGCGGAAAGACAACCACGCTCAGAATCATAGGCGGATTTCTGAAACCCGACAGCGGAGACGTTATCTTTGAGGGTAAAAAAATCAATGGTGTTCCCGCTCACAAGAGGCAGGTCAACACCATTTTTCAGCGTTACGCGCTGTTTACACATCTTAACGTATTCGAAAATATCGCGTTCGGTTTAAGGGTAAAGCATACTCCCGAGGCTCAGATTAAAAAGACCGTAGAGGAAATGCTCGCAATGGTCAACCTTAAAGGATTCGAAGAACGAAATATCAATTCTCTCTCGGGCGGTCAGCAGCAGAGAGTCGCAATAGCGCGTGCTCTTGCGGTAAAACCCAGGGTTCTGCTTCTTGACGAACCGTTGGGCGCGCTCGATCTTAAATTGAGAAAGGACATGCAGAACGAGCTTAAAAGCATCCAGCAGAGAATGGGCATTACGTTTATATACGTTACCCACGACCAGGAGGAGGCTCTGTCGATGTCCGACACCGTCGTTGTTATGAATAACGGCGAAATTCAGCAGATCGGTACTCCGATAGATATATACAATGAACCCAAAAACGCGTTTGTCGCCGACTTTATAGGCGAGAGCAACATTGTCGACGGTATTATGAAAGAGGATTTCGTGTGCGAATTTTCCGGTCAGACGTTCAAATGTCTTGACAAGGGATTCGGCATAAACGAGGCTGTCGACGTTGTCGTAAGACCCGAGGACGTGGATGTTGTCGATTATAATGAGGGTATGCTCAAGGGCGTTGTAACCTCGGTTACGTTTAAAGGCGTTCATTTTGAAATAATAGTAGATATAGGCGGATTCAAATGGATGATTCAGTCGACGGACGAGCAGAAGGTCGGCGACAAAATAGGATTATTCATAGAACCCGACGCGATTCATATAATGAAAAAATCGGAATACTCCGGACTCTACGGCGATTTCAGCAGTTTCTCGGACGAATTCGACGAATTGTCGGACGTAAACGCCGAAACGGAGGGAGACGAAGATGACTAAGGAACGTTCCTTTTCCGATAAAGGCAGGTCAAGGCTCGTAACCGCGCCGTACACCGTATGGATGGTTATTTTCGTTCTTGTCCCGATTGCGCTCGTCGTTTACTACGCACTGACAGACGCGGACGGCAATTTTACGACGGCGAACATAGACAGTATTTTTAATTACTCCGGCACTTTCTTTATTTCAATAGAGCTTGCCGTTATCGCTACGGCGATATGTCTTGTGCTCGCGTTTCCGCTTGCGTACAGCATATCGAGAATGAAAGAGCATACTCAGCAGTTTCTTATAATGCTCGTAATGCTGCCGATGTGGATGAATTTCCTTATAAGAACGTACGCGTGGATGACGATACTCGAAGACAACGGACTTATAAATACGGCAATAGGCAAAATAGTTTCGTTATTCGGCGGTGAATTCGAGGGCTTTTCGATGATAAACACGAACGGCGCGATAGTCCTCGGTATGGTTTATAACTTTTTACCCTATATGATTCTGCCGATTTACACCGTCATGACGAAAATCGACAAAAACATGATAGAGGCGGCGTACGACCTCGGCGCAGGAAGTTTTCAGGTATTCAGACGCGTTATAATTCCGCAGAGCATTCCCGGAATGATATCGGGCGTTACAATGGTATTTGTCCCTGCGGTCAGCACGTTCGTTATATCGAAGCTCCTCGGCGGAGGCAAGACGTTCTTAATAGGCGACATAATAGAAAATTATTTTCTCGGCAACGCGGGCGAGGTCAATTACAACGTCGGCGCGTCGCTGTCGCTCGTTCTGATGATTCTCATTCTCATATCAATGGGTATAATGAATCACTTTGACAAGGACGCGGAGACGGGAGGCGGAATAATATGAAAACGCTTTCCAAAATATATAATATTCTTATATTCATATTCATGTATGCGCCCATCGCGGTCATGATAGTATTCTCATTTAACGGTATTAAGTCGCGTTCGACATTCTCGGGATTTTCGTTAAGATGGTACGAGGAGCTGTTTCACGACGATTTGATACTCAATTCGTTGTATCTGTCGCTGATAATCGCACTGTTGTCAGCGGTTATCGCAACGCTTATAGGCACGTTGGCGGCGGTCGGAATCAACTCAATGAGGGGAGTCAAGAAAAGAGCGTACCTCGCCGTTAACAATATACCCGTTACGAACCCCGATATCGTCACCGGTATTTCGATGATGATACTTTTCGTATTTGTACTCGGAATATTCAACGGCATGGAGATGGGCTTCGGCACGCTTCTGATAACGCATATCACGTTTAATATTCCGTACGTCGTGCTGAACGTTCTGCCCAAGATAAACGGCATGGACAGAAATATTTACAACGCGGCGCTCGACCTCGGCTGTCCGCCGGTAAAGGCGTTTATGAAGGTTGTCGTTCCCGAGATAATGCCCGGAATCATTACGGGATTTATTATGGCGTTCACGCTTTCATTGGATGATTTCGTCATAAGCTATTTCAACTCCGGAAACAGTGCGCAGACGCTCCCCGTTACGATTTATTCAATGACGAAAAAACCGTATTCGCCGAAGATAAACGCGTTATCAACTCTTTTATTCGTATCGGTTCTGACTTTACTTGTTATTGTCAATATGCGTAACAGGCGCGACGCGAAAAAGGCGAAAGGGGGCAGAAAAGCGTGAAAAAAGTGATTTCGTTTTTTTGCCTGTTCCTTTTGATTGCGGCGTGCGTTTCGTGCTCGTTCTCCGCGTTTGCGGCGGACGAGAGTATAAACGTATACAACTGGGGCGAGTATATCGACCAGGATGTTCTTGACATGTTCTACGACGAGACGGGCATTAAAGTAAACTACACGACGTACGATTCGAACGAGACAATGTACTCGAAAATTGTTTCGGGCGCGGCAAGTTACGACGTTGTCGTTCCGTCCGACTATATGATAAGCAAGATGGCGCAGGAGGGGCTTCTCGCCGAGCTTGATTTTAACAATATCCCGAATTATAAATATATCGGAGACGAATATAAGGGACTCGAATACGACCCGGACGAAAAATACTCCGTGTCGTACACATGGGGTACCGTTGTTATTATTTACAATACTAAATTCGTAGACAAAGAGGACGTTGAGGACGAGAGTGTAAATCTCTTATGGAACGAGAAATACGCGGGCAAGATTCTTATGTTCGATAACCCGCGCGACGCGTTCGGACTTGCTCTGAAAAAGGCGGGATATTCGCTCAACTCTCTTAACGAAAACGATTGGAGCGAGGCGCAGAAGCTGTTAAAAGAGCAGAAGCCTCTCGTTCAGGCGTACGTTATGGATCAGATATTCGATAAAATGGCTTCCGAGGAGGCGTGGATTGCTCCGTACTACGCGGGCGACGCGTACACGATTCAGCAGGACAACCCCGATATCTCTTTCTATCTGCCAAAAGAGGGAAGTAACTTCTTCACCGACGCCATGTGCGTGCTGAAATCCTCGCAGAACAAGGAGAACGCCGAGAAGTTCATTAACTTCATGTGCAGAACGGATATCGCCCTTATGAACGCCGAAGAAATAGGCTACGGTACTCCGCAGACAGAGGCATACAAACTTCTTGACGAAGAGGTTTCTTCAAACGAATTGCTCTACCCGAGCACGGAGAAGTTACGGAATCAGACGGAGGTATTTATAAATTTGCCGTCGAATATCAGCATGCTTCAGAGCGCTCTGTGGACGTCGCTTAAAGTCGACGGAGAGGAGAATTCGACGCTCGGTTACGATATCGCATTCTATTCGATAATAGGAATACTCGCGCTGATTCTCGGCGTTAATATTATTACAAAACAGCACCGAAAGAGGCTTTACAGAACACGGGAGTGAAACGATGCTTAAGCAATATCTCGAAATCGGACAGATAGTCGGCACGCACGGAATAAAGGGCGAGGTAAGGCTCAATCCGTGGTGCGACAGCCCCGAATTCGTAAAGAGGTTCAAAACTTTATATTTCGATTCCGAGGGCAGAAACGGCGTTAAAATTATATCATGCCGTCCGCACGGAAACGTTGTTATATTAAAACTGGAAAACACCGATACCGTCGAGTCGGCTTCCGCGCTCAGAAATAAAATTCTGTTTATGAACAGGGATGACTCCGGACTCGGGGACGGCGATTGGTTTGTTCAGGATCTGATAGGCTGTACGGTCGCGGATTATAACGACGAAAATATAGTATACGGCACGCTTACAGACGTCACGGCGGGAGCGGGTGCGAACGATATATGGAGCGTTACGGATTCAGATAACCGCGAGTATCTTCTGCCGGCGATAAAGGATGTCGTAAAGGATGTCGACGTTAAAAACGGTATTATAAAGATAAGCCCGATGAGAGGAATTTTCGACGATGCGGATTGATATTCTTACGCTGTTTCCCGAAATGTGCGAGGCGTATTATTCCGAAAGCGTTATAGGCAGGGCGCGCGATAAGGGGATTATAGAGATAAATGCCGTGAATATCCGCGATTATACGCTCGATAAACACAACAGGGTCGACGATACCCCCTACGGAGGCGGAATGGGTATGCTTATGCAGGCTCAGCCGATATACGACTGTTTTAATGCGCTGTGCGAAAAATTAGGCAAACGTCCGCATCTGATATTCATGTCGCCCGAGGGCAAAACGCTTACCCAGCAAAGGGCGAGAGAGCTTTCCGAGCTTGAAAATATCGCGCTTCTGTGCGGACATTACGAGGGAGTCGACGAGAGGGTACTCGAAGCGATAGTTGACGAGGAAATCTCGATAGGCGACTATGTTCTGACGGGCGGGGAGCTTCCCGCACTCGTTCTGAGCGACTGTATCGCGCGTATGGTGGACGGAGTTCTGCCCAACGACGAGGCAAAGTCGAAGGAAAGTCACTATGACGGACTTCTCGAATATCCGCAGTATACAAAACCGGCAGTCTGGAACGGCATGTCTGTGCCCGACGTGCTTTTATCCGGGCATCACGCCAATATAGAAAAATGGCGTGAGGAGCAGTCGCTTAAAAGAACGAAAGAACGCAGACCCGATATGTACGATTCCTACATGAAAAGTAAAAAATAAAGCCTTATAAGCTGAATTTTGTTGTCCGACGGCAGTAATTTTTCGTCGGACAACAGTCTTTTTTGGATTGTTTCAATAAATCGGGGCGTAATTCTTTGTGATTTTGCACAAAGTTCATGCAGTCGCAAAAAGTGTGTTTTAGTACAGTCTATGAATTATTGAAAAACGGCGGATATGCGGGATTTTTCTCATTGACGAGCGGAAGTTTTGTGATATAATAATTACTGAAGTTATTTATAAATTTAATGATTGGGAGTAGTCTCTATGTACGTTAAAGATGTCGTTGTTCAGAACCAGGTGGGACTTCACGCTCGTCCCGCTACGTTCTTTATTCAGAAAGCCAACGAGTTCAAGTCCTCTATATGGGTTGAGAAGGAGGAAAGACGCGCCAATGCGAAAAGCCTTTTGGGCGTTCTCTCTCTCGGTATAATGGGCGGAACTAAAATCAGAATAATTGCCGGCGGTAACGACGAGCAGGAGGCCGTAGAGGCTCTTGCTAAGCTTGTAGAGTCGGGATTTGCCGATTAAAAGACATTCAATTCGAAATAAACGACACAATAAGACGGGGGCTGATATCAGTCCCCGTTTTTATCAGTAGGACGGGAGGCGGTAATTACGGATTCCAATATAAAAGACGACAGATTAAAACGTTTGAGAAGCAAGGCAATGAGACTGCCGTTGACTCCCGGCGTTTATATAATGAAAGACAAGAAAAAGAATATTATTTATATAGGCAAGGCAAAAGCGTTAAAAAACAGAGTCAGCCAGTATTTCGGTTCGCAGAACAATCATACGGTAAAAGTTCGCCGAATGGTCGAAAACGTTGAGGATTTCGACTACATTCTCGTCGGAAGCGAGTTCGAGGCTCTAGTCCTCGAGTGCAGTCTTATAAAACAGCACATGCCCAAGTATAACATTCTTTTAAAGGACGACAAGGGTTATCATTATATAAGAATAGGTCAGGGCGAGTGGAAAAGTCTGTCCGCAGTTAAACAGAAGCTCGACGACGGCGCAAAGTATCTCGGTCCGTACACGAGTTCCGACTGCGTAAACCGCTCTGTCGAGGAGGCGTGCAGGATATTCAGACTGCCCGTATGCTCCAAGGTTTTCCCGCGTGATATAAAGTCGGGCAGGCCGTGCCTTAACTATTATATAAAACAATGTTCCGCTCCGTGCGCGGGCAAAATATCAAAAGAGGATTATAATTTAAACGTCGAAAACGCAGTTAAATTCGTAACCGGCGGCAGCGAAAAGATCGTAAGGGATTTAAAAAAACGTATGGAGCTTGCCGCCGAAGCTCTCGAATTCGAACGCGCCGCCGCGCTCAGAGATTCGATCAACGCTATTGAGAGAACGGCAAAAAAACAGAGCGTCGTAAGCGTAAAAACCGAAGAGCAGGACGTTTTCTCTTTGAGCGAAACGCCGAACAGAATGTGTCTGATGGTTTTGAGGGTTGCGGACGGCAGGCTGTACGACAGCGAGTATTTTATATGCGAAGCCGTGGAGGACGCGGACGATGCTATGCCCGGAATGATAACGGAGTATTATTCTCTAAGGGATTCCGTTCCGAAAATCGTGTCTGTCGACAGGGAGCTTGCAGACTCCGAAATGATAGAGCGGTGGCTTAGCGAAAAAAGCGGACATTCCGTTAAGATCCGCGTTCCAGAAAAGGGCGAAAACGCGCGTCTCATGGAACTGTGCAGAACGAACGCCGCGGAAAAGCTGGCGCAGTCTGTCGGCAGAGCAGGCAGGGACGTTGAGGCTCTCGACGAATTAAAAGAACTTCTCGGGCTTAAAAAAATTCCCGAATATATAGAATCGTACGATATTTCTCATACGGACGGCGCGGACAACGTTGCCGGCATGATAGTATTTAAAAACGGAAAACCGCTCAAAAGCGCGTACAGAAAATTCTCGATAAAGGGCTTCTCCGGTCAGGACGATTACCGTTCAATGGCGGAGGTTCTGACAAGACGTATGAACGAATATGAAAAGCATAAGGACGACGGAGAAAGCGAGGGCTTCGGCAGGCTTCCGGATCTGATACTGCTGGACGGTTCGCACGGTCAGGTCAATGCCGTAAAACCCGTGCTTGACTCGTTCGGGGTGTATGTTCCGCTGTTCGGTATGGTAAAGGATTCTAAGCACAGAACGCGCGCGATAGCGTGCAACGGGGGCGAAATTGCGATTGTCGACAAACGTAAAGTGTTCACGCTCGTATCCGATATACAGGAGGAGGTTCACAGATTCTCCGTTTCGTATCACAGAAACAAACAGTCGTCCTCTTTAAAAAAGCTGTCGCTTACCGAAATAGACGGCGTGGGCGAGGCGAGAGCCAAAGCATTGCTTAAAAAATTCAAAACGGTTACGGCTGTTAAAAACGCGAGTGCAGAGGAACTTTGTCAGGTCGATTCGATAACCGAAAAGACCGCCGAAAATATTTACAGATATTTTCACGGGGAGAATTCTTAATAATTGATATATTTTTCGCTTTTCCTGTTGACAAATGCGGTCGATTAATGAGATAATAATACTAATAATGGATTATTGGTGAATATTTAATGAGAGTAATTACCGGTTCGGCGAGAGGCCGACGACTTATAACGCTTGAGGGCGAGGATATAAGACCTACGACGGATAAAGTCAAGGAGGCTGTTTTTTCGAGCATTCAGTTCGAAATAGAGGGCAGAAGTGTTCTCGATTTGTTCGCGGGCTCGGGCTCGCTGGGAATTGAGGCGCTGAGCAGGGGCGCGAAGAAAGCCGTGTTCTGCGATTTGTCAAGACAGGCAGTCGGCGTTATAAATAAAAATCTCGAAAATACGCGTCTTGATTCTTTTTCGACGGTTATAAATACGGACGGAATTTCGTATTTAAGAACCACGCGTGAAAAATTTGATATAATATTTATGGACCCTCCGTACAGAAAACAGCTTATTGACAAGGCTATGCAGTACGCTCACGATGTTATGAATTCCGGCGGGGTAATCGTATGCGAGTCGGCGTACGATGAGATTTTACCGGAAAAATGCGGTGACTTCACAGCCGTCAAAGAGGCAAAGTACGGAAAAACGAAGGTTACCTATTACAGAGCGGAGGCGAACGCATGAACCGTATCGCGGTATGCCCGGGAAGTTTCGACCCCGTAACGAACGGACATATAGATATAATAAAAAGGGCGTCATCGATGTTTGACAAGGTCATTGTTCTCGTTATGTACAATGTCAGAAAAAACGGCGGGACGCTTCCCGTTGAGGAACGCGCGGAACTCATAAGACGGTGTGTGGACGGTATGCCCAATGTCGCCGTCGACTTCTACGGCGGACTTCTTGCAGACTATGTAAAGATGAACGGAGTCTGTGCCATTGTCAAGGGACTGCGCGCCGTTTCAGATTTCGAGGACGAATTTCAGCAGGCTCTTGCAAACAAGAAACTGGCTCCCGACGTCGAGACGGTATTTGCCGTTACGAGCAGTGAGTACATGTATTTAAGTTCGAGCGTCGTACGCGAAATATGCCGTTACGGCGGTGATATTTCGGGATTCGTTCCCGACGTTATAAGGGACGATATCGTTAAAAAATATTCATCCGAAACGTGAGATATTTAAGTTTTTATAATATAAAGGAGTGCAAAAAACTATGAATTACGAGGATATTATTGAGAAAATCGAGGACATACTCGAGGAGGGCAAAGTTTCCGTCATGGGCGGAAAAATCAAGGTTGACGGCGACGCTATCAGAGAGTGTCTTGAGGAACTTACCTCTTCCGTTCCCACGGAGATTATACAGGCAAGAAAAATCGTCGCGGAGAGACGCGACATTATAACCAAGGCTCAGGAAGCCGCCGGAAAGATGATTCAGGACGCGCAGGCTCAGGCCAAGAAGCTCGTAGAGATGGACGCCATAACTCAGGGCGCGAGAGCCGAGAGCGACCGTATCATTGCCGAAGCCAACGAAAAGGCCGACGGTATTGTAGACGACGCGAACAAGAGAGCGAACGAGATTTCCTCATCCGCGCAGAAATGGTCACACGATATGAGAGCGTCGGCGGGCGAATTCGTAAACAGCATCATGAGCGAGTGCGAGAGCTTTCTTGTAAACGATATCGAGCACTATCAGAAGAGTCTTGACAATATAAGACTCGCTCAGTCCAAGCTCGAGAAAATCAACCACAAAAACAGCGAAAAATAAAAATACATAAAATTAAACATTATCTTACGGCTCCCCGCATATCTATATCTATGAATCGATATGCGAGGTGTTGTTATGTTTATATTTTCCGTAAGGTCGCCGAAATTTAAGAAAATTGCCGTTTTATTCGCGGCGGTTATCGCTGTTATTGTCCTTATCGCCGTTCTGAAGGGATGTTCGGCAGGCGGAACGGACTGCGAGCCGTCGACTCAATCGGAGAGGGCGGATATGTCAGCTTTCGGCGAGGACGGCAGACTTAAATTTATTTCGTCGCTCGGCTGGGAGGTGAATAAATCTTCCGGCGAGATGTGCGAGGTTATGATTCCGTCTGAGTTTGACGACGTCTATAACGAATATAATAAAATTCAGATATCGCAGGGAACCGATTTGACTCGGTATGCCGGCAGAACGGTTCAGAAATGGACTTACGATATTACCAATTACGACGGATATGCGCCCGACAGCGGAGTTATCAAGCTGAATCTGCTGATACTTGACTCAAAGGTTATCGGCGGGGATGTTTGCTGCGTCGAACTCGGCGGGTTCATGCGGTCATTTTATAAAGCATAAGAGGGCAGAATCAAAAAATACGATACGTTTCGGAATTAAGTGATTCCGCTCTTTTTTAAGCGTAAGGAGTTATTATGTCTTCGGAACGTTTGGATAAAATAATATCTTCGTCGGGAAAGTACACGAGAAGCGAAAGTTCGAAAATGATTCGTTCGGGCGCAGTTCGGGTAAACGGCGAAGAGGTCAGGAACCCCGCGTTTAAAGCCGACGGAAATTCTGATAAAATAACGGTAAACTCACGTAAATTCGTATATAAAAAATATATTTATATAATGATGAACAAGCCGTCGGGCGTCGTCAGCGCGTCGGACAGCCCCTCGGACGTTACCGTAGTCGATTTAATAGAGGGGGAATTAAAGCGTCCCGGGCTTTTTCCCGCAGGAAGGCTTGACAAGGACACGACGGGGTTTGTTCTGATAACAGACGACGGCGATTTTGCACACAGAATTCTGTCGCCGAAAAGGCATGTTTCCAAAACGTACCGCGTGACGTTAAAAGAGGACATTACCGAGGACGAAGCCGAAATGATACGCACGGGGCTTATGTTAAACGGAGAAAAGCTCCTGCCCGCAAAGGTGAAAAAGCTTGACGGCGAACACGTTTACGAGGTCGTTTTAAAAGAGGGTCGGTATCACCAGATAAAAAGGATGTTTGCAAGATTTTCAAACGAGGTTACCGCGCTTGAACGTACGGCAATGGGAAACCTTGAACTTGACAGTTCGTTAAAATGCGGAGAGTACCGCGAAATGACGGCTGAGGAAATAATGAAGGTCGAAATGAAAACCTAATAACTATTCGTTAAAATACACAACATGCAATGTTACAAAAAAAAGCATTGAATGTTGTGTATTTTTACCCATAAAAAAAGACGATTTAATTAAATTATCAAATTAATTTAAAAAAATCGGCTTTTTTTTATCGGTTTTACTTGAAAAATTTTTAGAAATGTGTACAATGTAAAATGATACAGTAGTAAAATTGCATAAATCTATAAATCAATATTATTCCGGAGGTCAAAATCATGTCAAACAGACTTTTCCAGAGCGTTATCCATCAGATGAAAGACGCAGTAGACAGAACAATAGGCGTTATCGACGAGTCCGGCAGCATTATCGCGTGCAGTGAATTGGGCAGAATCGGCGAGGCTCTCGGTCCGTCGGTCAGCGAAGCCGTATTTTCGACCGTAGGCAGCGTAAGCTCGGGCGATCTTCTTTTCAGAAGCTTCGGTTCGTCGGTTCATCCCGAGTATGCCGTATTTGTTGAGGGCACGGATGAGCTTGCCGAAAAATATATCGGAATTCTCGCAGTTTCCATAGGAAACATAAAGCAGTATTACGACGAGAAGTACAATAAGGGCAACTTTATTAAAAACGTTATGCTTGACAATATTCTTCCCGGAGATATTCTTCTGAAAGCCCGCGAGCTTCATTTTAACAACGACACATGCAGAGCCGTTCTTCTCGTAAGGGTCAGCGACCCGGGTGATTCAGCCGTATTCGATACTATTCAGAATCTTTTCCCCGACAAGACGAAAGATTTTGTTATCAATATAAATGAGACGGATATCGCTCTCGTTAAGGAGGTTAATCCCAACATCGACGCAAGAGACCTCGAAAAGCTTGCGCGTTCCGTTGCGGACGCTCTGGGCAACGATTATTATACCCGTACGCTCGTCGGCATCGGCACGGCAGTAGTCGGCATCAAGGATCTTGCCCGCTCGTTCAAAGAGGCTCAGGTCGCTCTCGAGGTCGGCAAGGTATTTGATACCGAAAAAGCTATTATAAGCTATGAAAATCTCGGTATAGCGAGACTTATTTATCAGCTTCCCACGACTCTGTGTGAGATGTTCTTAAAGGAAGTGTTCAAAAGAGGTTCAATCGACAGTCTCGATCATGAAACTCTCTTTACCATTCAAAAATTCTTTGAAAACAATCTTAACGTATCCGAGACCTCGAGAAAACTTTTCGTTCACAGAAACACTCTTGTTTACAGACTTGAAAAAATCAGAAAACTTACAGGTCTCGACTTAAGAGAATTTGACGACGCTATCGTATTCAAAGTCGCTCTTATGGTTAAAAAATATCTTGACGCAAATCCCGTTAAGTATTGATTTCAATGAAAATTTAAGGATTAAATACTATGGTAGAATTCAGAAACGTAACAAAGGTTTACTCAAACGGGCATAAAGCGCTCGATAACGTAAGCCTGAGTATCGACAAGGGCGAATTCGTATTCGTCGTCGGCGCGTCCGGCGCGGGTAAGAGTACGTTCCTGAAGCTCATAATGCGTGAGGAAGTTCCCACGAGCGGTTCGGTAAACATCAACGGCTACGAGCTTAACACGATGAAACGCAGGGATATCCCGTATTTCAGACGTACTATGGGTATCGTTTTTCAGGATTTCCGTCTCATTCCGAACATGGAGGTCTATGATAACGTGGCGTTCGCTCTGCGCGTTACGGGCGCTAAGGAACGCGATATAAGAAAAAGAGTCTGCTACGCTTTGAGCATGGTCGGTCTTTCCTCAAAGATTCACTCCATGCCTCAGGAGCTCTCGGGCGGAGAACAGCAGAGAGTTGCAATTGCCCGCGCTCTTGTCAATAAAGCCGATCTCATTATCGCGGACGAACCTACGGGTAACATCGACCCCGCTATGTCCGTCGAAATTATGGAGCTTTTAAATCACATAAACGCGACTCACGGAACCACAATCGTAATGGTTACGCATGCGCATGACCTTGTAAAACAGTACGACCACAGAGTCGTTGTGTTAAGAGACGGCAAACTCGTTGTCGACAGCAAGGATAAGGACGCGGTTATCCCGTTCTTAAACGAAAACGAGCATACCGCCGAGGCGGGATATTACGAACCGCCCAACGAGTTTGAGGACGTAGAGGCGTTTATCAGAAACTACGGCAAGAGCAGTATGCGCCCCGAGGCGGATTTCTACGCGAGCACGCAGGTTGAAATTGAGGAAGAAATAACCGAGCCGGCAGAGTCCGGCGAGGTAAAAGACGGCGAAAACGGCGATTCCACTCCGTCGGAAACGGAGGTAAAGGAAGATGAGTAATAAAAACAAAGTCGGCAGGGTAAGTTCCAAGTACCTTACCCGCGAGGGCTTCAGAAACATCAGAGTTCACAAGCTGATGAGTCTCGCTTCCGTAACCGTACTTCTCGCATGTCTTGTTATTATCGGAAGCGCATTTTTAATTTATGTCAATATTAACGCCGTTATCGCAAAAGTCGGCGAACAGAATGTCATCATGGTATTCTCCGACGACAGCACGGACGAGGCTTCGCTCAAAGCATTGGGTGAAAAAATCAAAGCCGTGCCCGCGGTCACGGACTGTCAATATATTTCGAATGCCGACGCGTTCAGCGGTATTTTAAACGAAATGGGTGAATCGGCTTCGGTTTTCGAGGGCGAGGACGGCAGTTTTCTGCCTAACGCATATAAAGTTACGATAGGCGACATGTCGCAGTTTGACTCGACTGTTTCGACTATCAGACAAATGGATAATGTTATGAGCATAAGAGAGAACAGCGAACTCGCCGGAAAACTCGTTACCATTAAAACGGCGATAGGCTACCTGTTCGGAAGCATGGTTATCGTTCTGTTCGTCGTTGCGCTGTTTATTATAGCGAATACGGTCAGAATTACGATGTTCTCAAGAAAGCTCGAAATAAGCATTATGAAAGCCGTAGGAGCTACAAACAGCTTTATCCGCTGGCCGTTCATTATAGAGGGTATGGTTTTAGGCGTTATCGCCGCGGTGCTTGCATTCGGAGTTTTGTCCGGATTCTATGCGCTTGCGGGCAATGTATTCGCAGAACTGTTCAATCTCCTTAACGGACATATAGTTCCCTACGGAAAATATATGTGGTATATTCTCGCCGCATATTTGTTTATCGGTATATTTACCGGCGTGTTCGGAAGCAGTATTTCCCTCGGAAAGTATCTTAAAGAACACGGAAAGGTTGTTGAAAATGACTAAAAAGCATTTTTCATCCGTTCTGACGAGAGCGGGCGCCATGGTTATGACTGCCGTTATGACCGTTGCCGGAGCGTTTATATGGAACGTTTCCGAGGCGTCGGCGACATCGGTTCAGGATAAAAAGGATCAGATTTCGTCGTATGAGGAAAAGATAAAGGCTGCCGAGAGCAAGGTTTCGTCATTAAAAGGCGATATGAGCAAGACGAAGGATTACATTACCGAGCTTGACGCGCAGATTTCCGATTATGAAGCGCAGATACAGCTTTTGCAGTCGGATATAGACGCGTATCAGAAAGATATCGACGCTCTCCAGGCGGACATCAATCAGAAAAACGCGCAGATAAAAGAACTTAACGAAAAGATAGAGGCTAACATAAAGGAGATAGAAAATCTCAAAGCCGAAATCGAAAAGCAGAAGGACGAACTTAAAACGCAGGTCAGAAATATATATATGTCCGGCGAAACGTCGTCGCTTGAAGTTCTGTTATGCTCAAAAGATTTTTCGGATTTCCTCATTAAACAGCAGTATGTAAGTTCGCTTGCAGACTATGAACAGTCGCTTATCGACTCTATTAACGCAACCGTTAAGCAGATACACGAGCTTAATGAACAGATTGAGGATCAGACTGCGAAGATAGAGACGGCGAGAGCCGAGGTTGCAAAACAGCAGTCCGAGGTTAAGGACAAGCAGGCTGTCGTCAAAGGACAGCAGGCCGAAGTTGATTCAAAACAGGCTATTGTCGAGTCGAAGAGAAACGACGCTAATTCACAGCTGAACGCTCTTGCCGCTTCAAAAGACAAATATCAGTCGAGCATAGAGCAGTACGAAAAAGATATTAAGGCGTTGGAAGCTCAGATACAGAAAGAACTTGCCAGTAAGGGTTCAAACGGTTCCGGTTCTCTTATCGGAGGAGGAACGCTCCAGTGGCCTCTTCATTATTCCGGATGCTATATAAGCTCGGGAATGGTGGGCAGAACGAACCCCGTAACGGGCAGAAGCGAAACCCACGGCGGTATCGATATCTGCGTGTCCGGCGGTTCGTACGGAAAGGCGATTTCAGCCGCGGCGGCGGGAACGGTTATTACCGCTTCGTATCATTACAGCTACGGCAACTATGTCATGATTGACCACGGCAACGGTCTTGCAACGCTTTATGCACATTGCAGTTCTCTTGCCGTAGGCGCGGGACAGTCGGTATCGGCGGGACAGACAATAGCGTATGTCGGAGACACCGGATATGTCAGCGGACCTCACCTTCATTTTGAGGTCAGAGTTAACGGACAGAGAACAAATCCTTTGGGTTATGTCTCAATGCCGTGATTTCAATTTTTAAACATTACCGAGGGGTGAAAGTCTTATGAATAAAAAGATTTCCCTTGGCCTGACGGCTGCAATCGCTTTAACGGCGGTTGCAGTTTCTGTCATTGCCACGGTTTTTGTCACGCTCTTCTTTTATAACAGGGTTGTTTCGGATATTTCGGATAAATCCGCAATGTACGCGTCTCTTGCAAGAGTCGACGAGATAGTCAGAAAAAATTATTATTACGCTTCCGACGACAAAAAGCTGTCCGATTCCCTTGTGTCGGGATATATTAACGCGCTCGGAGACGGCAACGAATATATGACTGCACAGGAGTACGAGGAGTATAAGCGTCAGATTTCGTCAGATGAGCTTGCGGACGTTTCGTATGAAAAAATCGACTCGAACGCTTATATTAAATTCAAAAGTTTTTATCCCTCGGCTGCGCAATCGTTTAAATCCGCGCTCGAAAAGGCTTCGTCGGATTCTGTTACAGGACTGATAATCGATTTGAGAGACGTATCGCAGGGCGACAGCGAAACGGCGGTTAAAACTGCGGATATGATAGTTCCGCTGGGGAGCGATAAGGAACAGGCTCTTGCATACGCGTGCGACAGAAACGGCGAAAAGGTAAAGATTTGGTCTGCGGATTCGTCGGATGTTTCGCTGAATATAGTTTTGCTGATTAACGGTAAAACGTCGGGAGCCGCAGAGCTTTTTACTGCGGTGCTGACGGGGTACGGCAAGGCTGTGACCGTGGGTGCAAAAACTGCGGGGAACGGGCTGTACAGCGAAATTTTTGAACTCGAGGACGGCGGTGCGTTAAAACTGAGCGTGGCGGAGCTTGTTGGGTACGGCGGTAAGGTGTTTAACGAGGTCGGCATTACGCCCGATACGGAATTCTCGGGTACGGACGAGGAGTTTATACAAAAGGGTATACAGACGTTAAAGGGCGAATGAAAACGTTTGATATATGAAAAGAATAGGAACGGACTGCGCGGATTGGAAAACATGAAGCGACGGTCCGTTTTGGTTTTTGAGGGGGGATACAGCTCTTGGGGGGTATAATATAATTACTTGCTTGGTTGTTGTTATACTTATAACGATAGCGGTAAGTGATTACACGCATGTCGTTTTGCGATTACAAAATAGTTTCAATTATGCTAAAAAAAGGAGCAGAGAGGAGATTGTTTATGAATATTCTTCTACTCACGATAACAGCCGCGGAATTCGTCCCGTATTTTGTTTTAATTCATCATCAATAACGGCGGAACATAAATATACGAAAGTTACGATACCCGGCAAGTCCGCAACGTGTACGGTAAGATTGACGAGGAGAACAAGAAGGTTTCGATTGTTCCGAGTTTGAGTGCCGGTATAACATTGGATGAGTTTAAGGAGCTGTTTAAGGGAGCCGTCAGCGTTGCGGGCGAAAAAATTGAAAAAGTATTCAACGGTATGAAATTTACGTTCAACGGCAACGAATACACCTTCATTCTTAAAGGCGACACCTCACCCGACGGCAAAATTACAGCCAAGGACGTGAGGTCAATTTTAAGAATCGCGGCGAGACTTGACAGCCCCGATGATGTTACGAAAGAGGCGGCGGATGTTGATTCCGACGGCAAAGTAACGAGCAAAGAGGCAAGAAGCGTTTTAAGATTCGCTGCAAAACTTCAAAATAAGATTTACGAATAAAAAATAACAACAGACCGGGACTTGATGTGAAAATCGAGCCCCGGTTGTTGTACGTATTTGTTATATCAGTAATATTTTTAAATAAAAATTCTTTGAGATTAGACGTTTAAAAAATTTCTTATTGACAATCTGTTTTTTCGGGTGTACTATATCAGTAAAGATCTTCGGGGCGGGGTGAGAATCCCCACCGGCAGTTACAGTCTGCGAACGCATTAAAACAAAATCGGACGGCGGATTTTCAGTCCCGAATCATTTTGTTTTTTCTGCGCCGAGCGGGGTGAAATTCCCCCACCGACGGTATTGAACGATATTTGATTTCGTTCTGAGTCCGGATGAAAGAGGATTAGAGCTTTTTCGGCGCTTCCTTTTTAATAATCGTACCCCGTTGATCCGGGGTATTTTTTATTTCGGGGAGACGGTAAAAATGAAAAAAGAAAACAACAAAAAATCAAACGTAAACATCCGCGCGCTTTGCGTGACGGGAATCATGAGCGCACTGGGCGCGCTGTTAATGCTCGTGGAATTTCCGCTGCCGATGCTGATTCCGGCGTTTATCAAAATGGACTTTTCGGAACTGCCCGCGCTTATAACGACATACGCGTTCGGACCCGCATACGGCGTTGCGGTCTGCTTTCTCAAAAACGTACTGCACCTGATATCCGGTTCGACAATGGGTATCGGCGAACTGTCAAATTTCGTTTTAGGCTCTGTGCTCGTGCTTATCGCCGGATTGTTTTATAAGAAAAATAAAACGAAAAAAAGTGCGGTGCTGGGCGCATCAGTCGGCTCGCTTGTAATGGCGGGCGTGTGCGTATTTACGAATTATTTTGTCGTGTATCCGCTCTACTGCAAGGTTCTCGGTCTTACTATGGAGGCTATAATCGGCATGTATCAGGAGCTTTTGCCGTCGGTCGGCAGCCTGTTTACTGCGCTTCTTATATTTAACCTGCCGTTTACATTTGCAAAGGGAATGATAGACACGCTTTTGTGTGCGCTTATTTATAAGCCGGTTTCTCCGCTTTTACACGGCAGAAAATAATA
>JALEQX010000105.1 GCA_022763825.1 Oscillospiraceae bacterium | reverse complement strand
TCAGCGTCAACTCCGCTGTCTTTTATCATTTTAAGAACTCCGTCGAGCGATTCCTCACGTCCGCTCTTTATTTCAATGCATGCGCGCATGGAGTACTTTTTGCAGATATTAAGAACTTCGGACAGTTCGGGAATTTTAAGCGATGAAAAATTTTTAATATTACTGCCGGCGTCTATATTGAAATTCAGAAGTTCGTCATATGTATACAGACTGATATTTCCCGTCGAATCGGTCATATCGGAAATATCCTCGTTGTGCATGACCGCCCACTTGCCGTCCTTCGTCTCATGGATATCAAACTCGCATGCAAAATATCCCGCCTGCCCCGCAGCTTCAAACGCAGGGAGCGTATTTTCCGGCGCAACTGCGGACAGTCCCCTGTGTGCGGTAAGATAAAGTTTGCCCGCGCTCGACTCCGAAGGAACGATATAGTGCGAACTCTCCGTCGGCATAACATACCTCATGACCGCAGATGTACCTACTATGACAGCAAGCAGTATAAAAACCGTCAGAATAACTTTTTTATTTTTCGAAAAACCGTTATTTCTTTTTCTTGTCTTTTTTCTTTTAGCCATAAAACACGCTCCGAAATATCAATAAATTATATGATTAAATTATATAGTCAAATTAAAATATTGTCAACTTGTGTTTTTTATTAACTCATGATATACTTTACATCGGTGGTATAAATGATAGAAAAATTAAATTATAAAAAGAATATCGGCATAACTCTTCCCGACGGCACAATAAACGGTCAGGGCGTCGGAGAGATAAGCAAAATGCGCTACGGCATAATGCCCATGAGCTGGAACGGATGCGAGATTATCGCAGTGTATAATTTTCTGATGATAAGTTCGGAAAAAATTGTCCCCATACAGGAAATCGCACGTGAAGTATATCCTTACGGCTCTATATGCTGGGGATTTTTCGGCACCGACCCGAACAGGCTTATTAAGTTTTTCAGAGACCATAGCGTCACGGTTCAGCATACAAGAAAATTCGACGTATTTAAATCAACATTTAAGGGTCAGAAATACGGTATTGTTGCCTTTTGGAACGGCATGCCCATGGCTTCGTCTCTTCACACTGTCTGCATTGAAAACAGAGGCAGCAAAATAATCGTTTACAACCGTTCAAACAGAAGAAACTACCCCGTCGCATACGACAATCTTGAAGAATTCTGCGATAAAAAACATTTTATAATAGGATATTTTAAATAAAACCGGAGAATTATAATGATTAAAACAGAATTTATTGACAGCTTTATAAAAAGATACGACTATCCCGAATGTGCTTTACACGAAATAGACAGACTGTTCAGAAAATCACAGACAGATAAATATTTCGAAGCCGATATGGAGTCTATTATAAACAAATACTTTGCCGACACGTCAAACGGGCTCGGACAAACGCAGGACAAAATATTCGAAATATCAAAAAGGTACAACGAGGATAAGTATACGCTCTGTCTCTTTTTTCTGATTCTCGCACTTCCCTATTCAAAGGAAATTTACGATAAAAAAGGTCTCGGCGAGGATATTTTTTATGATACAATGGACGATATAAGATGTAAGCTCAATGAGTGCATAGAGTGCAAGGAAGTCCCCGGCACATTCGTTCTTACATGGTATAACGGCATTTTAAATGCGGAAACCATCTCTCTGGGCAGATTCGAATATGAGGTTTCGGATTTCGGATTCAAGGAATACACATTCTCCGACGGCAAGACTATAAAAAAGGGCGATATCACAATCAATTTTCATATTCCGTCCTCGGGAGTTCCGATTTCCGACGAGGTACGCTTCGATTCATACAAAAAAGCGTATGAACACTTTAAACATCTTTATCCCGACGGCAAGGTTGTTTTTGAGTGCAGCTCATGGCTTCTTTATCCCGAACAGAAAAAATTTCTGCCCGAAAAGAGCAACATATTAAGATTTATCGACGATTTTGTAATTATAGAATCGGAGAAAAGAGATAAATTCTATGACGCGTGGCGCGTATTCGGAAAATACGCAGACCTCCCGCCGAGAAAGCTTCCACGCGACAATTCTATGAGAAAAGCGTACGCCGACTGGATGAGCAAAGGCAGACAAACAGGCTTCGGCAGAGGAATTTTCGCTTTTGACGGTGAAAAAATAATTAAATAATATTACAAAAACGAGCTGTACCGATTAAATACAGCTCGTTCATTTTATTTAATTCCAAACAACGGTTATTCTGTTCTGAACTCTTTGATAGTTTACATTTTTTATAAATCCGTAGTCAATAATCGATTTTTCGAGTTCGTCTGCCATTTCGGTATTCTCCATAAAATACGTGCAGTGCATAGTCAGCTCTTCGGGCGAAGCCACATCAAAAAGCTTAAATCCGGTAAGCCACCAGTGCCTTTCGGGTCCTCGAGTCATGTAGAGCTCGTCGTTTCTGTACAGTGCGAAAGACATAACGATCATTTCGCTGTCGGGCACGCATTTATAGAATTTATCCGACGCGCCTATTTCCTTATAATAAAGTCCCATTTCCGCGCCGGTCGTAATTCCGTATCTGCCCTTCCACAGCTGGAACATATAATCGTGTTCGCCGTATGTAAATTTAAGTCTTATCGTATCGTAATACATTCCTCCTACACTCGCCATTGCGTCATACACCGAAGTGTAACCGAAATTACGCTGCCATGACTGTGTATCCGAATAAAATATTCCCTGGTTTTTATCGTATCTGAATCCCGCCGCAAGGATTATTTTACCCAGTTTTAACGATTCTCCCGTAAGCCCCGCAAGCGAATCGTCGTCCGACACGGTATTCTCCGTAACGACATTAAAAAATCCCGTAGTATAAGGACTGGTTACCGTAACGGCAGGTTTCGTCGGCTCAGTTACTGGCGGAGAAGTAACGGGAGGCTGAGTCACGGGCGGGACCGTAACGGTAGGAACAGCGGGCTGAACCGAAGTCTGACTCTGCGTAGTCTGGCTTTTTGTAATATCAGGCAAATCGACGTTTATCGACCCTGCTTTTACGTTGGAAACAAGGAACCATACTGCGGCGGCGGTAACGGTAAGAACAAGGATTGCAACGACTGTAAAATATATTTTTTTTCTTCTGCGTTCCACAGCAGATTCCTCCTTATATAACTTTTCAATATAATTGTAACACATACTATTAAATATTTCAAATACTATTTTTTATAATAAAGTTTATTTCGATTGACTTAATGTCGATTATTTGGTATCATTAATGTGAAGATTTTTTCTTCGGTCAGTTCGTAACCATCCTGACCAAGAACGGAAAAATCCATACATTTCCGTTCTCAAATCAAAACTAAGGAGTAAAAAAAATGAATAGCAAAAAAAACACAAAAAAAACCGTTTTGTTTTTAACGCAGGCGGGCGTTATCGCCGCGATGTACGTGGCTTTGACGTATCTGTCCGCCGCGGCGGGACTCGCGTTTAACGCGGTACAGTTCAGACTGTCGGAAATAATGTGCGTGTTTGCTCTGTACACGCCTGCGGCAATACCGGGACTTACGATAGGCTGTATTATATCAAACCTGTCAAGCACGCTCGGATGGATCGACATTATCGCCGGAAGTTTAGCTACTCTTCTGGCTTCGTTATGTATTTATTTCACGCCCCGATTAAAAATAAAAAACTTTCCGGTTTCGGTTCCGCTTTTCAGCACGCTGTTTAATGCGGTTATTGTAGGACTCGAAATCTGGTATCTCGACCCGTCGAGAACCGTTCAGCTGTTTTTTATTTCCGCACTCGAAGTGGCGGCGGGCGAAATTGTCGTCTGTTCAATAGGCGCGCTTCTTTTACCTCCGCTGATCAAACGGACTAAAATATTCGAAAAATATCATTTTTAAAACATACAATTTTCAGAGAAAGGATGACCGACTGTGAAAAAAATTATAGTTGCCGACGACGAGGAATTATTGAGAAACCTCGTATGCGATTATCTTACGAGAGAGGGTTATCAGCCCATTCCCGCAGGAGACGGAGAGGAAGCCCTCACTCTTTTTAACGAAAACCCCGACACAGTTCTGCTGATTCTCGACATTATGATGCCGAACATCGACGGCTGGGAGGTTTGCAGAAAGATAAGGGAAACGTCATCCGTTCCCATTATTATGCTCACCGCAAGAAATCAGGAGTTCGACGAATTAACCGGATTTGACGCAGGCGCGGACGATTATGTTACAAAGCCGTGCAGTCCGTCCGTACTTATGAAACGCGTCGCAGCGCTGCTGAAAAGAGAAAATGCCGTAAATAATTCTAACGTATATACTCTTGATAATTTAAAACTCGATGCATCAGCGCATGAGGTCAGACTTGACGGCAAGCCTGTAACATTAACGTTAAAAGAATATAGCATTCTTTTAAAATTTCTCACCGCGCAGAGCCGTGTATTCTCAAGAGAACAGCTTCTCGACGATATTTGGGGCTATGATTTCGACGGAGATATGCGAACCGTTGACTCTCATGTTGCAAGACTTCGTACAAAACTCGGCGAATGGGGATCAAAACATATAAAAACCATTTACGGCACAGGATATAAAATCGAGGGCGACTGATAATGAGCCGAAAAAAAATTCGCAAAAACAAACCGACTATAAACAGAAAACTCAACAGAAGTATTTCGATTATCGTTCTTATCTTTCTTGTCGGAATAATATACGCTTCATATAAGAGCATAGATATTATTTATATGCTCAACGCGGGCGTTATTTCATGGCAGGGTGCGGATGAGGTCGACGCTTTGTATTCAAGCACAAACCTTGATGACTTTACAAAAAATCTCGACAATATTGAACAGACGCACGAAGTCAAGATTGAAATTTTCAACAAGAACGGCAACCTCGTTTACTCCACCGCGTATAACGGCGTACAGGGCAGCCCGCCTTACGACGATGCAGACGCAATTCCGGACGAGTACATACGTCACTATACGACAACGGATATCGATACATACAACACAAACAACGGATATCATTTCGAAACTCAAAGGGACGAAGAAACGGGAATCGACTATCTTGTTTTTGTCAAAACCGCAGCGAGCGGAGATACCATCAAGGTTTATAAACAAAAGAGCGCATTCGACCAGTCGGCTAAGCTTGCGTTTATATTTATATCGGTTTTATGTACGGTCTCTCTTTTTGCAATCATGCTTACAACGTTTACTTATCTGAGGAAATTCACAAAGCCTCTGATAAAGATGAACAACGTTACGAAACGAATTGCAAACCTCGATTTCTCACAGAAGTGTCCGCCCAGCAACGTGCTTGAAATTTCACAGCTTGCCGAAAGTATAAACGAAATGTCGGATTCGCTTGAAAATTCGCTTATCGATATTCGGAACAAGAACGAAAAACTCCAGAAAGACATCGAAAACGAAAGGACCATAGATCAGTTGAGAGAGGTATTTATCTCGGGTATATCGCATGAGCTTAAAACGCCGATTGCGATTATACAGGGTTACGCCGAGGGACTCGAATACTATCTTGACAACGACCCCGAAATGGCGAAAAAATACTGCCGTACAATCATCGACGAAACGGGCAGAATGAACGATCTGACGATGAAGCTTCTTGATATAACAAAATACGAGTCGGGCGCGTATCAGCTGATGTACGAAAACTTCAATTTAAAACAGCTTATAGGCGAATGGTTCGACAGAAATTCGAAAATCCTAAAGGACAAAGGTATTTCTACAAGCAATGAAATAAACGCGGATTACATTGCACGCGGAGATTCGTTCATACTGTCAACGGTAGTTAATAATTATCTTTCCAACGCTGTTTCGCATGTAAGCGGTGAAAATATTATCACCGCCTCGGCGGAGGATTTCGGCGACAAATACAGAGTCTATATTTATAATACCGGCGAAAACATCGCCGAAAGGGACATAGATAAGATTTGGAACAGCTTCTACCGCGCGGACAAATCGCTTTCTCGTTCACAGGGGCGTTTCGGACTCGGACTCGCAATCGTGGCTGCAATTCAGAAACTTCACGGTCACGACTACGGGGTCGAAAATATGCCCGACGGCGTTCGTTTTTGGTTCGACGTTTCAAAAGGCGAAAATAAAACGAACGAATAAAAACAGATAATAATTAAAAAAAATATAAGGCGTTGTGAAAAACTCGGTTTTTACAGCGCCTTATTAAGAAATAAGAAAGAGGAATTTATTTTATGGAACCGATGTTTTCCCCGCCGTATCTCGGCGCAGCATATTATCCCGAGGACTGGGACGAGAGCGAAATTGATTTTGATATAAATAAAATGAAAGAAGCCGGAATCAACGCCGTGAGAATCGGTGAATTTGCATGGCACAAGATGGAGCCGAAAGAGGGCGAATATGACTTTACCTTTTTTCATAAAGTCATAAATAAACTCGGAGAAGCCGGAATTGCAGTCATACTCGGCACCCCTACGGCTACTCCCCCGCGCTGGTTTACTCTAAAACATCCGGACGCTTTAAAAGAAACAGAGTACGGGGTCAGGCTGAACCACGGAGGACGCCGTCACTGCTGTTCCAATAACCCCGCATACAAAGAGGCGTGCGCAAAAATTACCGAAGCCATGGCGAAAGAATTCAGGGACAATAAATACGTCATAGGCTGGCAGTGCGATAACGAAATATATGAATCCGGGGATGGATGTCTTTGCCCATACTGCCGTGAGCATTTCAAAAACAGCATGAAAAAACGTTACGGCACTGTTGACAATTTAAATAACGCGTGGAATCTCAACCTGTTCAGTCAGTGGTACGATTCGTTCGACGATATTCCGCTGCCGGTCAACACATGGATTAATCCGCATCACAGAGCGCTGTGGCGCGCCGACCAAAACGACAGCCATATTGAATTCATACATATGCAGTCGGACATTCTTCATAAATACGTCAGCGTCCCTGTGGGAACCGACACCATGCCGTTTAATGCGATGAACTACAGACGACTTAACGAAAAACTCGACGTCGTACAGTTTAACCACTACAACACGCCGTCGGATATTCAGAATGAATGCTTTTGGTTTGATTTTCTGCGCACGATAAGCCCGCGTCCGCTTTGGAACACGGAGACTGCGTCATGCTGGAACGGCAACACGGCGATAGACCAGTCAATAAAACCCGAAAACTTCTGTTATATCAATTCTTTTCTCCCGTTTGTGCTTGGCGGAGAAGCAAATATGTACTGGCTTTGGCGCACCAACTGGGCAGGACATGAAATGATGCACGGCTCGATTCTCGACACGTCGGGCAGACCTCAGCATATATTTAAAGAAATTCAGAAAACTGCCCGGGATTTAAATAAATCGGCGGATTTCCTTAATTCAACTAAAGTTAAAACAAACGCCGCGTTTCATTTTTCATCTCTCAACTGGCTGTTATGGCAGAGTCAAAAGATACTTCATGATTTTGATTATACTCCCGAACTGTACGATACATTCTACCGTCCGCTTGTCGATCTCGGAATCCGTCCGGACGTTATAGACTGCGAACAGTCCCTTGACAATTATAAAATATTATTCTCTCCCATGATGCTCTCACTTGACGAAGGCAATTCTGCACAGCGAATTAAAAACTGGGTTGAAAACGGCGGAGTATGGGTCGTCGGCCCCCTTTCCGACGTCAGAAATTCGGACGGAGCAAAATACAAAAACAAACCATTCGGATTTTTGGAAGACTTAATCGGCGAATGCTGGCTGTACGGCATTCCCGACGCAGAAAAAAGCATAAAAACCGAAGGCTTTGACGGCGAGTTTTCGGGCGGAAAATACTATCAGGTATTTGAAGGCGGAAACGATTCGCTTGTAAACATAACCTCCGGTCACTCGGAGATTGTCGGAAAATCCATTGTATTAAAAAAGAAATTCGGCAAAGGATGCGTATATGTACTCGGGACTTTCCCGTCATATTCCGACGTCAAAAAGATATATTCGCTTGCTCTGAACGAGTGCGGAATTGACGCAGGAAAAACGCCTGACGGAAATATTATGACAGCAGAACGCGAAGGAGAAGCAAGAAAAGGATTAATCCTTGCCGAATATGCAAACAAAGGCGGACGATATCGTCTTGACAGAGAGATGACCGATATTCTTACAAACAGAAAAATGTCGGGTGAAATCTATGTAAAACCTTATGAAGTTTTAATACTTGAATAAAATTATAAATATATATTAAACATCTAAAGAGACTGCGAAAAATATTTTTGCGGTTTCTTTTTCTTTACCGAAATTATATAAATACTTATAAATACTATAGTACAAATTTAATTTATGTATCACACAATAACTGCCAACATAGATAATATCGTTGCAAAAAAGTCCATTTTTTGTTGATTTATATTTCTTTGTTTGGTAAAGTATAAATTAACAGGGAAAGCCTGAATTTTTAACGGAGGTATATCGTGAAAGCAAAGGTAAAAAAGCTTCTCTCTTTTGTACCGGTTTGTCTGATGCTCTTCGGCATTATGCCGGCGGGAATCGAACTGCCGACAAAAGCACAGGCGGCGGGACAATTGGTCAAGCTGGTCAACGAGCAAACCCTCGAATTCTTCCGACAGACAGATTGAAACGCGTACGAAATATTCATTAAAACAGGGCGCACTCGGTCACGACCGGGGCGACCCCGTAGTTGTTGCGCCCACATGTCATTACGACGGATATACCGTATACACATGCACGATTCATAAAAATGAGACAAAAACCGCAAGCAGTTACCGCTCGTTTCCCCTTATTCCCGAAATTCGCGAGGAGCTTTTAAAAGAAAAGGCAAGGCAATCCGAAAACAGAAAGTTATTCAAAAAAGAATACTTTGACAGTCAATACATATTCGTTTGGGATAACGGCAAGCCTTTTTCCCCCGACTATGTAAGCCACGCCTTTAAAAAAATACTTAAAAAGTACTATATGCCCGATATACGGTTTCACGACCTCAGGCACAGCTGTGCAAGCATATTACTTTCAAAAGGCTTTACTCTCAAAGATGTGCAGGAATGGCTCGGTCATGCCGATATTGAAATAACAGCAAATGTTTACGGTCATTTAGACATGTCACGAAAAAAAAGCGATTGCCGACAGCATATTCAGTGCGATTTCAAAGTGTTAGAAAAAGTGTTAGAAAACCGTGATTTTTAATGAAGTACACAAAAAAACAAAAAAGCCCAGAAACCTTTATGTTTCAAGACTTTTTCGACTGGTCGGAGTGACGGGATTCGAACCCATGGCCTCTTGGTCCCGAACCAAGCGCGATACCAAACTTCGCCACACCCCGATATTTAATTGACTTTACAGTGAACATATATTCAACAGCTTGAATATTATAGCCTATATTCACGGCAAAATCAAGTGTTTTTCACATTTTTATCGTCAAAAATAAAAAAACAATTAAATTGCTTTCGGCAAATCCCATCTAAATACAGACGCAAGAATTCTTACCGCAAAAATCAGTATTATACCTGTCAGCACGCTTAAGACCTCATTGAATCCGAGAGTAACGTACATAACATAATATACGATTCCGCCTCCGATTGAAGCAACGGCATAAATTCTCTTTGACAAAACGAACGGAACTTCTCTGACAATAACGTCGCGGATTATTCCACCCCCGCATCCTGTCGTCATGCCGAGAAATATCGCAAAAAAAGCATTGTCCCCGTAACCGCTCGAAATCGCAGTATTAATTCCGACAACGGTAAAAACGCCGAGTCCGACAGCATCGAAAATATTATCAACCTTATCAATAATTTCAATATTTTCCGTATACTTTTTACCGATGAAGTGCGCGATTATAAAGGTAGCAAAGGCGGTAATCAGCGCAACGATAACATAGATGTACTCCCTGAACATAACGGGAGGCAGGTTTGCAAGAAGCATATCGCGGAGCACCCCCCCGCCCAGCGCAGTTACCACGGCGCAGAAAATAACGCCGAAAATATCAAGTCTCTTGTTAATGCTGACCATGGAACCCGAAACGGCAAACGCAATAGTTCCGATTATTTCAAGAATAAGAATTATACTGTCCATATTTCCCCCGAAAACATGATTGATACAATAGAGAAAATTATATCATTTATTGTCGTATAATTCAATATCCGTTATGAAAATCTTATCATCCTTTACCTTGAATTTTATATTTTTATCGTAATACAAAACGCCGTATTCCCTGTTCTCGTCCTTTTGATATGCGGGACGGGGATCTGTTTTTAAAAGTTCCGTTACTTCTTTTATAAAATTTTCAGGGTATTTTTCTTTTATTTCCTCGTCAATACAGACTTTTAATGAGTAACCGCTGAATCCGTCTGCAAATCCGCCGACGGCGTCCGGGCGCGAATCTGCATAAGGGATATACGGTTTTATATCGTATATAGGCGTAGAATCCATAAGATCCGCCCCCGAAACAGTGAGTACGGGAGCATCTGAACATTCAAAATCGATTTTTTCAAGTTTAACGCAAGTAAGCCCTATCGGATTGGGACGAAACGGCGAACGCGTTGCAAATACTCCAACCCTCTCGTTTCCGCCGAGTCTCGGAGGTCTGACAGTCGGCGACCAGTTTTCGCGTTCGGACTCTGAAAACTTCCATATAAGCCACAGGTGCGAATATTCGTCAAGCCGTCTGAACGCATTCGGGTCTCTGTATTCTTTTTCGAATACTATTTCAGATTTCGTTTCCTCAGCAATTCCGCTCTGTCTCGGGACCCCGAATTTCGTTTTATATCCGTTATGAATCCTCGCTATTATTTTAAATTCGTCACTCATAATCAATCAACAAAAGTCACGTCCTCAGTAAGAGCCTGCGTGACTTTTTCGTAAAGTTTCGCCGGATTGTTGAGAAACGAACGTTTAATAACTTCAGCCTGAATAATATCCGGAACATACATTGACACATCAAGGAGCGAATCGTTCTCACCCTCGCCCTCAAGTCCGGAATAAATCGTTATATCGACTCTGTATTTTCCTTCACCAAGGTTAACTATATCGACCTTGTTTTCCTTAAGCCGCTTTTCGTATACAAGAGTTTTCATAGCAGCCTGCGTGGCTTTATGACGAATGTACATCGAAAGTTCTCTTTCGAGATCATCCGCTATTTTTCTTCCCTTTTCCGTGAGTATGTATTCGGCGTCATCGCCCTCGGTAAGTTTTAAAGCTCCGTTCTTTTCGAGTTCATAAACAGCCTGGCTTATCTCAAAATAGTTGGCAATTCCGTTATCGTATAAAGCGGAAAGAATTACATCCTTAGCGATGGGCTGAGCTATGGATTTAAAAACATAGCAAATCAATATTTTGATTTTATCGCGGTTTCTGAGTCCGCTTGTATTTTCGTCAACGGGAAAAGCATCAAGTTTAAAATCCATTTATACCCTCCTTATCCAACCTTTAATGCGCTGTAAGGCAGTACGGTCAGATTATTGTCCGTAATTACGGAATAATTATTATAGTTAACATATATTGTAACGCCGTTTTCATAAACGACCTCGACTACCCCGTCCTTTACAAATGAATGAGACATCATAACGCTTGACGAAACAGACTCAAGCGCATTTTTATTTTCTTCATAATACTCGAGTGCGTCGGATAAAGTATATCCGTAATACAAAGCGCTTGTCTCGTCAAACACCCATTCGTAAGCTATAGGAGAGCCGTATTCTATGCATCTGAGCATATATAATTTATAATTATCACTTAGATTCACGCTCGCGCCCCAGTAGTTTATATATCCGTGCATAACCATCTGAGCAAACGGAATTCCTTTATACGACGAGGTTTCCTCTCTCGACGGATATAAAGGCATGTTCGTAACATTTTTAACGCTTTTCAGCGTATAGAAGTTACCGTTTGAAACACTGACATCCGCGGCGCCCGATGTACTTGTAAGCATATTTTCAAGAGCGTTCTTAGTCTGAATTCTAGACCTGCCGGCAGCCGAACAGTCCGAATAAACAGTATCACCCGCGTCAGAGATAATAACTCCGTCACAGGGCAGATCGGATGAAACAGAAACAATATCGGGTATCATTTTTTCTATCTCAGACGAGGCAAGAAGTTTAATATCCGTTGTTTTATCCGTATCGCTTCTGCTCATATCGTTTTTTACGGTAACAGAAAGTTTGTTACCGAGCACAGAGCGCGCCGTATCTGCGGACGGTATGCTTTGCGCGCTTATACAGTTAACGGCAACGAACAGTTTATCGTTATTTGCCCTGAGGAATGAATAAAGCCCCTCAAGTCCGCTTTTTCCGCCGAGCGAGGACAGCACGGCGGACGGCTTGGTTTTCTTTTGACTCAGTCCGCCTTTAAAAATACCTTTGTAAACGACACTGACGGAATCAACAGAACGGGCTTTTAAAATATTTACAAGAGTTTCGCAGTCGCCGAACGTCGTTTCCGAATCGGTTTTCATAAATCCGTTGTCGTAATGTCCGACCGCGTTGAGAACAAACGGAAGAGTATCGTTCGAAACTCTCGTCTCGTTCATATCCCCGTTTTTAATCATATATTCTCTGACCGTGCCAGCCATTGAACTGTAATCGGATTTTGTTCCGCTTAAAAACATATATGTTATACCGATTTTTTCACGTTTAAAATCGGTATAACGTACGCTCGAATCCGTCATGGACGAGGCGGACAGTTTAAATCGGGCGAATATATACGCACCCTTCTCGCCGTTCGGTCTCTGAGCGCAGACGCACGCCGCCGCGTCGGAATAATCAATATAAGCAACGAATGATGAATTGCTTCTTTTTGAGCCGAATACGGGCATGAGCGAATACGATCTGTCCGTATTTCCGTTTTCGGCAGGGTCGGAGCCATAAATATCAAACTCACAGCTGTCGTTTAAGGAATCGGAAAGGGACGTGTACATCAAAGCCCCGCTCGCGTCTGGAACAAGAAAATAATCGTTTGACAAAGCGTCGTCATACTCGCCGAACGACGGGAGCAAATCAAAATAAACAAGCACCGCGCCGTCGGGCGTTTCAGCCTTTGAAATATCGCACGATACGCTCATATTTCTGCCGTTGAATGAATAAACAACGTCACAGGAAAAAAGGTTTTCTCCGTCTTCGTTTTCTTTTAAATCATAATGAACGGTAATGCCGTTATCGTTTTTTTCATACGACGCACCGCCGAGCGCAACGCCGTTATCCTGAGAATTAAGTATATAGATATTCTTTTTATAAATCATCTGAATACTTAACACACAGGAATAATTATTTTCCTTTTGCAAAAGCGATGACCACATAACTCCCGATTCGGCATCGCGTACATTTATGCTGTATGTTTTTTCGTCAAACTGATAAGAACATCCGCTTGTATACAAAACGTCTCCGGATGAAGAATAAGAGTGATAATCGACGCTCTTTTCGGGTTCCTTAACTGCGTTTATAACCGTACTTTTAACGGAAAACGAACCGCACGACGGCAGAAATACCGTCAGCAGGCACAAGAGAACGCAGACTGATATTCTGATGTTTTTTCTCTTCTTACATCGCATAAACGCCGGCGCCCCTTTTTACTTAATTTTATTATATAAATAATTATATAACAGTATATCACAAAATATAAAAAAGAGCAACGTTTTATGTCAGATTTTCGCGCAGGATTTTGAGAATAGTTTTTTCCCGTCTTGAAACCTGAACCTGAGTCATCCCTAAAGCCTTTGCCGTTGCACTCTGCGTAAATCCTTTAAAATAACGCATATCTACAATCTGCCTGTCGCGTTCGCACAGACGTTCCACCGCATTTTTTACGGCTATAGCGTCGTTCATCTGTTCATCGTTTTCGTCACTTGCGATATCCGTCGGGCGAAAATCCGAGTCATCGTCGGGCGTGAGACTTATTACAGGCATGGATGCGCACAGAAGCTGAGCCGTTCTCGCCTCGTCGTATCCGCACTCGTTTGCAAGCTCCGAAACAGTAGGCGATCTGCCGAGTTTATCGAAAAGAAGCTCCTGAACTTTCATCAGATTCCTTGACTTCTCCCTGTCGGAACGCCCGACTTTAACAGCGCCTCCATCCCTGAATACGCGTTTTATTTCGCCGAGAATCGCAGGTACGGCATATGTTGAAAATTTATATCCGAGCGACGGGTCAAATCCGTCCGCCGCCTTTATAAGTCCGACGCATCCGCACTGAACCAAATCCTCGTATTCGGCGCCTCTGTTTTTAAATTTATTAGCGCATGAATAGACAAGCCCGATATTATCATTTATAAGGGAATCCCTGTAGGTTTTTTCAAGAAGCGTCACTTGTCTTGCCCCGTATTATTTTCGTAATCGTAATGCTCGTTCCGCGTCCTTCTTTCGAAGTAACTTTCAGCTTGTCCGAAAAAGATTCCATAACGGAAAAACCAAGTCCCGACCTGTCGTCTCCGCCTGTGGTAAAGAGCGGTTCCCGTGCTTTTTCAACGTCGGGAATTCCGCATCCTCTGTCACGTATTTTAACAACCACGGCGTTTGTATCGGTTATTTTTACCGTTATGTAAATTTTGCCGGGCTTTGTTTTGTATGCGTGAACTATACAGTTGGTAACAGCCTCGCTTACAGCCGTTTTTAAATCCGAAAGCTCGTCAATATTCGGGTCAAGTACTGCAGCAAACGTACCTACCGCGACCCTGCAAAAGCCCTCGTTAACGCTTTTTGCGTCTACGGTTAGTTTCATTTCATATAAAGTTTTCATTATTCGCCCTCCTTTTCAAATTCGACGATTTTTTCAAGTCCCGACATTTTCATTATTCGTCTGACCTTCTGTGACATATTCACAAGTTTCACCCCGCATCCGAAAACTGACGCATTTTTATACCGACCCATAACAAGCCCGACTCCCGAGCTGTCCATAAACGTAACGTCGTGAAAATCGAGTATAAGTTTTGACGGCATATATTTAGACATCTGAGAATCAATGCTCTCTCTGATTGATAAAGCGTGATGATGGTCTATATCTCCGCAGAGAACGCTTGTCAGGTATCCGTCTCTGTATTTAAAAGAAACAGACATATTTTTACCTCCTAAACAACATAATAAATTATCACCATCAGTTTAATACATCCCCCCTGATTATTTTGTCATAATATGGAATACAAAAATTAAAAACGGAAACGCAAAGAGTCAGTTCCCGCATCTCCGTTTTTTAATTAAAATCATGCAGCGTCCTTTAAGTTTACGCCTCTGTCAGTGTCTATCATAGTCTGAGCAAAAATGCCGTAGCCGTACTGCGGATCATTCAAAAAGACATGTGTTACCGCGCCTACGAGCATACCGTTCTGAATAATCGGACTTCCGCTCATTCCCTGCACAATACCGCCGGTTGTTTCGATAAGTTCATTGTCGGTTACTTTAATCGTAAAATTATGACTACCGTCCGAAACGTCATAGCTTATCCTTTCGATTAGAACGTCGTAATATTTCTTTTCACCCGAATCGACCGTCGCAATTATCTGAGCCTTACCCTCTTCAATTTCGTCCATTTTTGCGACCTTGACGATTTTTCCGCTGTTAGTCAGAGCCGAATAGCTTCCGAAGATTCCATTATCGCAGTTTAACGTCAGATCTCCTAATATTTCTCTGCCGAACGAACCTTGTATTTCTCCCGTTTTTCCGCTCTGACCTTTTATACACCCGTTAAAAACAGCAGAGAGGATATTCCCCTGCCCCGCCGGAAAAATAATACCCGTGTCGGTATCGCATATAGCGTGCCCGAGAGCGCCGTAGGTTTTATTTTTGGGGTCTACATACGTAAGAGTTCCGAGTCCCGCCGTCGAATCCCGCACCCAAAGTCCGCATCTGTATTTTGAATCGGTTGTACAATAAACGCTCGTTATCGATGTTTCGAATGTTTTTCCGTCTCTTAAAACCGTAAGTGAAATTGCCTTGCCGTTATTTGAAGATATCTGTTCGTTTAAAACCGAAACGGAACTGCATTTTATTCCGTTTACCGTTTTTATAATATCCCCGCTCTGAATTCCTGCGCCTTTTCCCGGGTTTACAATTCCGTCCGCGGTTTCAATACTGTCGGCGGAAACCACAATTACGCCGTCTGTATACATGCGTATTCCGATTATCTCGCCGCCGGGAATGACATAATCGTTTCCGGTAACATTCAGCGAATTATTTTTAACGGGAAAAATATTGAAAAGTTTTGTCTGCCCCGTCATTGTTTCGCCGTCGGAAGAAAAAACCGAAACTTCTTTGAGCGTCGATTCATCCGTTACGCTGAAAATATGCGAAACGGTCATATCGCACCCGGCGCCGACCGTAAGAGAATCAGGAATAATTATATCTCCGTAAATTATCAGCGAAAAAACGCAGATACTTAAAACACAGCATATAACTGCCGATATTTTAAAAAATTTTTTCATGCGCTGCCCTCCTCGAATTTAATTTATGTTTATTTACCCGATTTATAATCGGTAAAGCATGAACAAAAAGCGTATATTTTTCATTATTTCCTTTCAGTTTCAAAATATTTGTCAAATTATTTGATTTAATATAAAAAATAATATATACTATTATTTGTACTGTTTAAAATTCATTACAGAGGCGATAAAATGAAAATTAACGATTTAATTCACGGTTTTAAAATAACAAATATTCGTCCCCTCGCGCAGGCGGGCGGGCAAGCTGTCGAAATGACGCATGAAAAAAGCGGAGCAAGACTCCTCTTCCTTGACAGAGAGGATTCAAACAAAACTTTTTCCATCGGTTTCAGAACCGTTCCCGAGGATGACACGGGTGTTTTCCATATTCTTGAACACTCCGTTCTGTGCGGTTCGGATAAATACAGGCTGAAAGAACCGTTCGTTGAACTCCTTAAAAGTTCTATGAATACGTTTTTAAACGCAATGACTTTTTCGGACAAAACGCTTTACCCGATTTCGAGCCAAAACGATAAGGATTTCTTTAATCTGATGAGCGTTTATCTCGACGCCGTATTCAAACCGCTTATATATACAAAACCGGAAATATTTGCGCAAGAAGGCTGGCATTTCGAATTTTCAGACGACGCTCCTACGATTTACAAGGGCGTTGTTTTCAACGAGATGAAGGGCGTGTACGCAGACGCGGACGCAGTTCTCGAAAACGAAATTTCGTCAAAGCTGTTTCCCGACAACGGTTACGGTTTTGAATCGGGCGGACTCCCGAGCAAGATTCCGACTTTAACGTACGAAAAATTCACACAGACTCACAGCCGTTTTTACCACCCGTCGAATTCATATATTTTCCTCGACGGCAAAATAGACATTGACAAGGCTTTGACTATGATTGATACAGAGTATCTCTCGCATTACGAAAAAATCGAACCTATGCCCCGACCTGCCGTTCAGGCTCCGATCAGAACCGGCAGAACGGAAAGTTTTTACGAACTGACGGAGGATATGCCTCTTGAAAAGCAGTGCATCCTCGGCAAAGCGTACGTTATCGGCTCGTTTGAGGACAGAGAGACCACGCTTTCATGCAAAATACTTGCTGACGTTTTATTCGGAAACAACATGTCGCCTATCAAAAGAGCGTTTTTGGAAAAGGGGCTTTGCGACGATATTACAGTACAGGTAAACGACGGGGTAATGCAGCCATGGATTCTCGTTACCGTCAGGAATATTGACGAAAACAGAGCGGACGAAGCGGAAAAACTGCTTGACGATACAATCAAATCCGTTATCAAAAACGGCATTGACAAAGCAATGCTCGAGGCTTCAATTTCTAACTTTGAATTTATGCTCAAGGAAAAAGATTTCGGCATTCCGCTCGGATTATATTATTCGATAGCATCGCTTGAAACGTGGCTTTACGATTCCGACCCTGTAAAAGGTTTTGAATTCGGTAACGTATTTGATGATTTACGTGAAAAAATTTCAACCGATTGGTATGAATCGATTCTTAATAAAGTGTTCCTCGAATCAGAGCACTCATGCTCCGTTCTCCTGAAACCTTCTCACACGCTCGGTGACGAAGAGAGAAAACGCGAAGCGGACGAAATAAAAAAACGCCTCGAAAACATGACTTCGGACGAAATTAACGAATTAAAAAACAAACAGAAAAAACTTCTCGAATGGCAATCGAGCGTTGACAGCCCGGAGGCTTTGGCTTCAATTCCGAAAATCGAACTTGACGATATTGAGCGCGACCCCGAACGAATTGATACTTCATCGGACGGTCAGATAATCTTCCACAAAATTCACACCGATTCGATAACGTATATCAATATGTATTTTGATATTACGGGCATAAGCGAAAACGAACTTCTTAAGGCGTCGCTTATTTCCGGACTGCTCGGAAAACTCGATACAAAAAATCATTCCGCGCTCGACCTGCAAACAAAAACGATGACGAAATGCGGAAATCTTTCATTTGATATCAGAACGTTTTCCGACCCGAAGAACGCAGATGATATGAAAATCAAATTCTGCGTCAGCTTAAGCGCGCTTAACAGAAACGTTACGGATGCTTTAGAGCTTGTAAAGGAAATTCTTACCTCTACGAAATTTGACGACAACAGCGCCGTGCTTGACCTCGTAAGACAGGACAAAACGGACCTTTATCAAAGTATCGTCTCAGCGGGAAGCAAGTATGCAATCAGACGCGCGCAGAGCTCTATTAATTCGGAATGCGCAGTTACCGAACTGACGGACGGTTTCGCGTACTATCTTTGGATTAAGGATTTCGAAGAAAATGAAAAGGACATGTCCGTTCTTAAAAAAGTTTATGATATGCTGTTTTTGTCGGACAATGCATTGATAAGCATAACAAACGACCATCCGAACGAGTTAAAGGACGAAATTAAATCGTTTATTTCCTCGCTCGGTAAACGCGCCCATTTCGAGAAATCAATAATTAAGCCGTTCGAACGCTCTAATGAAGCCGTGGCAATTCCGGGAGACATTGCATTCGCAGCGCTTGCAGGATTATCCGAACGTCCGATGAACGGAACCATGCTTCTCATTTCTCATATCGTTACACTCAATTATCTTTGGAATGAAGTCAGAGTAAAGGGCGGAGCATACGGCACCGGAATGAAGGCTCAGACCGACGGATGCATTTCGTACTATTCATTCCGAGATCCCGCATCGCCGAATTCAGTAAACACGTTTAAAAAAGTCTGCGAATATCTCGACGTCTATCTTAGTGAGAATCCCGACCTTACCGGAGCAATAATCGGCACAATTTCCGATATTTCGCCCCTAATGACTCCGAGACTCAAAGCCTCGGCGGCGGATTCGAATTATTTGAGAAACGTAAGCTTTGACGATCTTAAAGCCATACGCTGTGAAATCATTTCGGCAAGCGCGGACGACATACGCAGAGAAAAAGAGTTTATCGAAAAAACAATAAGCAGCTCAAATATCTGCGTAATAGGTTCAAAGGAACAGATATCGAACTGCGAATTTGTCGAAAAAACTTATTCGTTATAATTAAATTAAAACAGAAGCGAGCTGCAAAAATTTTACAGCTCGCTTCTTTTATTTACACTTTTTTAACCTTTATGTTTTTGAAACAAATACTCATTTAGACATTTTTGCCATTCCGATTGATTAACACTTAAAAAAGCGGATGTTATCGTACTGTTGTTTAAACTTTTAATATAAACAAGTGCTTTTTCATAACTGTTTTCTATTGTCAACGGGTCACTGATTTTTTTACAGAAATCATCATAAACCGCAGGATCGGCAGAACCAATATCAGAAAAAAGAAACGGATTTGCCCCGCTTAAATAATTTCCAATTTCCTTATTTTTTGTTTCATCCCATTCCGCATCAAGTACATAATAAATCATACAAAAAAGCTCAAATTTGTTCATTTGATTCTCCTCCTTTTTACCGGATTATTGTTTAGCCCGGTCTCACCGTTCCACGAACGAGGTGTAGTATTCTGTCCGCCCTCAGTAATAGTACCGTTTTGATATCGAACCCAGTTTTGCTTTCCGTTTTTATCCATTTCGATATTCCACGAATTGCCATATTTGTCTTGTCCGACATATTTACTTTTGTTGTTTGCTAAATCATAAAGAATTTTTCTATTAGTAGGAGTATCAACAAAATGACCGTCTTTGCCTGAAAAAATATGGCTCAACTGTGCCTTGTTTTTTGGAAGCTGTTGTTCTTTTTCGGTCTCTTCACTGCCGTATGTAGCTCCAAACCCTCCATAATAACCGGAACCCATTAAAAATTCACCGTCTTTTGGTGAGAAATAGCAAAATCGCTGTCAAATTGAACAATTTGGATTCCCTGTCTTTTATAGGTTCTGAATATTGCGTCCGGAGCGGAACCGTAAACTATAACAGTCTTTGGATTTAACGAATTTACAACATAAGACAATCCGGAAGAAAAATAACTACGATCTCGATTATTTTTAATACATCCATGAGAACCAACTGCAATTATTCCGTTAGGTTCTACACCTGCGCAGGACAAACGGTAAGTCCTTTCATCACCCCAGCGAATATTTACAATTGTTGGAACATTATTTTCCTGCAACCAGACACCCAACGCTCTGCTTCTGTATATATTCCACTGTTGCATTGCAAAAGGCATGTCTCGATAAACACTAAAATCCGGAGTTATAACACCTTGATACTTCTTTAATTTTTGAAGATATTTTTTCGGCTGTCGCCACAACCTTTCAAAGGAAACATCATCTTCATAAAAATGCACAAAACAATCATAATCCGTAGCTGAAACCGCTTTTGAAAAAGCAATTAACTTCTTCGGTAATACGTATTCACTATTAATAAGCGGAATATCAAATTTAGAATCATATTTTGCATTTTTTACCAAGAATGCATTAAAAACATCTTTACAACCGTTACGCTGATAATTAAATAAAGACATAATTCTGTCCGATCTCTGCTCTGCCCAAAGCAGTTCCGTTTTCGGCGGGCAAAAATTTATACCGAACGGATTGACTTTAGGGCTGAATTATGCTATCATATTTATACACACAAAGAATATGGATAACATATTCTGCCCAAAGCATATCATTTACTGCGCCAACAGTATTTTTGATATGCTTTTTTTAT
>JALEQX010000098.1 GCA_022763825.1 Oscillospiraceae bacterium | reverse complement strand
TTCCGGCGAGCCGAGCCTGTTCGCGGGGCTTCTCAAATGCGGGGAGTGTGGGAAGTCGCTGACCGTCCGCTACACCAATGCCAAGCACCCGCAGCGGATTTATTCCTGCAAGACCTACAATGCCTTTGGGAAGCACCATTGCAGCCAGCACAGAATTGAGTAGGATACCGTCAATCCGCAGAGGGGGATTGATTTGCCGTCTGACTTTCGACACGGAGCGAAGCAACAGCTCTAAGCCTTTGGCAGAAAGATAGTGGGGCTGTGTGGGGATAACCACGCTGTCAGCCGCCGCAAGTGCGTTGATGGTGAGCATACCAAGGCTCGGCATACAGTCTATTAAACAATAGTCATAGTTTTTCTTAACCTCGTTTACGCAAGTTTTCAGCACACTTTCACGGCTTATGGCGTTAATCAGCCTTACTTCCAATCCCGACAGCTCAATGTTGGACGGTAACAGGTCAACGCCCTCGCCGTGGTGCAGGATGCTTTGGGAAACATCGACGGATTTATCATCAATGATGTCCTGCATGATGGTGGAGAGCGTGACGGGTAAATCGTCTGGTCTATTGTAACCGAGTGACATGGTCAGATTTGCCTGTGCGTCTGCATCAATGAGCAAAACTTTCTTACCCTGCTGTGCCAAACTTACGCCCAGATTGACCGCCGTGGTGGTCTTGCCGACACCGCCTTTCTGGTTGGTTAAAGCGATTACTTTGCAATTTGACATAGAATGCGTCCTCCTTTCGCATAGATTTAGCCGCTTTGTCAAGGCGGCTATGTAACTGTACCAGAGAACGCAAAAAAGCCGCCTACTCTTAAAATCCATAAGAATAAGCGGCTTCGTGGTGATGTGCCTTAGACATATTCAATTTTCATTCTCTTAACAGGAGCGTTGACAACCTTGAAAATAAGTTCGTCAACGGGGTCGGTATATCTGCCCTGTTGAATAAGCTGATTTTTCAATTCCACAAGGCTATGTAGCAATAACTTTCTTTCCTCGCTGTCAAAATACAAGTGAGTTTTCTTTTCTCTCATAATCGTCACCGTCCTTTCTTCTTTCATTATATAGAGAAATGATAGACGGCTCAAATATGCAAAATCAAATCATCCGAAAATGTTCCAATGCCTCCCTTATAGCGGCTTCTTTCTCTGGCGGGCATTTCGGCTGTCTGGAGTTTTCCGATTTCGGCAGGTTATAGTTTTCCCTCTCAATAATTCCGCATTTCTGCTTTACCTGTGCAATATACAAGTTGCTGACTTTCAATCCGCTTTGCTTCAAAACATATTCCTTGATTTCCTCATAGGTGGCTTTGCTCTCCGCAGCCGTCAAATCAAGCTCATCCATCTGAAGCTCCACCTCGATATGTTGGTTTGCATGAAGTTTGGACAATAAACATACCGTCTCCACATGCACAGTTCTCGGAAACAGATCTACAGGTGTTGCTTCAACTGTTTTATATCCGAGCGAATCGAACACGGCGCAGTCTCTTGCGAGTGTTGCATGGTCACACGAGACATACACGACTCTGTCCGGGTTCATTTTCACAACAGTTTCGATAAGCTCTTTCGAACAGCCCTTTCTCGGCGGGTCGAGAATGACGACGTCGGGTTTCAGATTTTCCCTTTCGAGAGCTTCGGCGGCGGCAGACGCGTCGGCGCAGATAAAACGCGCGTTTTTTATGCCGTTTATTTCGGCGTTTGTCTTTGCGTTTTCGACGGCCTCGGGTATAATCTCCGCGCCTATCACTTCTTTGACTTTGTCCGCCATGGACAGTCCTATCGTGCCCGCTCCGCAGTATAAATCGAGCAGAACCGCATCGGGCGTAAGGTGCGCGTATTCGGCTGCCTTTTTATATAAAATCTCCGCCATCGTTCGGTTGACCTGATAGAATGCAAGCGGTGAAATTCTGATTTTGACAGAACACAGAATGTCCTCGATATATTCCCGACCCCAGATACATTCGCATTTGTCCGACATTATGACGTTCGTTTTATCCGTGTTGTAATCGGCGCAGATTCCGACAATATTTTCATTCGACTTTAAAATTTTGGTTATCAATTCGTCCTTTTTCGGGACTTTTTTTGCGTTTACGACGACCGTTACGACAATCTCGCCGGTCTCGAACGCTTTTCTTATATAAATATGACGTATAATTCCGCGGTGCGTCTGTTCATCGTAGACGGGAATCGAGTATTTAGTTATCCACGTTCTGAACGCGGAAATAATATCCGAAAATTCCCCGGGCTGTAACCGACAGTCGGCGCAGTCTATGACTCTGTGTGAAAACGGCGCGAAAAATCCGATTTCCAATCTGCCGTTGTTCATTCTGACGGGGTACTGCGCTTTGTTTCTGTATCTGGAACACGAAACCGCCGGAATTATCGGTTTTACCGTAACGTCAAGACTGCCGATTCTTTTAAAAGAATCGGCTATGTTTTGTTCTTTGACTCTGCATTCGGCCTCATACGAAATATGCCTGTAAGAACAGCCTCCGCACCTTGAATAAACGGGGCAGTCCGGCTCGATTCTGTCGGGCGAGGGGGTTATAATTTTCGTAAGCTTGCCGACGGCATAGTTTTTTTTCGCTTTAATAATATGACATTCAATCTCGTCGCCGACCGCAGCCGAGGAGACGAAAACTGCCTGTCCGCCGTACCGTCCGACTCCGCTTCCCTCATTTGTCAGAGCCGTTATCGTAAGACGTATATCCTGATTTTTATTGAGCATAATTAAAACGTTTTAACAAGTTCTTTAAGATATTTTTTGAATTTTTCTCCGATTTCGGGATGGGCGAGCGCGACCTCGCAGTTTGCCTGCATTATTCCGAGCTTGTCGCCCATGTCGTACCGTTTTCCTATAAAATCGACTGCGGTAAGTCCCTTTTCGCGCGCCATCATCGTCATCGAATCGGTGTACAGCACTTCGCCGAGAGTCGGGCTGACGGGCGTTTTCTCTATGTATTCGAATATTTCGGGCGTGAGCAGATTTCTGCCGAGAATCGAATAGTATGACAGAATCTCGTTTTCTTTCGGCTTCTCGACAATATTCGATACGTTCATAACGTTGTCCTCAAGGGGCGTTACGTCAAGCGTACAGTATTTCATAACCTGCTCTTTCGGACATTTATGAACGCCGACGGTACATTTGCCGTATTTATTAAATGTGTCGATAAGCTGTTTCGTGACCGGGTACTCATTATTTATAATGATATCGTCTCCGTAAAGCACGGCGAACGGGTCGGAGCCGACGAACGATTTTGCCGTATGAATGGCATGTGCGAGTCCGCGCGTCTCCTTTTGACGGATATAATAAATATTCGCAAGGTCCGCGGGTTTTAATATCGACTCATAAAGCTCCTCTTTGCCCTTTTTGTCTCTGAGATTCGCTTCAAGTTCAAACGAGTGGTCGAAATGATCCTCGATAACCTCTTTACCGCGGTTAGTAATGATAAGAATATCGGTGATTCCAGATGACGCCGCCTCCTCGACAAGGTACTGAATCGCGGGCTTGTCGACGATGTTAAGCATCTCTTTGGGAACTGATTTCGAAGCGGGGAGAACGCGGGTTCCGAGTCCCGCGGCGGGGATAACAGCTTTTGTGACTTTCATTTTAATACCCTGTCTTTCTCAAAATCTCAAAAATACCGAAATAAATGATTCTATTATGAACGGGAAAAGAATATTCAGTGCGCTTGTACCGCCGTTGTGTCTCAGAACAAAATGATAAGTGTTGTCGTCAACGGCGACGGTTCTGAGGTTTTTAATATCCCTGAGCGCTTTTTGCTTGTAGAAATCGTTGCCTTTTATACCCATTACGATTCCGAATACTATATACAACAGAATGCTTGAGCCGACCGAGGCGATAAATACATTTGAAGCCGTGACGGCAAGCCCCTTCTGACGGACGTCGGCGTCCGAAATATTGTCCGTATCCCCCTGCTGGATTTTTGTATAAATGTCGGCAAGTTCGTCCGCCGCCTGTTCGTACGCCTGCCACTGTTCGGGGGCAAACTTCTGAAACGCGAGGTCGACGCCCTGGGAGAAGATAAACTGAAGGGCGATTAAAAGCACTGTTGCGATGCATCCGATTTTGACCATTTTTCTGTAAAAGAGCCAGTAAATCGAGAAAATCGCCGAACTCCAGTTCCATTTGTGCTTCTTTCCGCCGTTCTGAATTTCGAGGAACGAAGCGATATACTTGTCGGAATTTGCCTGAATGTATTCACCGAGTTCGGAAACCGGAACGTCCTCAACCTTAGCGTCGCCGAAAAGAGCTTTCGCCGAGTCGGCGTAAGGGTTGTTATACGAATACGTTTTCTGTCCGCCCGCGCCGAACGGAGGATAGCCGTTTTGATTAAAACGCGGGTCGTTTTGATTATACTGACCGCCATACGGATTGTTCTGCCCGGGAGCGGGATTTGCATTTTGATTTGCAAGAGGCATTTTGCATCTTGCGCAGTTCGTCTCTCCGACGGGGTTTGGCAGTCCGCACCTCGGGCAGATAAGAACCTCGGTTTTTCTCTCGTTTTTGTTCCCGTTATCAAGTTGGGGAGCCTGCCAGACAAAACCGCCTGCGTGCTTATCCTCGTTTGCGCAGTGACCGAGTGAATTATAGCATTCGCGGTGGTGGGGCGTTCCGCATATCGGGCAGACGACAACGTCGTCGGATTCTTTAAATTTATTGCGGCAGACAGGACACTCATATCCCGTATAGAACATTTTATTTCCCTCCGTTAATATACAATTAATCTATTTTATTATATACCGATATTATTCCGAATTCAAGTACGGATATTTTTATTTGACAATATGATATGATTTTATTATAATATAAAATGATTGACTATGATTTAAAATAAGAGAGGAATATTTATGCTGCAGTATGAAGAACTGAGATTAAGCCTTCTTAAATGCAAGGAGCCTATCGGCGAACTTGCCGACGCGCTCGGTCTCGGTAAAATGAAAGAGGAAATTGCGGAGCTTGAGGAGAGAGCCGCTTCCGACGGATTCTGGAACGATCTCGAAAAATCACAGCAGATAGTTCAGAGAACGAGCATGCTTAAAAAGAAAGTTGAAGCGTACGAGGGACTCGTCAGCGATTACGAGGATACTCTCGCGCTTATAGAAATGGCTGACGAAGAGGGCGACGACTCCATGGTTGACGAGTGCGCCGAGAGCGTTCAGAGAGTAAAGGACGAGCTTGACAGACAGACTCTCGACACACTCCTTATCGGAGAATACGATTCTAAGAACGCGATTCTTACGTTCCATGCGGGCGAGGGCGGAACCGAGGCTCAGGACTGGGCGATGATGCTTTTCAGAATGTATCACCGCTGGGGCGAGCGCCACGGCTTTAAGACCACGACTCTTGACTATCTCGAGGGCGACGAAGCCGGAATCAAGTCAGCGACGATTTTAATAGAGGGCGACAACGCTTACGGCTATTTAAAGAGCGAAATGGGCGTTCACCGTCTTGTCAGAATTTCGCCGTTCGACGCTTCGGGCAGGAGACATACGTCGTTTGCCTCGGTCGAGGTCATGCCCGAGATTGACGACACCATAGAGGTTGAGATTAAGCCCGAGGATATCAAGATGGACGTTTACCGCGCCAGCGGTGCCGGCGGACAGAAGGTTAACAAAACCTCGTCGGCGGTTCGTCTTACGCATATCCCGACGGGTATCGTAGTCTCATGTCAGGTCGAGCGTTCGCAGTATCAGAATAAGGACGTCGCGATGAACATGCTCAAATCAAAGCTCATCGAAATCAAGGAGCGCGAGCATCTTGACAAAATTGATGACATCAAGGGCGAGCAGAGAGAAATCGCATGGGGAAGTCAGATTCGTTCGTACGTTTTCATGCCCTACACGCTTGCAAAGGATACGAGAACGGGTTATTCGAATTCAAATATCAACGCCGTTATGGACGGAGATATCGACGGATTTATCAATGCGTATCTGAAAATGCAGTCGCAGGAAAAATTAGCCGCAGAAAATAATCAATAACAGGCAATGGATGTCAAAACCGCCCGGACCGCAAAGAACTTTAAAAACTGTTTGTTTTTTCTATCCCCTATTAAGATATTAATAAAATCAAGCCTCCGCTTCATACCGAAACGGAGGCTTAATTCATATTTTTTATGCGTTTTTAATTATTTGTTTTATCAAATTAAAACGGAGTGAAGAATCTGTCGAATACGTTATAACCGAGCGCGACCTTCTTAAACAGCCAGATAAACGGGTTGAATCTGAATAAAATCCAGTCAACGACGGTTACGAGTTTTCTTAACTTTGTCGAAATGTCGTTTGTTGCGGGCACTTCTACGCTCTCGAATTCCTCACCCTCAACATTGAGAACGAACGGCTGAGAGTAGCAGATTCCGTTTTCGCCCGTGATGTAGAATCTTACATAGAGATAGGGCTCGTCAAGAAGATCTGCCGAATGAAGGTCGAGCGTTGCGGTGCCGTCTATTGCTTCTCTTAAAATAACGTTGCCGTTGGAAACGAATGTTATCGTGTCGCAGTTTACGCCCGATACGGTGATGGTATCGTTCTCCTGGTCAACGTCGACTCTCGTTACCATGGGAGTGTTGTTGAGCTTCCAAAGCTCCTCGTCATAAACTTTCTGCTCGTCGAATCCGGGCATTTCGGGCATGCCGTTGAGCTCAACGCCGTTAGAATAGTGCGAAACCGCAAAGCATGTGCCGTTTTCCATAGCGGTGCGGAGCGCACCGGTCGTAAGCTCGGGAGCCATAACCATCGTGTACGCGTCGTTTATCGATCTGTCGTTATGAGAATCAGAGAAGCTGAACGCCCAGGGTACTACGCCGTTGGGGATAGTTTTCTGAAGAATCTGGTCATAGAGAATTCTGTCGCAGCGGGTGTGTGCGTCGGTTGCGGAGTTGATGCCCATACCTACGCTCGAACCCGCGTTGTCGAGGAAAAGACGTGCAAACTTAGTCGGGTAATAGTCGTCTATCTTCTGTCCGACATGATCGGCCGAATCCTTATCGGTATAAACGTACTCGCCGACGTGCGAGAGCATGGATATACCGCCCGCCTTTTTAACGCCTGCGGAGGGAGTCTCATAGTCGCCGAAAACGCCCGCGAGTCCCTGACCGTAGTCGCTGTAATATCCGGTCAGGTGGCAGTCCGCAATGGGCGTTGCCATATTAAGCTCAATGCCCTGCGGAATGTCTATCATTCCGTTGTTATGGGTTCTTGTCTCGGAAGCCGCCGTGCCGGTGAGGTACGACTGATATTCGTCCGCCGTCAGCGGAACAATGGGAGCCATTTTCGTACGCTCTTTCTTGACAAAACGAATAAGCGGAACAAGTTCCGGAACGGTATCCCATCCCTTGTTTATCGTGCCGTGGTCTGTGACCGCTACCATGTCATAGTCGTAATCGTAGTGAGCCTGCACGACCTCCTTTATTGTCATGTAGCCGTCGGACGCGGTAGTATGGCAGTGGGGCTGGAATTTGTACGAGCCCCATTCGTCCCAGTTAACCTCGGCGTACGGGTCTGTGATAATGTAATTCTTCTCACCCTCGGCGGACGCGCAGAAAACGAACATCTGCGTAAGCATGAGAGCTGTCAGAAGCACGGAAATAAATTTTTTCATGCCGATATACCTCCTGTAAAACGCTTGTATATATAATACTATACATATAATCGAGCAAAAGGTCAAGTATTTTGTGGCAATTGTTAAAAACAATTTATCTTGAAGCAAATATCGACAGAATTTATTAAATTCTGTCAAGCTCATTAAGCACTTCCGGATTTTTATTGATATTAATCTCCTTAAATCCGTCGTCCTTATCATAATAAAAGCAGTCTCCGTCCTCGTTTCCGCAGACGGTATAGTATTTTCCGTCGACATAGCAGAAGCCCGCGCCGTTGTCCATTGCGATACCGGAAAGTGAGCCCGATTTAATTGCCTCCCTGAACGTCTGCCAGTTTTCGCTCTGATAGTGAGGACAGCTTGTGAACGGAATGAGTCCGAGGCAGTCGTAAAACATGAAGCTTCCGTTTTCTCCGCAGTCGTCGTAGCCCTGCTTAAACCAGCACATCGCGCCCGAGGAAAGTCCGCACATAACCTTGCCGTCGGCGTACGCTTTCTTTAAATATTTATCCGCGCCCGACGTATGCCATGTGTCCATTAAAAATTTGAGATTTCCCCCGCCGACGTAGATTATGTCGGCTTTGTTTATTTTCCCGGCGATAACGGATTCGGTCACGTCGGGATGAGTCAGGTAAAGTATATCGATATCATTGCAGCCGCGCGCCTTGAAATTGTCCATAACAACATCGTCACCGCCGATATCGTCGAATCCTGCTGTCGGAACAAAGAGGAAATCGGGATTTTTTTTGCCCGAAAGCGAAACTATATGCTCGGCGACGTTCGTCATTTCGCCGTTGTCGTATCTGCCCCCGCCGAGGGCGACTATTTTACCCATAAAAAATTCCTCCGAATTCAAAAATCGGTTAATATCTTATCATAAATTTGATTTTTTATCAATAAATTCTCGAAAAAATGAAAAAGTGTATAAAATACAGTCTTAAAAGTGCGGAAAAATGTGTGTCAAAAATTGGTATAAACAAAAAAAATACGCCGAACTATGAGCAAATACAAAAAACGGTCTGCAAAAAACTTGTTTTCCGCAAACCGCTTTTAATCGTATGAAAAATATTCGTAAAGAATCAGCTGAATTTTACAGCACTATTCGATTTTTTCACTCCGGATGTTTACATTCTTTTTATACGACGGCAAAAAGCCGGCATCTTTATATTTACAACTGCTTTTTGCGCTCCGGGCGTTTTTGACATCCCGTCACTCTGTTCTCAGCGCCAGCACGGGGTCCTTTTTCGCCGCCATTTTCGCGGGGATAAATCCGCCGAGCACGGTCAGTATAAGGCTTAACGCCATAAGAGCGAGCGCGTACAGGGGATTGAGTTTCGCAACGCCCGAAAGTCCCGTCATGTTATAAATTATAATATTAATAGGGATAATCAGCACGTAGGCAATCGCGATTCCGAGCGTACCCGAGCACAAACCGGTTATGAACGTTTCGGCGTTGAATACGCGGGTGATATCCTTGCTTCTTGCGCCCAAGGCTCTCAGTACGCCTATCTCCTTTGTTCTCTCGAGGACGGATATATATGTGATTATAGCAATCATTATCAGCGAAACGACGAGTGAAATCGCCGCAAATGCGATAAGAACGATTGTTATAGCGTCCATAATGCTTCCCGTCATCTCGGTTATCGTGCTCGAAAGGTCGGTATAAACGACGGTATCGTCCTCGCTTTTGCCCTCGTTGTATTTATCGAGATACTGAATAAACGCGTCCTTTGTCTCGAAATTATAGGGGTAAACGAGTATGCAAACGGGCGACGAATTTCCGCCGAGCGCGGAAAGCATTGCCGATTTGTCCGAATACGAATCGCTCGAAAAGAATACGGGAGTGTCGCTCTCGGACTGCGCCTTGTAAACGGCGGTCGATTCGTTTTTCTCTATCAATTTATCAACGAGCTTTTCGGAGTACGCGATACCTGTGCTCAAAAAGCCCATTGCCGTGCCGCCCTTGATTCTGACGACTCCGGAAACCGTGAGAGTTTCGCATTTATCGTTATTATAAATCGAAGCAAGCTCGCTCTCCGACGACTTCATATAGAGCTTGTAATTATCGTTGTACGTGTACATGAGGTCGTTGTCTGCAAATTTATACTGCGTTCCGACAATTTCATCAAACGGGATGTCCTTGTCGTCGGAAACGTCGAATCCGAGCGACTCGAGAACGGATTTGTCGACCCTGTTCTGTGTGTCGACAACCATGACAATCTCGTTTTCGTTCTTAGGATAGCTTCCCGCTAAAATGTCGTAATTCGATTCAAGATACGACGTCTGATTCTCTCCGAGCGTTTCGGGGTAAGTCGAAATGCCCATTCCGCTCGTTGAATACATGCTTGAAAAATCTGCCGTCGAGAACTGAGAGAGCGAAATCTGCTTTATTCCGCCGTCGGAGGTTTTGTAAAGAACGTTCATCGGAAAACTCTTTATACGGCTTACGGAGTTGCATATCGACGGGTCGATGTTGTCTATATACGACTCGAAATCGCCGTCCAGTTTATTAATATGAACGGTCGCCTCGCGCGTGAGGTCGTACGGCTTGACCGACGTCGTGTCGGCGAACTGCACCTCTCCGCTCATCATCGACTTAAACTGCGTTTTCATCTCCTGAATATCCTCATCGGAGTAATTCGCGGACATGGGCAGAATCATTATCGGGAATTCTGACAGCGCGTTCGACTGGTATTTGTCGACCTGAATTTTAAATCCGCCCGACAGTGCGAGAATCAGCGCGATACCGATAATTCCTATGCTCGAAGCGAACGCGGTAAGCGCGGTTCGCCATTTTTTTGTCGTAATATTTTTGCCCGAAAGTTTGAGCGCGGTTTTAAACGACATGCTCGTTTTTTTGAGCTCGTAGTCGTTATCGGAATCCGCGCCGTCAAACGGGTTTGTGTCGTTCGTAACCTTGCCGTCTGTGAAACTGATGATTCTGTCGGCGTATTCGTTTGCAAGGTCGGGGTTGTGCGTGACCATTATGACGAGTTTGTCGGCGGCAATCTCCTTGATTAAATCCATTATCTGCTTGCTCGTCTCTGTATCGAGCGCGCCCGTCGGCTCGTCGGCGAGGATTATGTCCGGGTCGTTTGCGAGTGCGCGTGCAATCGCAACTCTCTGCATCTGACCGCCCGAGAGCTGATTCGGTTTTTTGTGAATATGGTCTTTAAGTCCGACTCTTTCGAGAGCCTCGAGAGCCTTTTTGTGCTTAACCTCCGGCTCGACTCCGCTTAAGGTCATGCCCATTTCGACGTTGTCGACGATGCTTAAGTGCGTTATCAGGTTGTAGCTTTGGAATATGAATCCTATGCTGTTGTTTCTGTACGCGTCCCAATCCGATTCGGTGAAATCGGCGGTTGTCTTGCCGTTAATGATAAGATCTCCGCTGTCGTAGCGGTCGAGTCCTCCGATAATGTTCAAAAACGTCGTTTTTCCCGAGCCGGACGGACCGAGAATCGCGGCGAATTCATTTTTTCTGAAATTAACGCTTACCCCGTTGAGCGCGTGCTGTGTAAAATCGCCCGTGGTGTAGCTTTTTTTTATATTATTGACCTTTAACATGGTTTTTCTCCAAAAAACAGTATTCTTAAATTATTGTACACATATTATTATCTGCAAATTTTAACACAGTATAAACATTTGTCGATTTTCGTGAATATAATCAGCGGGCAGCGATCAGCAGACAGAGGTCAGTTTTTAATTATAACCGCAATTTTATGTAATTATAAAAAATTTGCGGTTATAAACCGTAATATAATATATTTTAAAAAATTTTTGCGGTTATGATTGCAAATATCGATTGATTTTTGATAAAAATTGCGGTATATTATACATATACGGAGGCGGTTTCGATGATTTACAGACCCTTATATGTAGATAAAATTATGGCTTATACGGATACGCCGTTTATAAAAATTCTTACCGGAGTACGCCGCTGCGGAAAGTCGACGATATTAAAAATGATTATGGAACAGCTGAAAACTCAGCGCAATATTCCCGAAAACCGCATTGTCAGCTGTCGGTACGACTCAATGGAATATGAGAACATAACGGCGAAACAGATGTACGCGCAGCTCAAGGAGCGTCTTTCTCCTTTGGGCAGAACCTATATATTTCTCGACGAGGTTCAGGAAGTCGACGGCTGGGAAAGGGTTGTCAATTCGCTGGCATCGGACTTTGATGTTGATTTGTATATAACAGGCTCCAACTCCCGTATGATGTCCTCCGAAATATCGACTTATCTGACCGGACGGTATGTGTCTTTCCGCATTTTTACATTGTCATTCGGTGAATATTTAATGTTTAAAAAACAGTATGCCGATGTCGGGAGTCCGAAAAACGAGCTTGCAGACTATGTGCGCTTAGGCGGATTCCCGGCAACGCATTTGCGGAACTATTCTCAGGATGAAGTCTATACGATCGTCCGGGATATTTATAATTCCACAATTTTTTCGGATATCGTCAGGCGCAGTCAGGTGCGAAAAATCGATCAGCTGGAGCGTGTTGTAAGATACACATTCAATAATGTCGGCAATACGTTTTCGGCAAAATCCGTCTCCGATTATCTGAAAGCGGAACATCGTGCGCTTGATAACGAAACGGTTTACAGCTATTTGGAAAAACTTGAAAAAGCGTACCTCATTCACCGCTGTTACCGCTGTGATCTGCAAGGTAAAGAAATTTTGAAAACACAGGAAAAATTTTATCTTGCGGATACCGCTCTCAGATACAGTATTCTCGGCTATAATGCGGACAGTGCGGCGGCAGGTCTTGAAAATGTCGTATATTTGGAGCTTTGCCGAAGAGGATATACCGTCTATGTCGGTAAGTTCGGAAACTTTGAGATTGATTTCACCGCAGTACGGCAGAATGAAAAACTCTATGTTCAGGTAACGCAGGAGATTCGTTCGGAAAAGACGGAAAAACGAGAATATGACCGCTTGCTGGAGATTCGCGACAATTACCCGAAATATGTTCTCACGACAGACGAGTTTTCGGGGGGGAATTACGAGGGCATCAAGACGATGCATATAGCGGATTTTCTGTTAAGTTCCGAATATTAATATTTGCAAATAAAAAATATAATGACAAATTCATCGGGATTTGCACCGGCACTGTTCACTGTCTGTCGATAACCGAAAGGGCTGTTGAATTCAGATGCAGACCAAAGAGCAAAAAATCATTTTCCGCATTTTAAAAAACAAAGACTATATTCCATACTGCATGTAATTTCAAAGCAGTATATGAAATATAGTCTTATTTGTTTTTTTATTGACAGTCTTTTTATATCTCGTTTACAAGTTTTTTAAAGTGCTCTCCGCGTTCCTCGAAGCACGTATACTGGTCGTACGAGCTTGTTGTCGGGGACAGGAGCACAACATCTCCCTTTTCGGCGCATTTAACCGCGATTTTCAGCGCGTGTTCAAGATTATCGGTAAGTTCCGCGTCACAGGAGTCTTTTAATTCGTCATACATCCTCTGTCCGCATTCGCCGTACGCGACGAGTTTTTTAACGCCGTTCATATACTCCTTGAGAGGCTCGAATGACAGTCCCTTTTCATGTCCGCCCGCGAGCAGAATTACCGGTGCGTCAAACGCCTTTAACGCGATTCTCGTAGCGTCGACGTTCGTTCCCTTTGAGTCGTTATAATACTTTACTCCGTTTAATTCCCTTACGAATTCGATACGATGTTCAACGCCCTTAAACTCGCCGACTCCCTTTGAAACTTCATCCGCCGTAAGTCCCGCAGCCATTGCCGCCGCAGAGGCGACGAGAACATTCTGAACGTTATGTCTGCCGACGACCTTTATAATATCGAGCGGGAAAAGTTTTTTGCCGAAGCCGTATACGAATTTATCATCCGCATAATAATCAGCAGTGTCGTTTTCGAGGCTGTACGTTACCTGCTTGCAGTGAACGGGAATATTTTTCGTATATTCTCCGACGAGCTTATCGTCGATATTTTTAAGAAATACGTCGGAGTCTCTCATGTTTTCGTAAACACGGCACTTTGAGCGGTAGTACGCGTCCTCGCTTCCCATGAAGTCGAGATGATCCGCCGAAAGATTCATTATAACCGCGATTTCGGGACGGAATTTATCGATATCGAGAAGCTGGAAATTTGAAATTTCGAGCACGATATAATGTCCCGGGTCGTTGAGCAGGTCGTTTTCAACCGCCGTTTCGCACAGAGCCACGCCGATATTGCCGGAAAGGTGCGTTTTATCCGGGTGAACCTTGCTTATTATTTCATATAAAAGAGTTGAAGTTGTCGTTTTGCCGTTCGAGCCTGTTACGGCGATATAATGCTGGGGCGCGCACACGTCGAACGCGAGTTCAATTTCCGTTATGACGGGGATGTTACGCTCCCTGAGTCTCTTTACGAACCAAAGTTTTCCGTTTATTCCGGGGTTTTTGATTACGGTAAAATAATCCTCCTCGAAAACCTCTTTTTCCTGATTCACGACTCTTACGCCGTTCTCTTTTAACCAATTAAGCTCCTTTATTTCGTCAAGCGGTTTTGACTCGGAGACGGTTATGTCCGCGCCGAGCTTTAAAAGAAGCTTTACCGCCGCCGTTCCGCTTCGCGCAAGTCCTAAAACGAGAACCTTTTTGCCTTTATATCTGTTATCCATTTCGGAAACGCCTCCGTAAGCTTATATGCACAATATATTATACCCCCTGTTTATAAAAAGGTCAACATATTTGACATTATCGACAAAATAAAAGAATTTGTGCAATCCGCTTAATTAAAAAGTTTGATTTTATATTATTTTTACATAGACGGTAAAACTGTTATGTGTTATAATATTGCGACAAGCGTATTTTTTTTATTTTTCATATATATACGGAGGAATCATAATGATTAAAAAGATCAGCAATGTGCCCTTTAACGGCACTCCCGAGCAGGAAGAGAAGCTGAAAAGTATAATCGAGGCTAACAAGTCCGACAAGAGCCGTCTCATGGCCGTTATGCAGCAGGCGCAGGACATTTACGGCTATCTGCCCAGAGAGGTGCAGATAATGATTGCCGAGGGAATGGACGTTCCGCTCGAGAAGGTTTACGGCGTTGCGACGTTTTACGCGCAGTTCTCGCTTTCGCCCAAGGGCAAGTACAACGTCTCCGTATGTTTGGGTACGGCATGCTACGTTAAGGGTTCGCAGGCTATACTCGATAAGGTATGCGAATGTCTTGGCGTCGAGCCCGGCGAATGTTCCGCGGACGAGAGATTTTCCGTAGTCGACTGCCGTTGTATCGGCGCTTGCGGTCTGGCTCCCGTTATGACCGTCAACGACGACGTTTACGGCCGTCTCGTTCCCGACGACGTACCCGGAATTCTCGCAAAATACGAATAATTACGAATAATAAATATCGGCTTTTCTCTGGGAGGAATCGGACATGAAAATCGGAGTTATCAAGGAGCTTCTCGGCGCGGAAATTATCTGCGGAGAGGAAAATCTCCAAAGGGAGGTTTACTCTGCATGCGGCAGCGACATGATGAGCGACGTACTCGCTTACGTCAAGGACCAGGCTGTTCTGCTGACGGGGCTTGTCAACTCGCAGGTTGTCAGAACAGCGGAAATGATGGATATGATATGCATCGTTTTTGTCCGTTCGAAACGCCCGAGCGAGGAAATGATAGAGCTTGCGCGCGAGTGCGGAATGGTTATGATGGCGTCCGATAAACGCATGTATGAAGCGTGCGGAATTCTTTACAGCAACGGTCTTTCCGAGAACGGCAGGAAGCAAAATGGATGAATATCTGAATTTTCATTTTGATGTTGACGGGGCGAACTTCGTTTCGGCGGGTCAGGCGTCGGTTAAGGTCAAGAAGAACCTGCGCGACATGGGACTTGACCCCGAGGTCATCAGACGAGTGTCGATTGCGATGTACGAGGGCGAGATTAACATGGTTATCCACGCCCGCGGGGGAACGGCTGACGTAAACGTATACGAGGATCATATAGATATAATACTGGAGGATCACGGACCGGGGATAAAGGATATCGCTCTTGCGATGCGCGAGGGGTATTCGACGGCTTCGGATTCAGTGAGAGCTTTAGGTTTCGGCGCGGGAATGGGACTTCCCAACATGAAACGGTATACGGACGAAATGAACGTCGAGTCCGTCGTCGGCGTCGGAACAAAAATAACAATGAGAGTAAATATCCGATAACTTATTCGGGGAGGGTCGGCTGTGGATAAAACCTATTACAGACATTCCGTAGAGCTTGACGTTGAAAAGTGCAAGGGCTGTACCGCGTGCCTTAAACGCTGTCCCACCGAGGCTATCAGGATTCATAACGGCAAGTCGGAGATTGACCCCGATCGCTGTATAGACTGCGGGGAATGTATACGCGTCTGCCCCCATAACGCAAGGCGTGCCATGTGTTCGAAGATGGAGCATTATATGGATTATAAATATAAAATAGCTCTCCCCGCGCCCGTGCTGTTCGGTCAGTTTTCGTCACTCGACGACCCCGATATTTTAATGCAGGCACTGCTTGATATCGGATTCGACGATGTTTTTGAAACTGCTCAGGCGGCGGAACTTGTTTCGGAATATACGAGACTTTATCTTAAAACCGAGGGAATCAGAAAACCCGTGATAAGCTCCGCGTGTCCCGTTATCGCACGGCTTATCTCAATGAGATTTCCGTATTTGAAAGACAATTTATTGCCGATACTTCCGCCCATGGAGATAGGCGCAATCCTTGCAAAAAAACGCGCGAAAAAAAATCATCCCGAATTAAAAAAAGAGGATATAGGCGTGTTTTTCATCTCTCCGTGCGCGGCGAAGGTAAGCTACATTCGCAACGGCTACGGCGATTATAAAAGCCATGTAGACGTTGTAATATCGGTAAGCGACATATATTTTAAGCTTCTCGGCGCTTTAAAAAAAGGCGCGTCTCCGTCGATTCAGTCGTGCGCGGGCAAAATCGGCATCGGCTGGGCTTCGAGCGGGGGAGAGGCGAGCGCAATAATGAATGACAAGTACCTTGCCGCCGACGGAATCGAGAACGTTATCGACATTCTCGATAAAATTGAAAACGGCAGTATCCCCCAGCTTGAATTTATCGAGCTGAACGCCTGCATAGGCGGGTGCGTCGGGGGCGTTATGACGATAGAAAATCCGTTCATAGCAAAAACCCGTCTCCAGACGGTCAGGAGCTATTTGCCCGTCGCACGTAACTTTCTTAAGAACGACGACCTTTTCATTCCGGAGAATTATATACTCGACACCATGCCGTCGTACAAGCCGATGACAAAACTCGGCTCGGGCATGGGCGAATCGATAAAGCTTATGGCAAAGATTCAGGCTATCAAGAATTCGCTTCCGGGCATCGACTGCGGCGCATGCGGTTCGCCGACATGCAGAGCGTTCGCGGAGGATATAGTTAAAGGAACGGCGGACCCGGACGGATGCGTGGTAAAACAATAATTTACCGCTTACCGCGCGATAAATCATTGCAGTGAACAGCGAATAGTGCCGGTGCAAATTACTGCGGATTTGTCATTATTATAAGATATAAACCGCACAGTGTCTGCGTGTAACGAACATTCTGCATTATCGATTCAAATATAATTAACGTTTTCGGGGAAAACGAAACCGATTTTTTCCCTCCTCTTTATTCTCTTTTATCTTATTTAATTTACGAAAGGATATGATCTGTATGACAGTCGGCGAGCTCGCTGTTAAATATTCGCTTTCATCCCCGTCTTTGCCCGAACCGGACAAAGAAATCACGGGCGGTTACGCGGGCGACCTGTTAAGCTGGGTTATGAGCCGGGCAAAGAGCGGTGACGCGTGGGTTACGATAATGTCCAACGTCAACATAATCGCCGTGGCTTCACTGACGGACGCTTCTTGCGTTATACTCTGCGACGGCGAAAAGCCCGACAAAGAGGTCGTATCCATAGCGAATGCAAAGGGTGTGAACGTGCTCGTTTCCGACAAGCCCGCGTTTGAGCTTATAAGCGAAATTTCACAGTCAATATGAAGCCGTATTACTACGACTTTCACATACATTCGTGTCTGTCCCCGTGCGCGGACAACGACATGACCCCGAATAACATAGCGGGAACCGCCGTTTTGGCGGGGATTGACGTTATGGCTCTGACGGATCATAACACGCTCAAAAACTGCCCCGCATTTTTCTCGGCGGCGAAACGAAACGGAATCATCCCCATAGCCGGCGCGGAGGTCACGACGAGCGAGGATATACACGTCGTATGTCTGTTTCCTTCTCTTGAAGCGGGTATGGAATTTGATTTATTTTTAGATTTCAAACGAATTAAAATACCGAACAGAGCCGATATTTTCGGTGAGCAGCTGATATTGGACGAAAACGACGAGGTCGTTTCGACGGACGGTTTTCTCCTCTCGAATGCAACCGAAATTTCAATAGATAATATAGCAAAAATCGTTTCTTCATATAACGGTATCGCATATCCCGCCCACGTTGACAGGCAGTCGAATTCGGTCACGGCGGTGCTCGGAGCGTTTCCCGACGACCCGAATTTTACATGCGCGGAATTTCACGATAAAACAAAGATTGACCCGCTCGAAGCGTTATACCCCGAGATAAAGACGCGGAAGAAAATAGTTTCCTCCGACGCTCATTTTCTCTGGGACATACGCGACAAGGATAATATAATAAACATCAATACGGATTCGTCCGACCCGGGCGAAATCGCACGGGAAATAATCAAAAATTTAAGAACGGAGAACTGCCGATGAAAGAACTTTCGCTCAACATCCTCGACATAGCAATGAACAGCGTTCGGGCAGGCGCGAAAAACGTCGGCATAAAAATCGACGAAACGGACAAGTCGCTCGTATTTACCGTCAGCGACGACGGCAAGGGCATGAGCGAGGAATTTTTAAAACGGGCGTCCGACCCGTTCTGCACGACAAGGACGACGCGTAACGTCGGCATGGGGCTTCCGCTTTTAAAGCTGGCGGCTCAGCAGACCGGCGGAGACACGGAGATCAAATCCATAAGCGAGGATGACGACAGGGTAAACCACGGCACGGTTATCAAGGCTTTCTTTTATAAAAACACTGTCGATTTTACGCCCCTCGGCGATATCGTTTCAACACTTGTCACGCTGATACAGGGCTCGCCCGATATTCATTGGACGTTTAATCATAAAAAAGGCGGGGGCGATGTTTCGCTTGACACAAACGCACTTAAAAACGTACTCGGAGACGTTCCGCTCGACACGCCCGACGTGCTTGTATGGATAAAGGAATATCTTACGGAGCAGTATGACAGTTTACCGGGGTAAGTTTTTAAGCGAAGAGTGAAAAAGTGAAGAACCGGTGCAAATTCCGACGGATATGTTATTATATAAATACTGTTTAATAAATTTTACATTCAATATAAAGCGAGGTTAAAATTATGAAATCATTGGCTGAACTTGCCGCCATACGCGAAAAGATGCAGAGTAAAGTTATCTTGCGCGAGGGCAGCGGCGATATCAGAGTCGTCGTCGGCATGGCGACGTGCGGAATCGCGGCGGGTGCCAGACCCGTTCTCAACAGGTTCGTCGAAGAAGTAAGCGCGGCGGGGCTTTCCGATAAGGTCACCGTAACGCAGACGGGATGTATCGGAATATGCGAGTACGAACCCGTCGTCGAGGTTTTCGAAGCGGGCAAGGACAAGGTTACGTACGTTAAAATGACTCCCGAAAAGGTTTCGGAGGTTGTCGAAAAGCATCTCAAGGGCGGATCGGTCGTTTCCGATTACGTTATTAAGGGATAAATAAATTTAAGAATATTAAAAATCAGGATTAAAAATCGGAGGTATATAATATGATTCGAGCGCAGGTATTGATCTGCGGCGGTACCGGATGTACTTCCTCGGGCAGTAAACTTCTTATAGAAGAATTTGAGAATCAGCTCGGGGCTTACGATCTTCACGACGAGGTCAAGATTGTAAGAACAGGATGTTTCGGTCTCTGCGCGCTGGGTCCCGTCGTAATAGTCTATCCCGACGGAACTTTTTACAGCAGAGTTGAGAAAGATGACGTTGAGGAAATAGTAAGAGAGCACCTTCTCAAAGGACGTGTTGTCGAAAGACTCGTTTACAACGACGTTCCCGAGGAGATTAAGCACGAGGTTGAGGGCAACGTCTCTCTTAACGACACCGCCTTCTATAAATCACAGAAGAGAGTTGCGCTTCGCAACTGCGGAGTTATAAATCCCGAGAACATTGACGAGTATATCGCAATGGACGGCTACGCCGCATTGGGCAAGGCTCTTACCGAAATGACTCCCGAGCAGGTCATTCAGACCGTTATCGATTCGGGACTGCGCGGACGCGGAGGCGGAGGCTTCCCCACAGGCAGAAAATGGAGCTTCACCGCCGCTAACAAGGCGGATCAGAAATACGTCGTATGCAACGCCGACGAGGGCGACCCCGGTGCGTTCATGGACAGATCGGTGCTTGAGGGCGATCCGCACTGTATTATAGAGGCTATGGCGATATGCGGTTACGCAACCGGCGCGAGCGAGGGTTACATCTACGTCCGCGCGGAGTACCCCATTGCCGTTGCAAGACTTCAGAAGGCTATCAAGGACGCGAGAGCCTACGGACTCCTCGGTAAGGATATATTCGGTTCGGGATTTGATTTCGACTTATTTGTAAGACTCGGCGCAGGCGCGTTTGTCTGCGGTGAGGAGACCGCTCTTATGACCTCTATTGAGGGCAACCGCGGTGAGCCGAGACCCCGTCCGCCCTATCCTGCGGTCAAGGGACTTTTCGGCAAGCCCACAACCGAAAATAACGTTGAGACGTTTGCAAACATCCCCCAGATTATCTTAAAGGGCGCAGAATTCTTTAATTCAATGGGCACCGAGAAGTCAAAGGGAACCAAGGTTTTCGCTCTCGGCGGTAAAATTAAACATACGGGACTCGTTGAGGTTCCCATGGGAACTACTCTTCGTCAGATTATCGAAGATATCGGCGGAGGAATCCCCAACGGCAAAAAGTTTAAGGCGGCGCAGACGGGCGGTCCCTCCGGCGGATGCATTCCCGCTTCGCTTCTTGACATTCAGATAGATTACGACAACCTCATAGCGCAGGGCGCGATGATGGGCTCGGGCGGTCTTATCGTCATGGACGAGGACACCTGCATGGTCGATATCGCAAAGTTCTTCCTTGCGTTCACAGTCGACGAGTCGTGCGGTAAATGTACGCCATGCCGTGTCGGTACGAAGAGACTTTACGAGATACTCGAAAAAATCACACGCGGTGAGGGAACGCTCGAGGACCTCGACAAGATGGAGAAGCTTTGTCATTATATCAAGGACAACTCCCTGTGCGGTCTCGGTCAGACGGCTCCCAACCCCGTTCTCTCGACATATCAGAGATTTAAGGACGAGTATATCGCCCACGTCGTAGACAAAAAATGTCCCGCGGGCGTGTGTAAACACCTTCTCTCCATCACAATCGACCCCGACAAGTGCCGAGGATGCACGCTTTGTTCGAGAGTATGTCCCGTCGGAGCAATCTCCGGCGCGGTCAAGACCCCCCATTCAATCGATACATCCAAATGTATCAAGTGCGGAGCCTGCATGGAGAAATGTAAGTTCGGCGCAATAAGCAAGAAGTAAGGAGGAACGGAAAATGGCTGATGTAAATATTAAAATCAACGGCAGAGAATGTTCCGTTCCGGCAGGCAGCACGATTCTTCAGGCTGCCCGTATGTCCGGCATCGAGATCCCCACTCTTTGCTATTTAAAGGATATCAACGCAATCGGCGCGTGCCGTATATGCGTAGTCGAGGTCAAGGGCGCAAGAAGCCTCGTAGCCTCGTGCGTATTCCCCGTAAACGAGGGAATGGAAATATTCACAAACACACCGAGAGTTATCGAGTCGAGAAAAACAACGCTCGAGCTTCTGCTTTCGAATCATAAAAAAGAATGTCTCACCTGCGTCAGAAGCGGAAACTGCGAGCTTCAGAAGCTTGCGCGCGACTACGGACTTGACAATGAAAACGCGTTTGCGGGTGTTAAGACTAAAAGCGTGATTGACGACTCCGCAATTCACATGGTAAGAGACAACGAGAAGTGCATACTCTGCCGCCGCTGTTCGGCAGTATGCGAGAAGCTTCAGAGCGTTGCCGTTATCGGCGCGAATGCGAGAGGATTCGACACGCATATCGGCTCGCCGTTCGAGTATAAACTCGCCGACACCGCCTGCGTTTCGTGCGGTCAGTGCATAAACGTATGTCCCACCGGCGCGTTAAGCGAAAAGGACGATACGCAGAAGGTATTCGACGCGTTAAACGATCCCGATAAATTTGTAATAGTTCAGACCGCGCCCGCCGTCAGAGTCGGACTCGGCGAGGAATTCGGATATCCGATAGGTACCGTCGTTACCGGAAAGATGATTTCGGCTCTGCGTGCGCTCGGATTCGACAAGGTATTCGACACGAATTTCTCTGCCGACCTTACGATTATGGAGGAGGCGACCGAATTCATTTCGCGTTATACCGAAAAGAAGAATCTTCCCCTTATCACCTCATGTTCGCCCGGATGGATCAACTACTGCGAGCATTATTATCCCGAATTTATAGATAATCTTTCGACCTGTAAATCGCCCCAGGGCATGTTCGGCTCCGTCGCAAAAACCTACTACGCGCAGAAAACCGGCATTGACCCGAAAGATATATTCGTAGTCAGCGCAATGCCCTGCACCGCGAAAAAATACGAGGCGCAGAGAAAAGACCACACGGCTGTCGAGGGACTTTACGATATCGACGCGGTTATCACCGTAAGAGAACTTGCGAGAATGATTAAAAAGAGCGGTATTCTCTTCAATCTCCTTGAGGACGGCGAATTCGACGCACCGTTCGGCTTAGGCTCGGGCGCGGGAACGATTTTCGGCGCGACCGGAGGCGTTATGGAGGCGGCTCTTCGTACGGCTTACGAAACGCTTACGAAAGAGGAGCTTAAAGACCTCGAATTCACCGACGTCAGAGGCGTTGAGGGAATCAAAGAGGCGACGTACACGATAGCGGGCAATGAGATTAAAGTTGCCGTAGCTTCGGGACTTGCGAACGCCAAAAAGGTTCTCGAAATGGTTAAGTCGGGCGAAAAGGCTTATGACTTTATCGAAATCATGGCTTGTCCCGGCGGCTGCGTAAACGGCGGCGGACAGCCCATCCAGCCGGCGAGCGTCAGAAACAACTGCGACATCCGCGCGCTGAGGGCGGCGGGACTTTATGCCGACGACAGAAACCTGCCCGTCAGAAAGTCGCACGAAAACCCCGACGTAAAGAGAATTTACGAGGAGTTCTTCGGCGAACCCAACAGCCATAAGGCGCATGAGATACTCCATACGGGGTACACCGCAAAATCAAAATATTAATTTATTTAAAATAACAGTCCCGAACAGGTTTTTGACCTGTTCGGGACATTAATTTTGAGTGAAAGAATAAGAGAAAAGGGAAAAGAATCGGGTGAGTTTTCTTCGAAAACGTTGATTGTACCCGCTTTGATAAAGACGAACATACGGTAATCGCTTACGCGGTTTGATTTATATTTTTTATTATGATAAATTCGTCAGGATCTGCACTGAATCTCTTCACTTTTCACTGCAATAATTTATCGCGTTACACGCAATAAATCATTGTTTACCTTTTATACGAGTCTCCCGTTATCGATATATCCGACACATACATTGTTCTGCCCCAGTCTATACCGCACTGTCTGTCCCAGTTGCATTCGGCGACAACTATCATGTCGTCGTCCGCCGTGATGTATCCCGAGTATGGGCTGTAACCGGTTATCTCGCCCTTCTTTATCTTCGCTATTACGAAAACGGAATGGTGAGGCAAGACGCGTAGATAATCTCCGACTTCGATTTTGCTCTTGTCCGAGAAAAAATTATATTTTTTGTCCGAGCCGTAAACTTCGTTGCTCATCATCGCGGCAAATCCGGCACATTGACCTTTGCAGGAAGCGGGGTACGTCGGCAGACTGTGGTCGCACGGAATCTCCGAGACGTACGGGTACTTACTGCTCTTTTCATTATTGTTATAATAATATCCCGCGGGGTACTTTTTCGACAGGGCGATGATTTTTTTCTGAATATCTGTTACGACCGTCGCGCCGTACGCGAGTTCGTAATCTCCCGCCGTGTATTTAATAACGGCAAATCCCGCTTTTTCAGCCGTTACAACGCCGTCGGAAGAGACGGAAGCGATTGAATCGTCCGACGATGTCCATTCGCCTTTTATGCCTCTGAATATAACGTTGGCGTTAAACTCCTTTTTGTCGCCGACGGACATAAAACCCGACTCTGCGTTTGAAGATGACCAGTCGGTGCTCCATGACATAAATGCGTTCGTGCATGAGGATGAGTCCGAGGAAACCGTGACGGTCGACTCCGTTACGAGGTATGACAGAAACTCATCTCTGTCCATAGTCATATAGGTCGGCGAACCGGCAGCGCATGAGACAGAATCCTCCTCGTCATAGAACCAGATTTCGGATGTTCCGTCGTCCGCTTCTTCCAATTTGAAATATCTTTTTGTTCCGCCGTCGGTCATGTAGAATGTGCCGTTCTCATCGGAATTTATGTCGGAAGCAATCGCCTGGGCAAGATAATTGTCGTTAATATATACAAGATAAACGCCGAACCGTTTGCAGTAGTGAATCTTTTCGAGTCTGTTTATCTGCGTGTTGTAAAAACAAACCCATTTGCCCAGCTCATCCTTGCCCTCGAGCGCTTTAACCGGGCTGAGGGCGGTTAAATTTTCGAGCTTTGCACAATAGCGCAGAATGAGTCTCGCGTCTGCCGCCGTAATCTTGCCGTCGCCGTTTGCGTCGGCGTAAAGCGTAACCCCGACAGTACCCGCGGACGCTATTTTCGCCGACAGCCTCAGCGTTATGCGCGCGTCGGTTGCCGAAACTTTGCCGTCACCGTCTACGTCGCCCGTGCGGATGGCGTTTTCGTCGTTTTCGTCAGGTTCGCCGATGTCCGTTGCCGGCTCACTGTAATCGGACGTGCTCTCTTCGCCGTAAACGGATGTCAAATCCTCAAGTGCGGACGCACTCAGCGAAAATGCGGACAAAATCAAAATCATTGACAGACAAATACATAAAATTCTTTTCATAAAATCACCGTTTTAATCTTATTCTTTAATTATCTTACCATTTTTATATAATAATGTCAACATGCAAGCTAAACCGCTTCCTTTTCTTTTTATTGACACGCGGATTATTGACACGCGGAGGTATTGAATATATAATTATATTATAAATGGATAATATAAGGAGACTGTTATGACTGTAAGTGATTTTTTTGCCGTTTTAGGCGTTAATGAATTCGGAGCTGAGGCGTCAGGGGTTTTAAACTGCGGTGCCGGAATGAGTCTTGAAAATGAGGAAAACGGCGGGGACGACGACTCGTTTATGATTGTACGTTCCGGCGTCGACGGCAAGGTTTTCAAAAAATTCCTAAAAAATATAGAAAACACGGGCAGGAAAGAGCTTTTTCACAGAGAATTCAACGGCAATATTTTCTCTCAGTTCGAAAACGGGGAGCATTATATATATGCTTATTATATCGACTCTTTGGGCGAGGCGAGAATTATTCTCGACAATTCGACCGGCTGCGCTGCATTCGAAGCCGATAACAGAAGCGAGGAGCAGAGAGAGGGCACCGCGCTTATGCAGTTTTCATTGAAATACGGAAAGATGATCCCCGGTTTCAGCTGTGACTGCGGTATGCTCTATGCGTTAAGGCTCCGCGACAACTCCGTTATCATTATTGACGGCGGAGAGCGCGAACAGGCGACCGAGGACGCGTGCGACGAATTTATGGATAGGCTCTACGACCTTACAAACATCGAAAGAGGCGGAAAAATCAGAGTTTCGGCGTATATATGCACGCACAACCACGACGACCACATGGACTTTTTCATAAAGCTTTTAAGACGGGAAAAGGACGTTCTCATTCTCGAAAGAGTTATGTTCAACATCCCGTCACGCACGCTTCTCGGCTATTGCAGGGACAACCCCTGCACGGACGAATTGAGAAAACGAATTAAAAAATACGCGCCCGGCGCGAAATATATTAAGGTTCACACGGGTCAGACGTTCAAATTCCCCGACGCGGTGATTGAAATTCTCACGACGCACGAGGACATTCTGCCTCGTTCGCCGAGAGCGGGCGGTGACGACGTTTACAGAAGCATCAACGAGTCTACGACGGTTTTTTCGATAAATTTTGACGACACGACGATTATATTTCTCGGCGACGCGGAGGACGCAAACGGTGAGAATCTTATAAACATATACGGCAGAAATTTTCTCTCGTGCGAGTACCTCCAGTGCGCGCATCACTTAATAAACGACGACAGAAATATTTATTCGAATATTAAGGCACGCAAGCTCCTGATTCCGCAGTCGAGATTCATAGGCGATACGACCGAGGTTGACAACACACGATATCTTACAGACCTTTTCGGTGAGAAAAACATGTTCTATGCGGGCGACTGCACGTACGTTTTCACCGTAGTCAACGGCATAGAAACGATTTCGAGATACGAACAAAAAGGATATTATTACGATAACAGCGAATTTTAAAATGCCGAACGGAGGGGTTCTGAAATGGCTTTTGAGAGAAGAAGCGAGCTTTGGGATTACGACGTTTTTCCGAAAGTTTTGACAGTAAAAAAGGAAACGAAAATACACATCCGTCCGACGGGCGGGGATAAATTATTTATTCCCGGTAACGAATATTCAGCCGTAATAACGTGGCTCAACGGCGGTTCGGTATTCACGCATCCCGCGTCGGGTGTACGAATTGAATTAACCGCAGTGCCTGAAAAGGACGGGGAGATAATCATTCCCGTTTCGCTCCCCGAGGAAGGCGAGTACAGAATCGCAATCGAGTACGCCGAGAGAAAAAGCGTTGTTTTCGCAGTCTACGCGGTAAACGAAGACCTCAGGGGCATGTACCCGTTCATGGGTGATTTGCACGTTCACTCGAACCTGTCCGACGGCGGCGAGGAGCCCGAGGCTGTCGCGGCGATGTACCGCTCGCACGGCTATGACTTTATGGCGATAACAGACCACCGCAGATATTACCCGTCGCTGAGAGCGATTGAAAGCTATAAAAATATTCCGACCGAGCTGACTCTCGTTCCCGGCGAAGAGGTTCACCTCCCGCCGATTAACGGATTTACGGTTGCGCCCCATACGATAAATTTCGGAGGCGAATATTCTATTAATTCGCTTGTCGAGGACGAGGCGGTTAAGGAAGTCGGCAAGGACAAAAAATTCCGCTCGATAAGAGATGACTGCCCCGATGTCATGACGAGAGAGCAGTTTACCGAGAAAATGACCGCGCTTGCGAAAAATATTAAGGTTCCCGAGAATATCGACCCGCTGACGGCTTCGACTCTTAAATGGATTTACGACGAGATAAGAAACGCCGGCGGACTCGCTGTTTTCCCGCATCCGAATTGGATAACGGGCAACTGCTTCCATGACGCGGATGTTCTAAACGACTGGCTTGTTGAGAATAAAATATTCGACGCGTTCGAGGTTCTCGGCGGAGAGAGGTATTTTGAACAGAACGGCTATCAGACCGTCAGATATTATGAGGACTCAGCAAGAGGATATAAATATCCGATTGTCGGCAGCACGGACAGCCACGGATGTACGCCTGAAAACGAAAATGCGTATATATGCTCGACGATAGTTTTCTCGCCCGAAAACGAGCGGAAAGCGCTTATTGATTCGATTAAAAATTTCAGAAGCGTCGCGGTTGACACGATAAGCAAAGAATTCAGACTCGTTGGCGAAATTCGCTATGTCCGCTACGGTTGCTTCCTGTTAAAAAATTATTTCCCCCTGCACGACGACGCGTGTTTTGAAGAGGGCAGACTGATGAAACAGGCAATCTACGGCACGGACGAGGAAAAGAAAGAAGCCGTCGATACGCTTAGAGTTATCAACGGCAGAATGAAGAGAATCAGGGAAAAATATTTCGATTTTTAACATTTCAATTATAAAAAGATATAAAAAACATCGCCGAATCGGTCAGTTTCGATTCGGCGATGTTTTTTTGTTGACGAACAGGATTATTGTTCTGAAACACAGACATTATTTTGCAGCATTCTGTAACTTTTAAAATTTTACAGGCAAGAAAACATGTGATATATTAATAAAAAGGTGCTAAATCTTTTTCCGCCGGTTGAGTTATTACAAGATTATAATTCATATTGTTTTCTTAAATCAGAAAGTGCTTTTCTTGCATCTCTGACTTCTCCCTTGCTTATTGCTTCCTCGGCTTGGGCTAACTTTTTCTCTAAATCATGAACAAACATATTTTTCTCATATGTTTCCATGCTCATAACAACCATATCGCCATAACCGTTTTTAGTTATAAAAACAGGTTCATTACTGCTATGGCACATAGCGGATATTTCACTCGTGTTTTTTAAATCTCTGATAGGAATAATCTGTGGCATAAAATCAACTCCTTTATATTGTGGTTTAATTATACCATAATTATTCCGCGTTTTCAAGAATTTATTCAAATGAATAAACATCTATCTTTAAAGTTTTATTACTTTAAGTAATCATTATTTTTTTTGAAAAGTCTCTCAAATTTTTTGCTCATTTCAATTCGTGTTACGATTCTGATTTGAGCGATGTCTCTCAAAAGTCTCAGTCATAAATGCCCTAAATCGCACTAAAATGACTTTGGAATTTTGAAATTAGCCGTCTCTTAAAATCTCTCAAAAACTCTCTGACTTAAAATCAAGGATTTTTTCAAGCACATTTTCAATGCTTTTTTACGGCTGTTATAGACTTTTTAAGTCTATATGTTGAATATATAGGGAAGTGTTGATACTCAACTGTATCATTAAGGTTACACTGGAGAGTCAGAGCCTCGCAATCTTTTATAGTAGGGTAGTGCATCATTTGATGACGAACAATATAAAAGCTCATTATTCAATCGAATTTAAACTGAATGCCGGTCTCATATATTCTATTACGTCCTGTTATATACATTCATTGATAATATTTGATATGTCGTCATTTATACAGATGGATTTATGCCGTATTTCATGCGGACAGACGGGCGTTTCGATAATTTCTTGGCATTAAAAATTCCTCCTGATGTATATTCTACATCAAGAGGTCTCTTTTTTCTGTTGTCCATTTTTTACGGACTTGTTCAAAATCGAATTTCATCCTTTTTGTATGTCTTATCACTTTTAGGCTTGTATGAGAATTTTAAGAAATGTTTTTTAAAATCTTAGATTTCTTAACAGTGCTTACGGTTGCCTGTATTATCGGACCGGAGAGCAAAACGGTGGCAATTGTGCAAATTCCGAATTTACCGCCGAGCAAAACGCCGATAATTACCATTATAATATCAAGAACCATTCGTACGATTTTGATTTTCCACCCGTTTTTTTCGGCAAGCGAAAATGTGACTGCTTCATATGAGCCCCTGCCGAAATCAGCGGCGGAGTAAAGCCCCGTTCCGAACGAAAATATAGCAATGCCAAGCAGCATTATAACAAAATTAACCGCTTTAATATCTGTATAATGCTGAATTTTTGTGAATACATCCACGAAAAAGCTGTAA
>JALEQX010000091.1 GCA_022763825.1 Oscillospiraceae bacterium | reverse complement strand
GCTTTGATTATATGAAACAAGCTCTGACTGCGGGTTGCGTTTTTCGTCGCAGAATATTACTTTGATTTTCCGTTTGCTAAGCTCACAGATTAACCCCGCAGTCAGGGAAACGGCGGTGCTTTCTATCATCAATAAACCTATCTCGGACAGATGTACTTTTTGCACGCCATCCGAATCCCTGACATACAGATAATTCAATTTTTCTTCGAGCTTTGCGTTCTTTGATATTACAACCGTTCGCCAGCTCATATCGTATATAAATCAACAGGCGCACTTTCAAATAAACCGGTCGGAGACTGATTAATTAAATATTCTTTATTTTTGTCCGTCACGGTTTTTTGAATCAAAATTATTCCGGAATTCGGAGAACCGCCGAGCAGAGATAAATCAGAATTAACTCTGTTGCACTGAAACAAATGGAGCTCGTTATATAATAATTCCGCCTGTGATTCAACAGAAAGAGAAATAAACTTCTCTCTATTTTCTGTCAACAGCTTTAATGGAGTTGAATACACAATACCGTAAACACCGTCTTTAATCTTTGATAATAAAACGTCATATAGTTCAAGATTCTTTTCTTTTGAAATATCGTCAAAGTCACTGACAGTAAGAGTATTTTTCATAATACGTTGCCTGTCATGAAATTTTACAATATTCTTTAAATATTTATAATATCCCATATTCAGTCTAAGCTGAACCGCCGGTTTGAAAATTAACTGACGGCCCGTTCTGCCCGAAAGATTCATCAAGAATCCATTATAGCTGAACAGTGAATCCATTTTAATTCTGCGGATTCTGACATCTGCGTCTTTCAGCCCGAGCGTTTCGGATACATACTTTTCAAGCAAGGACGGATTTTTCTCTATACTGTCGGCAAGATATACGGGAACAAATTCGATTGAACGCACACGATTATTTTTCTTGTCCGTATGTTCGACAAGACAAAAATATGCGCCCTTAATTTTATTATAACCGCCGTATTTGTTTATAATTTCCTCACTAGTCTGCCCGTCAAAATGACAGTCGCCGGGCTTTGCGGGGAACTGTCCCTTTCCTTTCTTTAAAAGCTGAACGTCATAAAGAGTTCCACACTGAGTATACGGCATTCTCGTGTAAAGTATATTCTCTCTTGAACATACTTTCTTTACTGTCGATATCGTACCGTCAACCCCGGGAATCCACGCAGGATTATCTTTATTTCCGACAGGAAAATCATACATACATTCGTTAAGCGAATACTGTTTTCCGCTTTTTATGAAGCGCACTGCGTTTCGTGTAAATTTAACGTCAAAAACATTGCCTACGACGATATTGATATACGCGTCCCTCGCATGGTGATAATCATTAACCTCGCGTACCTTCGGAATGTCAAAGTACTTTTTAAACACATCCGCATTGCTTGCCTTTGAATAAACTATCGCTGTGTCGGGGAACATTTCTGTCAGAATCTCTGCAACGGCTTTAGTCGACTGTCTTGTTTCGACCAACTGACGATTTATAAATCCTGCAAGCTCATCGGCAGTAAGCTCGGTTTTTCTCGTTAAGCGCTCATACTTTTCTTTGGAAATAAGTCCTGCATTCTTACATGCAATCCAATTCTCACGCGCTTTATCTGTAATTATATGACTCGGAATAGGGAATTTATCGCTTTTATCTAAATTCAATTTCTTTTTTACAAGAACTTTATTATCAAGACTGTCGTCTTTTGTTTTTGACTGCGGATAAATATGATCGATATCGTAAATATTCTTATCAAATAAATCGTCAAGCTCTATATTCTCACCCGAGTACATACATTTACCCATCTGCGTATAATACAGATACAGTGCGGTTTTTCTCAAATCGGAATCTGTATGCTTTGCAAGAGAATCATAAAGAACTCCCGAATCTTCCCCGCATTTCTTATAAAGCTCCGAAAGTCTGTTTTTCCTTGAATCCGGCGTTTTTGAAGTGCCGTCCGTACCTCTTGCCATTTCAATAAATATCTTTTTCGGTTCATGTCCCGTTATTTTAACAATCTCACGGACTATGAGCAGTGTCTGCCAAACAGAACGTTTTATTTTCGGTGAAACATATAAATCCTTAACAAGCGCGTCATATGAAAACTCGTTGATTTTCGGCATAACCTCGCTGTTAATTTTCCGTATTTCGTCCTTAAAACCGAAATTCTGACCCTGCGTTTCCATAAAATTGCATGTCGTCTCACGCATTGCTGTTATTATATTCATGTATTCGCCGGTCTGCGAATAAGCAGAATATACGCCTGTCAGCAGTTTCTTCGAAAATCTGCCCCAGTCGGAATATCTCAAAGATGAGATTTTCTTTATTTCGTCATCGGTGAAATATCCGCCGCCTATCTTTTTAAGCCGAGAGGTCAGTATCTTTTTATCTCCGCTGAAAAGCAAAACTGCAAGTATCGCTTCTTCTGCATAATTATAATTGAATCTGCCGCCGAGTATTTTATCAAAATCTCTGTACGATTTAAGCGACGACTTAAACTCCTTCATGTCGGCAAGTCCCGAAAAATCATCGGCAGAAACCTCTTTTCCGACAGAACGGTAGTAGTTTACTATGTCTTTAATCTTTACTTTATTTTTCTGTTTGAATACCTTTTCGATAATATCCTTTTTATCTTCAACGTTCAGTCTCTCTCCGTTGAGGCTTAAATTATTCAGTTCGTTAAGAACCTCATACTCGCTGTACAATAACGAATTTTTCGGCAAAACATCCTCGCCGTAAAGATACGTGCATTTATTTGTCATTCTGAAAATAAATTCCTGCGCGCTCTGCTCAATATCAACTTTATTTTCAAAATTCCACGGGGTTATGCGGTCTTTTGAATTATCTCTGCGCACCATCCAGCAGTTTGAGTTTTCGCTCTTATGCGCATCGTTCAAGGGACCGACATAATAAGGAATTCTGAATGTCAGCAGCTTCATTATTTTGTCACTGACGGTAATTCCGCTTTCATCCTTTTCTTTTAGGAACGGGAAATTATTTCCGGCGTTTGACAGGATTCTTTTTAATTCAAATTCATTAAGCTGATACGGAAGCGCACAGTTCTCCGTAGAAATCTGTTTAGGTAAAAATGATTTTGTCTCAATGTCTGAAAATATTATTTTAACGTCGTCATCATCGTCAAACGGTTTTAGTATTTTTTTAATTTCCGCATAAAAATCGTCCTGCTTTACGCGTTTTATTTCCTTTTTCTTTCCGCCGATTTTGCACATGCCGGAATAAGCACAGTAATTTTTATCGTTTTTATCGGACTTAAATAAATCGTAATATTTATCACGGCAGTGTTTATTTACAACTTTTTTCAATAGCTTTAAATCAGCCCTATGCTTATCATACGATTTAACCTTTGATTGTGATATATATGAGTTATCTCCGAGGATATCAGCCAAAATAGACCAGTCATAAACAGATTTTAAGAGATCGGTAAAAATAATATCACCGTCAAGTATTTCCTCGTAGCTGTCATGCTCATCCTGATAAGACGAGCTCGAAAAAGTTATTTTATTTTTCTCGGCAGAATTCAGCGTTTCATTATCAAACAAATCGGAAAGCTTTACACTCGAACTTCCCGCGAGCAAATCACAAACTGCTTTAAGCTGA
>JALEQX010000079.1 GCA_022763825.1 Oscillospiraceae bacterium | reverse complement strand
TGTTTTTACTTTCAAATATATACGGGTCGAGAGTTACGGGGTATTCCCTGTCGGGCGAATCGAGCCACTCTCTCGACGCGGAAATTTTTACTTTCATTTTACCGTCACCGGCTGACATGAGAGTAAGCGAAACGTCCTCGCTCGACGCGTTTATGCTGTCTGTCATGCACGGTGCGCTGACTGTCAGAATTTCCTTTTCGCCGTCGTAAAGCGTTACGGTACGGCTGTCGGTCTGAACGGGGGTGAGCGCGCCTATATTATATGTCGAATAAAACTCGTTCCGAACATCCGGCGATTTTAATATAAGGTTTTCCTTAAGACCGGACGGAGTGACGGTATACTCAATATCGACATTTTTATAAAAATGCCTGTACTGCGCCGAATCTTCGAGATTTTGAACTGCGGCGGCAACGGTATTTTCCGCATACTGCGGTTTGTTTTTTAAAGGAGATTTTCTGACTCTGTTTTTACTTTTAAACACGCCGAAATCCGCCCCGTCATAACTCCACGACACGGTGTGACCGGCTGCCGTATACTCGGCAAGCTCGCCGGCGGACGCGTCGCTTTTCAGCTTAACGCCGACGGGCGACGCCTCAGGCGCAAGATACGTTTCCCCGTCGGAATCGGTCTGTTCGACAAGCGTGTTGTCAATGTCGACCCACGCCCCGTCGGGATCGGGCTTATAGTGAACGCTCTGCGGGTAGGATACGGCGCAGTATTCGGAATCGGACAGCATAAAATGCTTGACGTTTTCCTCGCGCTTTTCCTCTATTTCGCCGATAACTTCGGTTGAGGGGAGTATTTCGGATTCTTCCGGATTTGAAATTTCCGCGTCGGGATTTGTAACGTCCTCATTTTCGATAATATCCGAAACCGCCGTAAAATCCTCGGCAAATACTGACACGGGCATTATCTCAAAAATCAAAAGAACACTTAACAATACGGATAAAACGCGAAGAAAAAGTGATTTTTTCATACATAAACCTCTTTTGTTTCGTAACGCCTGAAAATTTACAGGCACTGATATCCTTTTGTTGAATTATACACAATAATTTGTATTATTTCAATAAAAAATATAATTTTGTAATAATATTGAGATAAATGCAAACAGTCATTATCATTTCAAACATTAAAGTACCGTAAAAAAAGCTCAATCATATTTAAAAATCAATTAATTGCACATATTAGGGCGTTTTTCAGTTAATTAATTGCACATTTCGTCTTTTTCATAAAAAAATAACTGCGGTTTTACGACACATTGCACCGTTAACCGCAGTTTAATTATTATCGCTCTGTCACAGAGTATTATGCATATTTTGCCTCGTCCCCTGCTCTTGCCGAAATATATTCTCTCTCGCCGACTTCATGCTCGCCGGGGAGTATAAGAGGAAACGAGCGTTCGGTATAGTACTCGCCGGTCGAATCGACATAATAATACAAGACAATCACTCCTTTTTTGCAAGAAAAACTACATACGGCTGAGACGAATTAAAAATACATCCGTCGCAGTAGATTTTTACCGTATAAGTACCTTTTTCATCCTTTGTATTCGTAACGACAACGCTGTTTGAAACGTTGAACGGCGTGTTGTTCCCGTCGTCCGCCTTTTTTCTGTATCTGCTGTCGGCGGTTTTTTCGTTATAGAAAACACTGTAAACGTCGTTCTTGCTGAGGTTGCCCATACCCCAGCGGAGCATCACGGAGACGAGATTGCATTCGAACGGAACCTGATTAAACGTAAAATACGCGTTCCCGCTCCCGTTCGTATAGCTGTAAAACGCAGAAAAAATCCCGCCGACTTTCTGAGTCATTTCGTCAATCGTCATCTGCGCCGAGGTTCCCGTTTTTGCTCTGACGGCTGATGCGAGGGCTGTCAATGATGTTTTTATACTCATCACCATTTACCTCCTAAAACTGCGTCGTCGACATATGATTTTATATACGCCTTATCCTCCGCCGTCCAGTAATCCGTTCCGCGCACCGGCGTTTTTCCGTCGTAAACGTTAAATATGTTCGACGTATTTTTTCCGTTTACCGTTACGGCGTGACCTCCGCTTATCTCGCTTACGGATATCGAAGGAAGCGCGCTTTCCGTCTCTCTGAGCGCATCGTAAACCGCCTTTGCGCTCGGGTACTGGGCGTCGGTGGATTCGGGCGACAATGATGTCGTTTTATTTTCGGAATCCTCCTTTTTATCCATTACGGCAAGATACCGTCCGAACGCCGTCGACTCGTCCGCGCTCTCTATTCCTATATCGAGATTATCAGAAACGAGGAGCGAAAATTTCGGCAGATAAATATCCTCGTTGCCACCGGTAATACGAAGCTGACATTCGACTATTCCGGGCGCGGAAATTGTCTGATTTGTTATAATATACGATATTTTATCCCCGTCATGCGTGCAGTCGTTGAACAACAGCGTGCCGTCCGGCTTTTTTGCAAGAATGCGCGCGTGCATATCCCCGCTCAGCTTTATACCCATACCGCGCGAACGCAGATAAATATCGATTCTGTCACCGACGCTGAGTTTCTGAACGCTGACGGGCGAGGTCAGAATATTATTCGAAACATCAAGCGTTATTGTTTTAATGAGCATCATATCACTTTCCTTTCACGGCGTATGATACAATGCGGAATTAATTTTTTACATCCCCCCTATAAAAAACGAATGAACGGAGCCGTTTTACACAGCTCCGTTCATTCGCGTCAAAAAAACAATCGGTATAGATATAAATTTAGATAGATGTCAAGTTAAATTCCCCATGCAAGCCATACGAATGCATAACCCACGAGCACCGCCGAAAGAGTAAACGGCACGCCGATTTTCAGGAAATCCTTTGTTTTTACGGTCTCGCCGTTCTTTCTTAATATTCCGATAGCGGCGATATTCGCGCTCGCGCCGATCGGGGTAAGGTTTCCGCCGAGCGTAGCACCGGTAAGAAGTCCGAAATAGAAAACATACGCGGGCAGTCCCATGAGTGCTGCAATACTTTGTACAACGGGAAGCATCGTCGCAACATACGGAATGTTGTCTATAAACGCCGACAGAACAACGGAAGCGAATACGATAATTGTATAGAGAAGGAACGGATTGTCACCCGAAACCTTGAAGAACAGCTGAGCAATAGCGTCGATAACTCCGGCTGATTTGATACCCTCGATAATGATGAACAGACCGAAAAGGAGAAGTACGGTGTCCTTGTCGAACTCGCCGAGAACAAGTTTAACGACTTCGCCGTTTTTGCGCCGAATGCACGCTCTGATAATTCCGATAAGGCAAAGCGCAACGCAGATAATACCGCTTCTTAATTCGTAAATCGTGAGAAGCGCGCCCGACTCGGGTTTGGGCAGGAACGAAGCGATTATAAGGAATACGACCGTTGCTATCATAAGTATCGACGGGAAGTAATCCTCGACCGTCGTTTCAATCTTTGAATCGATAGGCTGTGTATTCTTTCTGAATATAAACAGCAGAACGAGAAGCGAAGCGATTGCACCGAGCTCAACTCCGAAGAATATGCCGGGTCTGCCGTTCATCCAGAAGAATTCCATGAAGTTCATATCGGCAAATCCGCCGAGAAGAATACTCGTCGTGTCGCCTACGAGCGTCGCCGCGCCCTGGAGATTCGACGATACGGCGATTGAAATAAGAACCGGAACGGGTGAAATTTTGAGTTTTTTCGAAATAGCGAGTCCGACGGGAGCAACCATGAGAACCGTTGCAACGTTATCGACGAACGCGCTTATAACGCCGGCAAACAGCGACAAAACCGCAATCGCCCACTTAACGTTGGAAACCTTATGTAACAGAATTTCCGAAAGTCTCTGGGGCATTTTACTCTCGATAAACAGCGAGACAGTAGCCATTGTTCCGCTTATCATCATCAGAACGTTATAATCGACGGCCTTGAGCGCAGAGAGAATATTCATCTCGAAAACTCCGCAGTAGCCGAGGATTATAAACAGCGCCGCCGAGCCGAGAGCAATGTACGGACGCCACTTCTGAAACGCAATCAACAGAACATACGTGACAATGAAAATAATGAGAGCAGGTATCAATTCATTTCCTCCAAACCGTTAACAACCGAAAAAAAGACAATAAAATACGGGACTTTCCGAAAAAAGAAAGTCCCGTACGAGTCAAAAAGTTCAAATACTTTACCCGCATGAATAACGCTGACGCGCTATGACAGACTCCACCTCTCATGTCGGTATTAACTTTTACAAAAATTCAACGGCAAAATGCCGACAATATATAAATTGTAACATAAAAAAGATGCAATGTCAACAGCAAAACAATAATTTATCTCGACAAATTATTGTTTCACCGGAACATCGTGTCTATACGACAGTTTCAGCAGTATCGGCGTTACCAGCGCACAGCACATAACCGTAAGTACAATCGCGGGCAGAAGCTTCTGATCTATGTACCCCGCGTCGATACCCTTCTGCGCGACCATGAGCGCGACCTCGCCCCTTGCGACCATGCCGAAACCGACGGTGACGGAATCTCTGTTCGACATTCTGCAAATCTTGGCGGCGACTCCGCAGCCGATAATTTTCGTAACGACAGCAAGCACGATAAGCACGAGCGTAAACAGAAGAATCTCGCGCGAGAATCCCTTGATATCCGTTTTAAGTCCGATATTTGCAAAGAAAATAGGGCTGAATATAAGGTAAGAGGCAACGGTAACTTTTTTTGCGACGTATTTTCTCATGCCCGTGAGGTTACAGAGAATAACGCCCGCAAAGTACGCGCCCGTGATATCCGCTACGCCGAAGAATTTTTCCGCACAATATGCCATTATGAAACAGAACGCCATAGCCCAAATTGAAACGCGCCTGGTTTCCTCGTGATCTTTCCAAATTCGTTTGAATATCTGATAAATAATAAGTCCGACAACCAGAGCAAATACGAAGAACAGAAGTATTTTAACAACGACAATTCCGGGTTTAACGCTCGAATCACCCATTCCGGTTATAATGCTTAATACGACAATACCGATTATATCGTCGATTATGGCTGCCGACAAAAGCGTTGAACCGGCTTTCGTCTTTAATTTGCCCATTTCATTAAGCGTTTCGACCGTTATGCTGACGCTCGTCGCGGCGAAAACAACGCCGATAAACGCGGCTTTCATAAGAGAATTGAATTCGACCTTGTCCTCAAAAAACAGGAAGTATGCGCCTCCGCATCCGAGTATAGGCACGATGACGCCGAGCGTGGCTATAAGGCACGCGGCGGGACCTGTCTTTTTAAGCTCGGAAATATCCGTATCAAGACCCGCGATAAACATCAGCATGATAACGCCTATTTCGCTTGTCTTAATAAGAAAATCCGTCTCCTCCAGAATTCCGAATCCGCACGGACCGAGAATAACGCCGGCAATAAGCGCGCCGACAACCTGCGGAAGGTGAACCTTCGCCGTAATCAGTCCGAAAAGCTTTGTACATAAAAGAATTAATGCAAGTGCAAGTAAATATTCGTACATATAAAAACCCCCAAAAAAATAATTTACCGCATTGCACGCAATAAATTATTGCAGTGAACAGCGGGCAGCGGTTAGAAATTAAGTAATACTGACCGCTGATCACTGAAACAGTAATTTACCCTCGGTAAATTATTGTTTATTCTTCACTGATAATATCGTCTTTTGTATTTTCTTTCTTTCTGATAATGCAAACGGGGGTCTGCTGTGAACCCTGACCGAGCGGGTTATCGCGGAAAATCTCCTTGCACATATCGATGCTGATATCTTTATCGCTTCTGCCGAGAATTTCTCTGCCGATATCGTTCGCGTCCATAACAACAACCTTACAGCCGGTGTGTTCCTCGAGTTTTTTCGCAGCCTCGTCGGGCTTATAGGGCGCGAGCTTTGCATAGTGATTGTACGGGGGAAGCGTGCAGTCGCACGGACCGTCTATCGCTCTCGCCTTTTCGCCTACGATTTTATAGAAAACGCCTCTGATACCGAACGGCTTTGTAACAGCGGAGCACGCGGCGGCAAAAAGAATTTTCGGCGCGCCGACGTCTCTTAATGCAAGCTCCATTGTCCACGGGCTTCCGAGACCGATGCCGTAGGGCGATTTGTAAACAAATTTGCAAAGAATTTTAGCAAGGCGGGAGGGCTTGATATCGTCGATATCGAAGGCTCGTCCCTGACTTATCGCAACTATTTTTTCACTTATGAATATCATATCGCCGTCTTTAAGGTATGGCTTTACACATTCGTCCATTATCTCGTTCAAATCGTCGCCCTTGTAGACTACCTTCGTCTTAACGGGAAATCTCAAAAAATCGCCGTAGGGCGTGTTTATTTCGAGTTTTTTATTCGGGTTTGCTTTTAAAGCTGACATATCCATAGCGTTGATATTCCTTTCACCGCAGTATTTTTCACATCCAGTTTATTTTAGTACAATATTTTTATTAAGTCAATAAGATTCGGCGCATTATCGGATAATTCGACGAACAAATATTATTGAAAATACGATTAATATATGTTAAACTTGACAGGTATTCTTATTTTAATATTTAGGAGACATAATTAATGAAAAAGCTCAACGAAATAGAGCGTATTCCTACCCCACAGCTGATTCTGTGGCGCGTTATACGGGTTCTTACGCTCATTTACGGCATTTACGGCTTGTTCACGAATTCGGTAACAATGCTTTTGATGTCAATATTCACGATAGCGTTTACGCATCTGTGGGATTTTTTTCAGCTTTTCGGCGGAAAAAGCTTCATAACAAGAGTTCCGTACAGTTCGCAGACGGCTTTTAACATATTTATCTTTTACGGGTGCGTTATAGGTTATACGCTCAACTCGAAAACGAATTTTCCGTACAGCGATATTATAACTCACACGCTCTCAGGCGTTATCGCGACGTGGTTCGCGTACGACCTCGCCGTCGCGATTCAGGGCAAAAAACGTCATTTAAGCCCCGCGCTTGCCTCGCTGTTCAGTTTTACGTTCTCAATGTTCCTCGCCGTCGCGTGGGAGCTTTACGAATTCACAATGGACAGGGTATACGGCTATATGCTCCAGACGTCGGACATTATAAGCGAAGTCGGTATCGTCGACACAATGGAGGACTTTATATGCTGTGCGATAGGCTCGGTGCTCGGAATGTTCTTTATCGCGTTTTACAGAAACGGAATAATCGGTCCGAACAGAAAAGAACGCAGAGCAAAAGTAAAAGCGCAGAGTAAACTCGACAGAAAAGAAGAACTCGAATACTTGGGAATAGCAAAAGAGAGCCGAACCCCATAAGCCCAAAACGCACCGTCTCACGCCTTTGGTACTCTGTACGCCTAAAACCTTACAAGCATTGCGTCGTCTGACCGCGTTTAACTGCGTCTTCAAACTTGACAGGCGACAGCCTGCCTGCGTTTTCATCCTTGTTAAACACGCTCATACTTGCAATCAGATGTAAACTTTTAGACATACAGAATACCCGAAACAGTTTTTTCCTTGAAATACGGCAGTATTCCTGCGAAAAAGAACCGTCCCCATAGACGCAATCCGCTGTATTTTGGGTGCG
>JALEQX010000010.1 GCA_022763825.1 Oscillospiraceae bacterium | reverse complement strand
GGCAGACAGATTTACAGACTTCGGAGTGAACAAACAGACAAATATGCACTCGTGTCTGCTTGAAGTCGGTTTTATTTCTTCTGCTAAAGACAACAAGGCGTATGACGAAAATCTTGATAAGATAGCAAAGGCAATCGTTATCAGCACAATGTCGGTGTGCGGAGTCGATTATGTCGAGCCTATAAAAAAAGGTGACGTAAACGGCGACGGCAAAGTAACGGCAGACGACGCAAGAAAAGCCCTCCGCGCTTCTGCCCGTCTCGAAAATCTCAAAGAAAAAGAAAAATCCGCCGCCGACATAAACGGTGACGGCAGGGTCACGGCAGATGACGCAAGGGCTATTCTGCGTAAGTCTGCGAAACTTGAATAAGAGAAAAAGGAATAAAAAAAGATGGACGACATTGATTTTGCCAAAGAACTGGCGGCAGTTGAAAGCTCGGTCAAATCCGCGCATAAACGGCTTGACGATATGAATAAATTAATAGAGTCAATCCGAGATGTAGCGACGGAAATAAAATATCTCCGTGATGATGTAAACAAGCTGAGCGCAGATATAGAGAATGTAAAAAACAGACCGGCAAAATTTTGGGACAAACTCGTCGGAGCGATTGTCGGTGCTTTTGCAACCGGGCTTGTCGGGGCAGGTTTGGCTTTAATTCTTAAATGAGGAGGTGTGAAAAATGGATGTATTAACCTACATAACCGAGAACGCTTATATCCTTATCCCGGCATTGCTTATTATCGGTCAGATTATCAAAAACATCAAGGTAATTCCCGATAAGTGGATTCCGCTTATTCTTCTGCCGTTCGGAGTCGTCGGTGCAATGGCTCTGGGCGGCTGGACTTTCGAATCAGCCATACAGGGTGTGCTGATAACCGGTACAGCGGTGTACGGCAATCAGATTGTAAAACAGCTCAAAAAGTAAATATTGTCGTAAATGAGGGGACTGTTACAAAAACGGTCCTCTTATTTTTTTTGCCTGACTATTTGATAAAATGCATATTAGAGACATATAATAAATGTAAATATCTGTCAAACATTATATTCTGATACAGTAAGCACCGCCGTACTGTGAAATTATTATCTGTGCGGCTTTGGGGTCGGGATTTTTTATATTTACCGGGTACTGAAGTTTTTTCTCATAGTTCCACATTATTTATCATTGCTCCTTTCCCACGGCCAGGGTGATGAAAGCCATTCGCATGCGTCGGAATTGTTTGATTTTAACGGGCCGTATTTCGATTCGTATTCTTTTTTAAGTTCGTCGGCATGTGCGCTGTGCTGCTCAAACATTGTTCTTGCGTTTAAATCATACGGATGGGTGTCAAGAAAAAGATGTGTTTCCCATGCGGCAAACTGTTCGGCAGAGTATTTTCTCAGAAGAGAAAGTCTGTTATCCATTTTTACCGCCTCCCGTAAAAGGTTTATTTAAAACAGGAAACAACGTTCCGTTTTTCAATGCTTCTTCGACAGAGAATTCTCTCGAATCGAGCTGAAACGGCACGTATGCCATCGCGTTCTGCGGTGAAGCCGGAAGTGCAGATTTTACATTCGAAATACCGCAGGATTTATTGTTATTGTCCATTTAAAGTTCTCCTTATATAGAAATTGATTTAGTCGCTGCTTACGTTACATAATATTCACATACAGGCGCTTCGACACTGTAAATTATCTATTGATACCTGAAAAAAATAATGGTATAATATTTAGATAGGAATGAAAAAAACGGTTATACTACTGACATTGGGAGTGGTATAATGTTTTATTCGCAGTATCAATACGGTTTTACTATGCCTTCGCCTTTTTCTCCGGAGAATCCTGACGGCTCTCAGGGTGACAGTTCCGACGAAACGGAAGATACTCGGTCGGATGAGATAAAGGATTACGGAAGCGTTACCGTAGGTGAGAACGGACATTTCATTCACTGTCTGACTGTTATAGGGCAGATAGAGGGGCATTATGTTCTCAGTTCGGGAACAAAGTCAACAAAATACGAACATGTTATCCCTCAAATTGTCGCCGTAGAGGAAAGTAAGGATATTGACGGACTTATCGTTATCCTTAATACAGTCGGCGGTGATATTGAAGCCGGACTTGCGCTCGCCGAACTTATTGCGGGGATGACAAAGCCCGTAGTTTCGCTTGTGCTCGGGGGCGGGCATTCCATCGGCGTGCCTCTCGCAGTTGCCGCCGACAGGTCATTTATAGCGCCGAGCGCAACGATGACAATTCACCCCGTAAGAATGAACGGATTGGTTCTCGGCGTTCCGCAGACGCTCAATTATTTTCAGAATATGCAGGAACGCATAGTACGTTTTGTGTGTGAAAATTCAAATATTAAACCAGAGAGATTCAGGGAACTTATGCTTTCAACCGGTGAATTGGTTACAGACGTCGGAACCGTTCTCAACGGAGATGACGCCGTTAAAGAAGGACTTATTGATAATCCCGGTTCTCTCGGCGACGCATTGCATTGCTTATATTCATTGATAAAGGAAAACAACGGAGGAAAAAATGGCAGCTGATACAAAAACAAAAAAGACCGGCGCAAAAAAACAGCCGGCTAAAACCGCTCCAAAAAAAAATAACAGCCAGAATACAAAGAATTCAACAAGCGGTTCGACTTCTTCAAAGAACAAACAATCGTCTTCATCAAAGCGCACAGCCATGCAGGCAAATGACAGAATTTCTTTTATGCAGGGCAAAAATCAGATAGCCGCGATTATTATTTTCGCGCTTGCTTTTCTATTATTTTTTGTCGGAATAATAAACGGCGCGGAGGGAACTCTGTGGAATGCTCTCAGAGGCGTAACATTCGGATTTTTCGGATATAACACTTTCGTTATACCCGTAATGCTTATATATATCGCTGTAATAATGACAATGGATAAACTTGAAAATAATATTGTCGTTAAATTATTTGAAGGTCTGCTTTTACTGACCTTTATAAGCTCGTTTGTCTACATATTCAGACATTCCGAAGTTATATCCTTTGCCGACGATATTAAAAATGAATTTATGCTTTATTTTGACGAGGGAAGTACCGGATGCGGAATTTTCGGCGCTTTTTTCGGCGAACTGTTTCTGCTTATCGGCAGAAAAAAAGCTCCTGCTTTTGTTGTACTCGGACTGTTGATTTTCGTTTCATTTATGTTTTTCACGGGCTTTACGCTGATAAGACTTTTCAGAATGATTGTAACACCCGTAAAAAAAGTAGGCGAAATAACTCAGCAGAAATATGCAAAGAATGCTGAAAAAGAGCTTTCGGATGAGACTGAGCCCGCAAAAAGAAGGAAGAAAATATTTACAATCTATGACGAATCGGCTTTAGACGATGATGAAAAGGTTGAACAGAAAAAGAAAGAAAAAGAAAAGAATTATAAGATAAAAGATTTTGACGAGAGTGATTCAATGCCGGTTATCGAATCGGATGAGATTAAAGATATATTTTCTTTGCCCGCAAAAGAGGAGAAAATCGAAAGTATAAAATTTAACGACGATAAATCCGAATCGTCAGAACCTGTTATTTTCACTCCGCCCGCAGAACCTGAAGAAAAACAAAAAGAGGATACGAAAGAAAAAATATCGGCTTCTGAAGTTGAATCAGTTAAAAATGAGATTAACAATGAAATATCGGATTCAAAACAAGATTCGGGCGATGATAATTATATACTCCCGAGCGTTGAAATTCTTAACAAACCCGCAAAAAATACGAGAGCCGCAAGTCAGGCGGATTTGAAAGCGACGGCTGATAAACTTATCGGAGCTCTCAAGAGTTTTAATGTTTCTGCAACCGTTACGGAGATTGTCCCCGGTCCGTCGGTTACACGTTATGAAGTCGCCCCCGCTCCAGGAGTTAAAATTAGTAAATTTACAGGACTTGCGGATGATTTGGCTCTTCATCTCGCCGCCCCCGCGGGTGTCAGAATTGAGGCTCCCATACCTAATAAATCGGCAATAGGCATTGAGGTTCCGAACAGGGGAAGAACCACCGTTACAATGAGAGAAATTGTTTCGAGCGACGTATATGAGAAGGCGAAAAGCAAACTAAACGTTGCGCTGGGTAAAGATATCGCCGGCAACGTTGTATGCTGTGATATCGCAAAGATGCCCCACTTGCTGATAGCCGGTACCACGGGTTCGGGTAAATCAGTATGTCTTAATGCAATGATTGTAAGCATTCTTTATAATGCTAAGCCGTCCGAGGTTAAAATACTTCTGATTGACCCGAAGCAAGTTGAATTCTCCGTTTATAACGGCATTCCGCACCTTCTTGTTCCGGTCGTTTCCGACGCAAGGAAAGCGGCGGGCGCGCTTGCTTGGGCTGTGACGGAAATGCTTAACAGATATAAAACGCTTCAGGAAAACGGAGTAAGAGACATCGGCGCTTACAACAGCCTGTGCGATGAAAGAGACGATTTAGAAAAAATGCCTCAGGTCGTTATTGTTATAGACGAGCTGTCGGATCTTATGTCCGTCGCTCCGTCCGAGGTTGAGGATTCTATTACTCGTCTTGCACAAATGGCGCGTGCAGCGGGCATGCACCTGGTTGTCGCTACGCAAAGACCGTCTGTAGACGTTATTACCGGACTTATCAAAGCAAATATTCCGAGTCGTATTGCACTTTCCGTTTCGTCGCAGATAGATTCCAGAACGATAATTGACGCTTCGGGCGCCGAAAAACTGCTCGGTCTGGGCGATATGCTTTATTATCCCGTCGGAATGTCTAAACCTAAACGAGTTCAGGGATGTTTCTTATCCGACGCTGAAATAGAAAGAGTCGTTGAATTCGTTAAGAGTCAGGAAACGACCGTATACGACGACGCGGTTCAGCAGGAAATAGATAAGAACGCGCTGTCGACAGCTAAAAAAGGCTCAAAAGATTCTTCATCCGCGGAAGGCGGAAGTGTGTCCGACGCGGATATGCAGATTATAAACAAAGCGGCTTTACTTGTAATTGAAAATCCCGAAAAAGCCTCTATTTCCGCATTTCAGCGTAACCTTTCATTAGGTTTTTCAAAGGCGGGAAGAATTATGGACGAACTCGAAAACAGAGGCGTTGTCGGTCCCTCCGCGGGAAGTAAACCGAGAAAAGTTCTCATATCAAAGGCTCAATGGTATGAAATGAACGCTATGAACGGCGGCGGTGAATCTGATAATGAAAACGGAGAACAGAATGATGAATGATTTTCTTCCCGTTAATAAAAATGATATGTTAAACAGAGGCTGGGACATCGTTGATTTCGTATATGTAAACGGCGACGCGTATGTTGACCACCCAAGTTTCGGCGCTTCAATTATTACAAGAGTTCTTGAACATGCCGGATTTACCGTTGCTTTTCTCGCACAGCCCGATTGGCGCAGAAACGACGATTTTACGCAATTCGGAACACCGAGACTCGGTTTTCTCGTATCAAGCGGAAACATAGATTCTATGGTCGCCCATTATTCGGTTGCCAAACGTCCGAGAAGCGTTGATACATATTCTCCCGGCGGAAAAATGGGAAAACGTCCCGACAGAGCTGTCGACGTATACTGTCACAAAATCAGAGAAATATATGGAAAAGATATGCCTATTATAATAGGCGGACTTGAGGCTTCGCTGAGACGCTTTGCACACTACGATTATTGGGATGACTGTATAAAACCGTCGATTCTCGTTTCATCGGGTGCCGACCTGCTCATATACGGTATGGGCGAAAAACAGATTGTTGAAATCGCAGAGAGACTCAGAAACGGCGAGGATGTTCATTCCCTTAATGATATACGCGGTACATGCTATCTTACAGACGTGAGACTGACTCCGTACGGAGGCGTTGAATGTCCGTCGCTTGATAATGTTATAAACAGCAAAAAAGAATACGCCGTTTCTGTCAGACTTGAACAGGACGAGCAGGATCACGTACGCGGTAAAATGCTCAAACAAAAGCACGGCAAAATGATGCTGGTTCAAAATGAACCGATGCCTCCTCTTACTTCGAAAGAACTTGACGAGGTTTACGAACTGCCGTATGCGCGTACATATCACCCGATGTATGAATCCATGGGGGGAGTTCCGGCAATAAAAGAAGTTCGTTTTTCAATAACTCACAACAGGGGATGTTTCGGCGCGTGCAATTTCTGCTCGCTTGCTTTCCACCAGGGGCGCTATGTAACCTCAAGAAGCAAGGAGTCCATTATAAAAGAAGCAAAACTCCTTACATCTCTGCCCGATTTTAAAGGATATATACATGATATAGGAGGACCGTCGGCAAACTTCAGACATCCGTCGTGCGACCATCAGGATCAGCGAGGACTGTGCAAAGGAAAAAAATGCTTAGCCCCGGTACCGTGCAGTCAACTGAAAGCCGACCACAGAGAGTATATTGATATCTTAAGAGCTGTAAGAGAACTTCCGGGAATTAAAAAAGTATTTATCCGCTCCGGAATCAGATTCGATTATATGCTTGAAGACGAAAGCGAGGAATTTTTCAAGGAGCTTGTGCGTTACCACGTAAGCGGTCAGCTCAAAGTAGCGCCTGAGCACTGTTCCGCCGCGGTTCTTGATAAAATGGGAAAACCCCATATCGAAACGTATATTAAATTTGCAAAGAGATATTTCGAGTTAAGCAAATCGGCAGGAAAAGAGCAGTACCTCGTTCCTTATTTGATGTCGTCGCACCCCGGTTCCACACTCAACGACGCAATTGAACTCGCTTTGTTTATAAAACAACAGGGGCTTCACCCCGAACAGGTTCAGGATTTTTACCCTACGCCGGGAACAATTTCGACGGCTATGTTTTATACCGGGCTTGACCCGTATACAATGAAAGAGGTTTATGTCGCTAAATCATCAAAAGATAAGGCAATGCAGAGAGCTTTGCTTCGTTATTTTGCGCCGGAAAGTCATGACCTCGTCGAACAGGCTTTGATAAAAGCTCACAGAACCGATTTAATAGGATATTCGGATAAATGTCTTATTCGTCCTTCCGCAAAGAAAGCCGGACAGAAAAATAACGGCAGCAATATTAAGAAATCTTCAAAAAGTAATTCTGACAGAAGCAGAAGCTCAAAGAAAAACGGTTATGGCAAAAAGAAAAGGTAAAAATAAAATTTCCGCAGTTATAACTTTTATTATTGCCGCGGTTATCGTAATCTCAGGCTACTTATATCCGAAAACCGCAGGCGATAAAACAGATATTTATCTGCCGTCGAATTCGGATTTTACCGCGTCCGTTCATTTTATCGATGTCGGTCAGGGTGATTCCGCACTGTTTGTAAACAACGGTCATTATGTTCTGATAGATTCGGGAGAGAGCGAATATGCTGACAAAGTAGAAGAATACTGCCGTTCGCTCGGCGTTGAAAAATTCGATTGTATAATGGTTTCGCATCCGCATTCCGACCATGCAGGCGGAATGGCTGACATAGTAAGAGATATCGGGTGCGATAACATTATCATTCCAGATATTGACGCGCAGTATATTACTTCATCATTTTATGAAGATTTTATCGACGCTGCGGCGGAAAGCGGCGCGGATATTTATTACGCCTATGCGGGAGATAAATATACATACGGCGATATGAATTTTGAAATTCTGTCTCCGAAAGAGACCGGTAAGGATTTAAACAACGATTCGATAGTTACTCTTTTTACATATTCGGATATATCGGTGTTAATGACGGGCGACGCGGAAAAGAGAATCGAAAAACAAATAATTAACGATTATCCCGCGCTTAAATGCGACGTTTTAAAAGTCGGACATCACGGCAGTTCAACGTCCTCATGTTCGGATTTTATTAAAACGGTTTCTCCCGAGTGCGCAGTAATTTCCGTCGGGGAGAATAATAAGTATTCGCATCCGTCTGAATTAACGCTGAAAACTTTAGAAGAAAATAACATCACGGTTTACCGTACCGATTACGACGGGAATGTTATTCTGAAAACAAACGGAAAACAGTACAGAATCGAAACCGAGAAGGGAAAATAAATGAAGAAATATTTTTCAGTCGACAGAATAGAAGGAAATACAGCCGTTTTGATTTCTGACGGTGACAAAAAAAGAATTAATGTCGATATTTCCTTGTTGCCAAATATTTCTGAAAGTGATATACTGTTTTTTGACGGCGGAAAATACATAAAAGACGACGGAGAAAAGTCGGTCAGAGTTAACCGCATTCAAAATAAATTATCAAAACTGAATATTAAAAATAAAAAATAAATTTACGGAGTGGTAAAATATGCAGTGCAAGTATTGCAATTCTCAGATAAAGGATTCGGCTAAAATATGCCCGTTCTGCGGCAGAAGCGTTTCTCCCTCGAACGAAGGCATGAGGCATGACGCAGACACCGTTTTTGAGCATGAGGCTTCATATCAGAAACCAAAGCAGAAACCTCAGAAGCCCCAGAAGGTTCAGAAAAACACGGAAGTAAAAAAAGAGGATATTTATGCGGACGATTACGGCGATATAAATCCGAACGGCAAATCAAAATCCGGTATTAAAGCCGTTATAATAATTGCAGTCGTTGTTCTTTTTCTCGCCGGCGGAACTTTCTTCCTTTTCAAAGGCGGTTATCTCGACACTCTTATTTCTAAAGTATCGTCATCGAAGGAGCCGACAACTGAGGATGCCGGTATAACGGTAAAGGCGGACGAGCCTACCGTCATACCCGAAACTACAGTAAAAACTGAGGACTACAAAACCGGCTACTATAAGGTTACAAAAAAAGGCGGAGCCGGAATGTATACGAGCAACAAAATTAATTCCGAAAGCGCGTTTCATATAGCCGCTTCGGATACATATATCGAAATAAAAGCATTTCTCTATGAGAACGGCTATGCTCTCGGTTTTGCGGCGGACGGAACTCAGTATTTCGGATGGGTTAAAATGACGGACGTTGAATATACGCCTGATTTCAAACCTCAGTCGGAGACAAACAACATTACCAAAGCAGCCGAAACAACAAAAAAGACCGAAACAACTACAAAGAAACCTGCCGAGACTACAAAGACTCCCGAAACCTCGACTTACAAAAACACGTCCACAGGCAAATACTCGGTAAGCGATTCAGTCGGTGATTCCCTTAACGTAAGAAAAGGTCCCGGAACGAATTATGACGTTGTAAAAGAACTTAATATAGGCGATAAAGTTACCGTTGTCGAATGGGACGGAAACTGGGCTCATATCACCGTCAACGGCGAGGATGTCGGCTATGTTTCGGGAACATATCTTGATAAGGATTAATACAGCAAAGGAATGAATGCTATGGACGGACTGTATGACAGCATCAGAATAACGAGCGTTGCCTCGACGATACTCGAGTCATTAGGTATTAAGAATCCCGATATGGCTCAGTCAAATGTGATTTTGAACACGTTAATCAATAAGAAAACAAACGGCAGAGGAGCGGACAGGGTATTTATGTTCAACCCCGACGCCGTAGCATTATGGCTTTATCAGAAATATACCGCACTTTTTACGAACGCGGTTCTCTGCTCCGACGCGGCACTCCCGATGCTTTCCGTAATGCCGAGCGTAACGCCCGTCTGCTTTGCCTCGATGTACACCGGCGTAATGCCCGAAGTTCACGGCATAACCGCATATAAAAAGCCTGTTTTGAAACAGAATACAGTTTTTGACGAGCTTATAAAATGCGGCAAAAAATGCGCAATAGTATCAACCGAGGGCGACAGTATTTCAAAAATCTTTCTTGAGAGAAACATGGATTATTACATCTATGAAACCGAGGAGGAAGTAAACGAAAAAGCTATTGAACTCATAAAAGAAGATAAATACGACCTAATTGTTGTTTATAACGGAAATTATGATTCGACAATGCATCACACAGGTCCCGAGTCAAAGGAATCGATAGACGTATTAAAAGAGAATATAAAAACATATTCAGATTTTGTATCCCTTATTAAAAACGAGTGGAAAGACCATGATGTTTTTTATGCTTTTGCTCCGGATCACGGCTGCCATGAAATAGACGGAGACAGCGGTGCCCACGGACTTTGCATGGAAGAGGATATGAATATTATTCATTTCTACGGAGTTAAACCGAAAAACGAATAAAATTTTTAATTATCTATTGCATTTTCGCTTTTTTTGTGGTATTATACTACGGTAAATCTCACGCAGACCGATTATTTGACACCTGCGCATACTGCGCCGTCATATAAAACGACGTCTGCGGCGGTTAAATAAAAGGAGGAAAAAAATCATGTCAGTAGTATCAATGAAACAGCTTCTCGAAGCGGGCGTTCATTTCGGTCATCAGACCAGAAGATGGAACCCCAAAATGGCTCCCTACATTTTCACGGAGCGTAACGGAATTTACATTATCGACCTTCAGAAGACGGTCAAGAAGTTAGAGGACGCTTATATGTTTGTCCGCGAGCTCTCCGCAAACGGCGGCGAGATTCTTTTCGTCGGAACCAAGAAACAGGCTATGGATTCCGTTAAGGAAGAGGCTGAACGCTGCGGTATGCCTTTTGTCAACGCTCGTTGGCTCGGCGGTATGCTCACAAACTTCAACACTATTAAATTAAGAATTAAGAGACTTGCTCAGCTCAAGGCTATGGAAGCCGACGGAACTTTCGATCTTCTTCCCAAGAAGGAAGTTGCTAAACTTAAGCTTCAGATTGAAAAGCTTGAGAAATTCCTCGGCGGTATCACCGAGATGAAGAAGATGCCTGCGGCTATGTTCATCGTAGACCCCAGAAAAGAGAGAATCGCCGTTGCAGAAGCTCACAAGCTCGGAATCCCCATTGTTGCTATCGTAGATACAAACTGCGACCCCGATGAGATTGACTATGTAATCCCCGGAAACGATGACGCTATCCGTGCCGTTAAACTTATTGCGGGCGCTATGGCTGATGCAGTTATCGAAGGCAGACAGGGTGATCAGTCGGCTTCAGAGGCTGATTCGGCTGAGGCTGAGGACGCTCAGGCAGAATAATAAATAATAATTAGCCCGTGCCTTTCAGTGCGGGCTGATTTTGAATGATATCAGGAGGAATAAAATTATGGCATTTACAGCTAAAGACGTCCAGGCTCTTCGTGAGAAAACCGGCGTAGGAATGATGGATTGTAAAAAAGCTCTCGTCGAAGCAGACGGAGATATGGATAAGGCAGTAGACATTCTCAGAGAAAAAGGTCTTGCTTCTCAGGCTAAGAAGTCAGGCAGAGTTGCCGCTGAGGGCGTTGTTGCCGCTTACAGCGACGATAAGGCTGGCGCACTTGTGGAGATTAACTGTGAAACCGACTTTGTTGCAAAGGGCGAGCCGTTTGTAGCTCTTGCAAATAAGATAGCTAAGACTGCTTGCACTGCTGCTCCCGCTGACGTTGAAGCTCTTCTTAAAACAGATGTTGTTGACGGAAACGGTACTGTTGAAGAGGCTGTTCAGGAAGTATTCCTTGCTCTTCGTGAAAATATGAAGGTTAGAAGATTTGAACGCGTTGAGGGTCATGTTGCAACATACATTCATGCAGGCGGTACTGTCGGCGTTATGGTTTCATTTGACGTTGATGACGCAACGGCTGCAAAGCCCGAGTTTGAAGCAATGGGCAAAAATGTTGCTATGCAGATTGCTGCTATGAATCCTTCATATCTTGACGAGGCAAGCGTTCCCGCAGACGTACTTGATAAAGAAAAGGCAATCCTTGTAGCTCAGATGAAAGAGGATCCCAAGATGGCTTCCAAACCCGAGGCCGTTCTTCACAAAATCGTTGAGGGTAAAATCGGCAAGTACTACAAAGAGAACTGCCTTGTTGACCAGGAGTTCGTTCGTTCCGACATCTTTGAGGGCAGTGTAGGCAAGTATGTTGAAAATGTTGCAAAGACTTTAGGTTCTGCTATTAAACTCACCGGTTTCGTTCGTTACGAAAGAGGCGAAGGTATCGAAAAGAAGCAGGAAGACTTTGCAGCCGAAATCGAGAGTATGGTTAAATAATCAAGTTAACTCATATATTGACAGAGTGGATCTTATACGGTTCACTCTGTTTTTTATGCCGTTTTATCATAAATCGTTAATTTATTGTCAATGTGCATATTGATTGTGAAAAAGTAAACAATCTTTTTTGTTGACTTATACAAAAACCTTTGTTATAATTTAAAAGGTAAAGATATGTACCGAGTTTTTTTCTGTCTTATTTATAAACATTTAGAATTCGGATAATTTTACAGGAGGAATTTCGATGATTTATGATGTGGCAATCATCGGCGCAGGCGTAAGCGGCGCTATGATCGCAAGAGAGCTGTCAAAGTACAATTTAAAAATAGCTCTTTTTGAAAAGGCTAACGATGTCGCAATGGGCGCGTCGAAAGCCAACAGCGGTATCGTACATGCCGGATTTGACGCAGTCCCGGGCTCGCTTAAAGCTAAGCTCAATGTTGACGGCTGTGCTCTTATGCCTCAGACTTGCAAGGATTTAAGCGTTCCGTATAAAAATAACGGTTCTCTTGTCGTTGCTTTTTCCGAGAAAGAAATGAAGACCGTTTGGGAGCTTTACTACAGAGGTATTGCAAACAAAGTTCCCGGAATGGAGATAATAGATAAAACAGAGCTTCAGATAATGGAGCCGAACATCAGCGACGAGGCAGTAGGAGCGCTTCTTGCAAAAACCGCAGGAATAGTATGTCCCTATGAACTTACTATTGCCGCTGCAGAGGTTGCATGCGAAAACGGCGTAGAGCTTTTCAGAAACTGCCGTGTCGCAGGAACAGAAACTACCGACGAGTGCGTTATTATGAATACTACGGTTGGCAAATTCAAGGCAAAATACATTATCAACGCAACAGGCGTTCATTCCGGACATGTAGCACAGCGTGCCGGAGATAATACGATAAATATTATTGCAAGAAAAGGAGAGTATTATCTCCTTGATAAATCGGTCGGAAATCTCGTTTCAAAAACAATTTTCCAGTGCCCGTCGGATATGGGCAAGGGCATTCTTGTTGCTCCGACTGTTGACGGTAACCTTATTATAGGCCCCACAGCCGCAGACATTCCCGACGAAGATGACACCTCTACATCGCTTGACGGACTTAAAGAAGTTCGTACTCTTGCGACAAAGAGCATACCCAGTGTTTCGACAAAATATGCAATAACTTCCTTTGCCGGACTCAGAGCGCATGACGCTTCTACGGATTTCGTAATTGGACAGTCTAAGTCAAATCCGAGACTGATTAACGTTGCCGGAATAGAGTCACCCGGACTTTCGGCGGCTCCGGCAACAGCAAAATATGTTGAGAATATAATAGTTAGTCTTTTCCCGGGCGTTACGCTTAAAGAACATTATGAATTAAAACGCAAGCCTCCCGTTCGTTTCAGACATATGACCGATGAACAGCGAGCTAAGATAATTGAAGAAAATCCTAAATACGGCAATATAATATGCCGCTGCGAAACGATAACAGAGGGCGAAATCGTCGACGCTATTAGAGGTCCTGTCGGAGCTATGGATGTAGACGGAGTCAAAAGGCGCACGAGAGCAGGAATGGGCAGATGTCAGGGCGGTTTCTGCGGTTCGAAAGTTGTTGAAATACTTGCAAGAGAACTCGGATGTGATGTTAATGAGATAACAAAGTTTGGCAAGACATCCAGAATTCTTTTCGATAAAACAAAGTGAGGTGGCTGTGATGATAAATTATGATCTTGTAGTTGTCGGCGGAGGTCCCGCCGGAATGGCAGCCGCTTTAAAAGCAAAAGAATGCGGTGTAGAAAGAATTGTTATTCTTGAACGCGCCGAGACGCTCGGCGGTATTCTTGAGCAGTGTATACACACGGGCTTTGGTCTTCACTATTTCGGTGAGGAACTTTCCGGTCCCGAGTATGCGGATAGATTTATTCAGCAGGTTTCCGCGTCGGATATTGACGTTAAAATCAATACCATGGTTCTCGGAATTTCTGACGCTAAGGTCGTTACTGCCGTCAGCGCCCGGGACGGACTTATGAAAATTCAGGCAAAAGCCGTTATCCTTGCAATGGGATGCCGTGAAAGACCCAGAGGCGCACTTACAATTGCCGGAACAAGAGCAGCGGGCGTTCTTACTGCCGGAACGGCTCAAAAATATGTAAACATAGACGGTTATATGCCGGGTAAAAAAGTCGTTATTCTCGGCTCGGGCGATATCGGTCTTATAATGGCGAGACGTATGACATTAGAGGGTGCAGAGGTAAAACTCGTATGCGAATTAATGCCATTCTCGGGCGGTCTTACAAGAAACATCGTTCAGTGTCTCAACGACTTTAATATTCCGCTTAAACTCAGCACAACCGTTATTAAAACACACGGAAGAGAAAGACTCGAGGGCGTTACGATTGCTAAAGTTGACGATAAACTTCAGCCGATTCCCGGAACGGAAGAATATATCGAGTGCGATACGCTTCTTCTCTCTGTGGGTCTTATTCCCGAAAACGAACTTACCAAGGCGAGTATGATTTCTCTTGACAGAATCACAAACGGCGCCGTTGTTGACGAGATGAGACAGACTGACCATGACGGTATATTTGCATGCGGAAATGTTCTACATGTTCATGACCTTGTTGACTACGTAACACTTGAAGCACAGACTGCGGGCGAAGGCGCGGCTGAGTATATTAAGAATCCCGTTAACACTGATGATATGAAATATATTGATACCGTTCCCGAAAACGGCGTAAGATATATTGTTCCTCAAAAAATCAGACTCGGCGAAGATAAGGATGTAAAACTTTATTTCAGAGTAGGGGCTGTATTTAAGAATAAAAAGGTTGTAGTAAAAGCCGACGGCGAGCTCATTTCCTCAAAGAAAAAAATCAAACTTGCTCCCGGTGAAATGGAAAACGTAGTTATCCCCGCCGACGTGCTTAAAAAACTCGACGCAGGCAGTTCGATTACGGTTAGAGTGGAGGATTGATATTTATGAAAAAAGAAATGAACTGTATATCATGTCCTTTGGGCTGTCTTATAACAATCGAATACGAAGGCTCCACGGTAATATCGATAAAGGGAAACACATGTAAACGCGGTGAGCAGTATGCAAAGACGGAAATTACAAACCCCGTAAGAAGCATTCATTCAACCGCGAAATTAATCGGGGGCAAACATCCCGTTGTGCCCTGTAAGACAAGTCTGCCGATTCCGAAGGGTATGATTTTCGATGTAATGAAGGAAATCAATTCTCTTGAAATTGAAGCGCCTGTTAAAATCGGAGACATATTTATTGAAAATGTTTTAGGAACCGGTGCAAATATAGTTGCAACAAACAACGATTCCGGTGTATAATAGACAGGACTGCCGATATCGGTCGGCAGTCCTGTTAAAATTAAGGGGTGTTTTGTGTGTCTAAAGGATATGAAAATACAATTGATATAAAGCCGTCAAAACGACAGCTCGATTGGGCGCAGAACGACTACTATGGTATGGTTAGTTTTTCAATGGGCACTTTTACAGGAAAGCAGGTAGGCGACGGATATGCTGTTCCGGATACCTTTGCACCTGAGGACATAGATACGGACGAGTGGGCAAAACTGGCATCGAAATCCGGCATGAGCGGACTGCTTATAACAGCAAAGTCATACGACGGTTTTTGTATCTGGCAGACAGAAAGCACGGATTATTCGGTTAAAAATTCTTCGTGGATGAACGGCGGGGGAGACGTTGTCGGAATGCTCGCTGAGTCATGCCGAAAATACGGATTGAAATTCGGAATTAACATGACAGTTTGGGACAGACACGAACCCGCATTTAGACAGGGAAACGGATATAACGGCATATTTAAAAAGCAAATTGAAGAACTGCTTACAAATTACGGCGAACTATTTGAAGTACGAATTGACGACGCGTGCGGTGAAAACATGACGTTTGAATTTGATTATAAAGGAGTTTTCACTCTCATCCGTAAATTACAGCCCAATGCCGTTATTTCATACTGCGGACCCGATGTTCGTTGGGTAGGTAATGACAGAGGATTTACAAGAAAAGAGGAATGGAGCGTTATTCCTGCATATTACAGACGTAATGAGGACGGTACTCTCAATGCACCGTCAAAGAAAACAAAATCAAATGAAATGATTCTTGATTTAGGCAGCAGAAAAGCCGTTAAACGTGACAGCGAATTCGTATGGTACCCTTGCGAAGTTAATGTCAATATGAGAGACCATGCATTTTATCTCAAGGATGACAATTATTCTGTAAAAACAAAGGATAAACTTCATAGGCTCTATCTTTCGACGATCGGAAGCAACAGCGCCTTTCTTTTGAATATTTCCCCCGATAAACGCGGTCATATTTTTGATACCGATTCACAGATACTAACCTCGTTCGGACATGATTTAAAGGTTATGTTCGGATATAACTTATTAAAAGAATCCTCTGTTTCTGCTTCTTCGTTCGTCAGTGAATTATATTCGGCAGATAATATTATTTCGGACGATACGGAACGTTTTTGGAGAGCGGGAGCGAACGATAAAAAGCCCGAGCTTATTATTAAACTGAACGGCAAAGATATGTTTGATAAAGTTGTAATAAGGGAACACATTGCAAACGGACAGCATGTTGAAAAATTCAAAGTATTCGTCTTGAATTCAGGCAAATGGACTCTATTCGGAAAAGGAACAGTCATAGGAAATAAATGCATTATCGCAAACAAGCCCGCGGAAACCGATTCTATAAAAATAGTATTCGAAAAATACAGAGGGTTTATAGAAATATCATCCGTTATTATAAATTAAAAGTGGGAAGCCATTTTCGGCTTCCCTTAATTTTATTATAAAATTGAATTATTGAGCGGAATCCTGCTCTTTTTTGATGTTATCGGAAATTTGTTCAGTTATCTTATCCATATATTCGCCGTGAAGTTTATATTTCGTGCTGAAAATGATAAGAGATGCAGTAAGAAGGACAATCGGTGCAATGTACATCATAAAAGATATTGAACCGTGAACAGCTTTTGCATTCTGAGAATGAAGGTCTCCGTTATATTTTGTACCCCAAAGGAACGAATAAAGCATGACAGTCTGAAGAGTATATGCCATTTTCTGCAAAAAACCTTTCATTGAAAATGTAACGCTCTGAGCTCTGAATCCCATTTTAACCTCGCCGTAGTCGACGATATCCGAAAGGAATACAGTCTGTGCAACAAACATTGAGGCAATGCCGACAGACGCAACGACATATGCTATATTCATCGGAATCATGAGTCTCATCTCACCGAAAATGCACATGAAGACATATCCGATAATACCCATAAGGAGAGAAATCTGATAAGTGCGTTTTTTTGACGTATACTTTGTAAGTATGGGAATAACGAGAAGTCCCGCAATTGAACCTATCGCGCCGAACGTACCGAATGTCGACTGCTTTGTAGTGTCGCCGATTACAACGTCAAAGTAATATGCGCTCGTTGCCGAAGTGAGGTACCATCCCGCATTTGAAAGCATTGCAAAAAGCATAAATACAAGAAGCTGGTCGTTATTCTTAATGATTTTGAATGAATTCTTAAACGAGAATTTTTCGCCGGACGGGGGAGTTCTGCGCGTTTCTTTAGTAACGCTGACGCAAAGAACTGCAAAAACTATAAGAAAAACGGCGCAGGCTACGGAAGCATATCTGAAACTCATTGCGTCATAAACTTTTTTGTTTGAACCCGAGTCGTAGGTTACACTGACAGCAGTCATTAAGAGCGGGAAAAAAATCTGAACGATACCCTGACCGAGACCGGAAAATGCTCTGGCTATCGTAGCTACAAGATTTCGTTCTTTCGGATTGTTTGTAAAAGACGGAACCATCGACCAGTACGGGATATCCGCAACCGTGTTGCTCATGCCCCAAAATACATACATAAACGCCATATAGACGTACAGTGCCGTAGAATTTAGAGCGAAAATATTGTTAAACAGGAATATAAGCACAACTGCGTTTGCACATGTGCCGAACAAAATCCAAGGTCTGTATTTACCCATTTTTAAGTTGGAACGGTCAACAATAGAGCCCATCATGGGGTCGTTTATTCCGTCCCAAATTCTAGCAAATGACGACAAAAACAGAAGAAAGCTCGAATGCAGTTTCAAAACGTCCGTCAGATACTTGTTAAGAAACTGATTAAACATTCCGTAGCTTAAGTCAAGACCGATTGCACCGAGTCCGAATCCGCAGTATCTTGCTATAGACCCGCCTTTTTTTTCTTTTTTTTCTGAAGACATACTATTCCTCCGTGCTGCGCCGAAACGCTGTTATAAATGAAATTATATTATATATCAAAAAATTATTCAACACTCAAAACGCAAATAATGCAGTGTTAACGCCATTTTTTATATAAATATATATTGTTTTTTTTATCATCTGACGTTATAATATAATTTATTAACGACTTTAGGATGAAAACATGGAATACAATGAATTAAAAATTTCAAATACAAAGGAAAACGCTAAGAAAAAAATCATAACGGCGCTTATTGTTTTTGCAGTTGTTATAATAGCCGGGGCAATTGCCAGCGTTGCGGTGATTGCAAAGAATGAGAAAAAGCAGGAAGAATCGGCGGCTATGTCATCGGCTATTCCCGGGCTTACAGGCGACTGCTCATTTTTTGTTGCCGCTGTTGAGGATAACAAAACCGACGTTGATTTTGCTTTAATAATCCGCGCACAGCTTTATAACAAAACATTTGTGATAATGCCGATTGACATTAACAAAAAATATGATGAAAACGGTTCTAGGTCTTTAACGGACAGTTATAAAAACGGCGGAATTATGGAAATGAACGAGGCCGCAAAAAAAATTACGGGAATCAGCACGGACAGATACATCCGAGTTACCAGATCGGGTCTTGCAATGATATTCGGTGAACTGGGTCATGTTGTATTTAATATAGAATCGCCGATTACGCTGAATGTATCCGAGGGTATCGTCAGCATTCCGGCAGGCGAAAGGGAACTCGATTACGAAGAAATAACCGACTATTTGATAAAAGGCTCGAAAGAAAACAATAATTTGGATTTTCTTGCCGATAATGTTACCGTTATAATGAAACAATATCTCAGTTCGGTTAACTATGAAAATACCGACAAATTGTTTAATACTCTTATAAATAATATTGACACGGATATTACGGCGTCGGATTATTTTTCAGCCAAGGACTGCATTAAAGCATTTGAATCGACAACTTTTGTTTTTAAATCAGAATTTTAACTTAAACCGAAGGGATATCTAATTGAAAAAGTTTATTAATCTTCTGCTTTGCATCGCAATCGGAGCGGGACTTGCCGCACTGTTCTGCAACGTTTATAACTCCGAGACAATCCGCCTCTATCTGACAGAGCGCGCGGAGGCTTCACTGCCGTCCGAATTCGGTGATGAAAAGCCATTTTCGGATTATTATTATAATAAACTGAATGATAAGCAGAAAAAAGCGTATATCTGCATTTTCAACGATGTAAAAAATCATCCGGAAAAAATACAAATTCCGTCTATCTCTTTTGACGATATGAAAAAAGTGTTTCAATATCTCAAGTATGATAATCCGGATATAATTTGTCTCTCCGACAAATGCTATCTTATAACGGAATCGGTCAGGACGTATTTCAGCGCGGATTATCTGCTTGACAAAGATAACTGCGAAAAATACACAGCTGACATGATTTCAGCTTCAAAACAGCTTGCAGATGAAGCTAAGAAAAAAACAGACTCCGTTTATGACAGAGAACTTTATATACACGATTACATAGTTAACTGCTGTACTTACGGTTCGTGCAACCTGGACTCCACTGCGTACGGTTGTCTTATTAATTCACAGGCTGTATGTACGGGCTATGCTTATTCAGCAATGCTTGCGCTTAACTTTGCCGGTATAGAAACCGTTGTAATTCCCGGTAAAGCAACTTCGGATAAAAAAACGGAGCTCCATTTGTGGAACATGGTTAAACTTGACGGCGAAGAATATTTCCTCGACGTTACCTGGGATGACCCGGATTTTGATAAAAGTGTTTCACCGTCCCACTTATATTTTAATGTAACTGAGTCTTATATTTCTAAAACGCACTCTGATTTTGACGCACTGAGCGTACACTGCACAGGTACGAAATATAACTATTTTGTTTACAACTCACTGTTGTTCGATAAATATGATTATACCGTTACGGATAAGATTATCAATCGATGCATAAGTGAGGTTAAAGCAGGTAATTATTCGTCTGAATTTATGTTTACAAACGATTGTTTTAATGATGCGGTAACGACGCTTTTCGGAACAGGTTCGGATGACGATGACGCAGATATCAGAAAGATTATTTACTATGTTTCCGCCTCATGTGAAAATAAGATTACAAGCAATAAAATATCTTATACGATTGACGACAGCACAAACAGCATACGTATTATATTTGAATAGGAATTGAATTTTAATGGATAAGGAAAGAATTGAAAACGCGGTACGAGAAATTCTCATCGCAATAGGTGAGGATCCCGATCGCGAGGGACTTATAGAAACTCCGCGCAGGGTAGCGCAGATGTATGAAGAAATTTTTGCGGGACTTGGAGATGACCCGAAACAGTACGTAAAAATATTTTCGGAGTCCGACAGCGACGAGGTTGTAATAGTCCGTGATATCCCGCTTTACTCAATGTGCGAACATCATCTTCTCCCGTTTTCGGGTAAGGCTCATATAGCATACATCCCGTCAGACGGAAAAATTATAGGTTTATCTAAAATAGCCCGTATAGTATCGTCTTTTGCAAAACGTCCGCAGGTTCAGGAGAGACTTACGTCTCAGATTGCGGATTTTCTCAACAACGAGCTCAACCCTAAGGGTGTTGCGGTATTAATAGAAGCCGAACATCTCTGCATGTCAATGCGCGGAATAAGAGCGGCAGGAGCAAAAACAAGAACATCGGCACTTCGCGGTTCCATTAGAAAAGACCCGCGAACAAGAGCCGAAGTATTATCACTCATAAACAACCCGTAAGGAATGATTAAAAATGAAAAATAAAATTATAACGGCGGTATGTCTGACGCTTTGTTCAGCATTCATTCTGTCCTCATGTTCCTCTTCACAGATAAAAACTTATACGGATAAGGACGGAAAATCATATGACATCGTTTATGACGAGAACGGTAATTTTGTAACCAACGACAATAAACTTCAGGTTTATCTGCTCTCGGACAACGGCAAAAGAATAAAGGACGAAAGCGGAGAATACCGTACCGAATTTATTGAATTTAACGGGCAGATAACAGACGGACATCACGTTCAGACAAAGGAACTTGAGTTTACGCTTCCGTCGGGATTCACACAGTCATATGACACGGGACTTTTGTTTTTAAATGATGATATCGGCGCTCAGATATACATAAGCGTGCTTGCAGACACGGATATTGAACAGCAGTATAAACTTATAGAAAGCAATTGTTCCCAGCTTCAGGAAAGCTACGGTTCCGACCGGTTTTCATATGATATTTATGATTTAAAAACATCAAAGAGCAATGTATCTGTCCGCGCTTTTAAGCTGATTTGTACATCATCCGACTATCCGAAAACAGATTATTACTACTATTTTAACGTCAACGACAGAATATATCTTGTTAATGCAAGTGTTACAACTGACTATGTTAAAAAAGTAAAATTTGATTCATTTGCCAAATCATTCGTATTTAAATAATTATGAGTATGAGTTTTATTATCGGAATCGCCGGAGGTTCGGGAAGCGGAAAAACTACGCTTGCAAATATTATTAAGAATAAATATCCCGACAAAACAGAGATTGTTAATTTCGACGATTATTATAAGCCTAATGACGAACTGATTCTTGACGAACGTAAAAAAATAAACTATGACAGCCCCGAGGCTTTTGACAGTGATTTATTTTTTAATGATTTGTTTAAACTTAAAAATTTTGAATCCGTAAAATGCCCTGAGTATGATTATTCTATTCACAATAGGACCGGTAATTATAAAACAATCAAACCAAAACCTATAATCATTGCCGACGGCATTCTGCTTTTTTACGACAAAAGACTCAGAGAATCTTTCGATTTAAAAATATATGTCGACACGCCTGCCGATATCAGACTGCTAAGACGGATTGACCGAGATATAAACAGTCGTGCAAGAACGCTTAAATCGGTTTTAACTCAATATCTTGAAACTGTTAAACCGATGCATGAAAAATATGTTGAGCCGTGTAAGAAATATGCCGATGTGATAATAAACGACGACGGCTGTTCAGACATTGATTTAGAACCGATATTTAATAAAATAGATGATTTTCTGAAAAAATTTTGATACTTTCTAAATTTTTTAAGATAAAGACTTGATTTTTTCTTATAAATTGTATATAATAATTTTCGTTGTTTGGAGAGTTGTCCGAGTTGGTCGAAGGAGCACGATTGGAAATCGTGTAACGGGTTAACCCCTGTTCGAGGGTTCGAATCCCTTGCTCTCCGCCAAATGTCCACGGTAATTTTGATAGAATTATCGTGGGCTTTTTTATGCCCAAAAACCGCGTGAAATCAAGGTTTTTCCTATTTCAGAGTATAAACGAACCCCGCTGCAGAGCATTTATGCGGCGGGGTTTTCTACTTTTTCCGGTTCTTACGACTTACGATGCCGTTGTAATCGTTAAACTTATGGGTATTCGTTAAATTATTGGGTAATCGTTAAACTAAAGTAAAAGTTTCTTGGACAAATATTTCTGGAGAAACTGGC
>JALEQX010000007.1 GCA_022763825.1 Oscillospiraceae bacterium | reverse complement strand
ATAGGGTTTATTTAAGAATATGATCTGTTATAGAGAATTAGAAAATATAGCAGGGATATATATGTTACAAATCGACTAATTATCGATTTACAAAAAAAACGCAAGATACTCTTTGTTTTAAAGAGGCTTTAATTATTGATTCAAAACCCTACAATAATTACATGATTAATTTTTAACTTAAAGCTATCCGCTGTTAGATCAGACAACACGTCGGAACAGTTTAAACTGTTTTTCACCAATAAACAAGGACAACAACTAAGCAACATTAATACAATACAGGCAACTACAGGTGAAGAATTCAAATGTAGATTCGAATTAAATCCATCTGTTTCAGAAGAAGATTCCATTTTATTGACAGTTCAAGGCAATAAATCACAAGCAAATGAAGCAAGGCAATTAATAGAGTGCATAGTTAAAATTGCATTCGCTGCTGATTTTGAAGTATAAATAAATCACCGACAATACATTCACATAAATACACATAATAATGGTTTGTATCTTTTTTTTCGGAGAGGGGAATAATACTATGCAAAATAACATAATATCAGACAAATCTGCTGATGAAATCTCTGAAAATAAAACCAACAGAATAAAAAGAATTGCAATCATTTTATCAACAGCAATCATTACTGTCGCTGTTGTTATATTCGTAATTAACCAGTTAAAGCTGTCATCCATATACAAAAAAGGTGAAGAGCTTATTGCAGCTAATGAATATGAACAGGCAATCGAACAGCTTTCACTTATTAAAGAAAAAAATTTTAAAGACACCGAATCTCTTATTTCACTTTGCGAAGCATATAAATTTTACGACTCCGGCTTTATTGCATCAGCGTACGATAGGATTGATAAAATTACAATCCGATACGATTCCGATTATATTTCAAGACAATCTGTTCGTGAATTTAAAAACCGGGTGCAGGAAGAATATAAGGTTTATAAGCATCAAATGGAAATCAAAAAAGAACAGGAACGAGAAAACCGCATAACCTCAGGCGTTCCGTATGTCGGCATGTCCGAATCCCGCATTGCAGACACATCACTCGGCGCACCGTCTGATAATGTACGTCACAATATCGAGATAAAAAAAGAGAGGCGTTACACTGCAAACATATACGATTTTTACAAAAACGGCACTCGGATTTTTACAGCCAGATGTGTAAACGGAGTTGTTACAGAAGTCTGGGACGACAGATACACAACAACTTCATCATATAAACCTAATTCCCGAAAATACAGAAAAAAAAGCTCGCCTGACGCAAATAAATTTTCCAATGCCGAAGATTTCTATGACTATTATTACGATGACTTCTTTGATTACTATGACGCAGAAAATTATTATAAAGAACATAAAAACAAATAAATGAACAAACATCATTTTTCTTCAATCTTACGCTCTGAATAATATGTAATACTCCGTAAATAATACTAACGCACACAAAAATGCAAAAAAGGAGTTTTTATATATGAAAGCAACAGGAATCGTAAGGCGGATCGATGATCTCGGACGAGTCGTTATTCCCAAGGAAATCCGCCGTACAATGCGTATACGCGAGGGCGACCCGCTGGAAATATACACCGACGCGGACGGTGAGGTCATTTTCAAAAAATACTCGCCCATGGGCGAACTGTCGGAATTTACGTCGCAGTACGCCGATGTGCTTTACAGAGCTACAAACATGCCCGTAATCGTGACCGACCGCGACCATGTAATTTCGGCGGCCGGACTTTCGAAAAAAGATACAATTGATAAGCACATTTCGCAGGCTCTTGAAACAATTATGGAAAACCGCGGAAGCTTTGTCGCAGGTACCGATAAATACGCGCTCTCCCCCGTCGAGGGACTTGACAGAAACGCCGCCGTGGCGTATCCGATAGTAGGAAGCGGAGACGTTTCCGGTGCAGTCGTTCTCCTGTTCGGAGAAAACGGAACGCTCCCCTCCCAGTCGGAAATCAAATTAGCACAGGTTGCATCCTCTTTTTTAGGAAAACAGACGGAAGAATAAATTGAAAACGCGGAACTTTTCGGTCCCGCGTTTTTATTATGCCCAGTCTTTAAACACATCCGCAATATTATTCTCATTAAACTTTATGCAGACGTCGTCGTTTATAACAAAGTTCAGTTCCCACGTATGATAAATTCTGTCCCCGATATCGACTCTCTGAATCACGGAATTATCGACAGTCGAATATTTAATTATCGTATTTTCATTTCGGTCGTATATGACATAGTCTTTATCCGTCAGGTCAACCAAAAATTGCATGTCTTCATCAATTTTTAATACCTGCGAAACCTTCTTCGTCGTTCTGTCGTAAACAAGTCCCCTGTCGTATTTATGCGCGTCTATATTATTCTCGTCATGTCTCAACGTCGGTCTTACCGTCCAATAGCTCATAATCATATAAACCGCATTATCGTCGGCATAGCTTATCGTAAAATCTCCACCGTCGTTCTTAAAAAACGGTTCGTCTTCCCCGTTTAAATAATACCTTATCCTCGAAAACCACAAATCTCCGTCATAATCGTAAAGGACAAGGGGTGTTTCGTTTTCATAATTGAGAGGGTTCGACTTCTTAAATTCAGCAATGCACCGCATGGAATTGTACATACGGTTTCCCGAAAGATTCAGCGCAGGCTCTTTATACGAAGTGTCATGTATAAATTGAATCCAAAAAATACATAATGCCAGAATAATCACCGTAGGCGGTATTATAACTAAGGTTACTTTTTTTCTTTTGGCTGTCATAACAATGCTATCCTTTCTTTTTCAGTTTAATTTTATTACATCTTTAATTCCGTAGCATCCGCCGAATAAAACAAGAGTATCATCATCCGCTCGTTCGATGTAATAATTCATAAAATTTTTAAGTTTGCATTCTCTGAAAAACTCCGATTCTCCCGAAGAATAATGATATGTAAACAACGCGCTTTTATTATAATCGTAGTAAATACATTTTTCATCATCCGCATAAACCAACAACTGTTTTTCACCCGAATTAAAAACGACTTTCGCCTCTGATTTATCAAAATCCGCGATAATAACGCTCGACTTTTTTGATTCGATTGATTTAGAGTACCACGCGCCCGAAAAACTCATACAAACGCCCTTGTCATTGTATTTTTTTACATAACCTCCCGATAATTTTTCGTCAGCCGGCGGTAAAAAAACGTTTTCGTCGGGAGAATCGGGATTCGGAATAAACAGACCGTCGTAAAATTTACCGTCATAAACTTTAACGTCATGCTCGGCTTTAACAGGATACGCGTATACTTCTTTATTCTGTGAAATCTCGGGATAAACACGAAAAGAATAATATTTTTGCGTTTCATAATCATAACCGCTTACATATATGCCGTTTTCATCCGAATAAAGATAATTATGCTCCTCATAAAAATTACCGTAATTTTCAAAACTTTCGCTTATCGCCGAAATATACGCGTCCGAAACCTTGGTAATAGAATCAGAATCGCAGTTATAGAAAAATATGTTTTTGTTCGTTATAAATGCGATAATGTTATCATACCCGGCGAATGAAAAAACCTTGCCCGAATTGAACAGAAATTCGCTCTTGCCGTCCTCATACACATAGATTCCGTGCCGTACTATCAGCGAATCATTATAGCAAAAGAGAGTCGAACTCATAAGGTTTATATCCACCCTCTTTCCGCTTCGCCTGCGTTAAAGAAACTTGAAAGCCGTTAGGCTT
>JALEQX010000001.1 GCA_022763825.1 Oscillospiraceae bacterium | reverse complement strand
CCTGCCACGAGGCGTTCTTTCTGAAAATGATCGGAAAGCAGCGATCCGCCGGAAAGGAGCAGAATATTCGCACTGTTAAAGCTTATATCTCTGCAGGGAGACATCGAATCGATAAAATAGACCGGCTGATTGCCAAACTCTATGAGGATAATTTTGCGGGCAAACTATCTGACGAGCGTTATTCCCGTATGACAGCAAAGTACGAAAAGGAACAAGCGGATCTGCTGTAATCCGTTGGCGCACAGGAAAAAGAGTTGATCGAACTGGAGCGGGAGACAGTGGATGTTCGGCTTCTACTCGCAGGCCTCCGGGAGTATTCCAGTGTGGAAAAGCTGACGCCAGAGGTAGTCAACAAAATCATCAAGCGGATCGAAGTCCATAAAAGTGAAGTAGTTGATGGACATAAGCAGGTGAAGATCGACATTTACTTTACCGGCGCCGGACTGGTAGATCTCGCGACAGTTAAAGAGATGCTTGCTATTGCAGAAGCGGCACAGAAATGAACTGTGCTAAAACGAGAAAAGGCCGCAGCCTCCATAATGGAGGTTGCGACCAATCTCTCATAAGAAAATACATCCTTATGAACGGAAACCCTTATGTTTCAAGACTTTTTCGACTGGTGCGGGTAACAGGGGTCGAACCTGCATGCCGTCGGCACAGGAACCTAAATCCTGCGTGTCTGCCAATTCCACCATACCCGCACAACGTTATTATATTATATCAAATAACGTAAAATGTCAACCTTCATTTTTTGCATCCGGGTTCTTTTTTTCTTCGGCGTTTACTTCCGCAACGGGAAAAGTTACGGTTTCATCCGCTACCTTGAAATTTTCGAAAGTAACATTCTGACTTACAGAAGATCTATCGGAATTTACATTGGGAAACGCATTTGTTTTTTCGTTAAGAATTTCGGCACCATACGTGCGCAAAAAAGACACGATTATAAACGTTACGCCGATAATACCGCCCCACGCAGCATTCATTACATTTGCATTGCCGTTCTCGTCATAAGTACCGATTATCATAACGGGCATGGGATAAAAAACAGGCTTAGCTCCGAAATATTTTCTCATTGTAAATCACTCCTAAATCTTATTTATAAAAAAATGCGGCTCCGAAATATCGTCGGAACCGCATTTTTCTGCGGGAATTACCGCAATCCCCGTTTATCAGTATTTAATTTTATCGTCTTTTCTCCAAAACTGAGGAAGATACTCCATGTGAGCCTGTTTCATTTCATAGTAGCACTTAAACGCTCTGTCATAGTCACCGACAAGAGGATGAATCATCAATGCATTGAGAGCAGCCTCGTCGTCGCCGTTCATAGCAGCGATAACGGTGTACTTCTCATACTCTTTAACGACCTTCATAAGTCCTTCCATATGTCTTGTCCACGTATGACTTACAGGTACGGGCTTTGCTCCGTCCTTGCCGATAACAGCCGCAATCTCAACTACATCGTCGTCATCCATAAACGGAAGAGTACCGTTATTAAGAATATTGACAACGTGAACGTCGTTCTTATCATTTGCAATTGAATCAATAAGCGAACACGCAGCAAGAGAATACTTATGTCCGCCTCTCTTATCAAGAAGCGCGGGCTTTACGCAAAGCTCCTCGTCCTGATACATTTTAAGGAGCTGTTCCTCAATCTCCATGCAGACCTGCGCACGGCACTTGAGATCCTCTTTAAGATGCTTAACCTTAGCGTCTCTGCAATAGTAATACTGTAAGTATGACGACGGAATTCCGCCGACAGCCTTAAGACACTCAACGTCGAAACCGTCGTCATGGATGTTAGCCATAACCTTGGGAGCGTAGCCCTCATCGAACAGATCGTAAAGACACTCCTTGCCGTCTTTCTTTACGGAGGTAATCCAGCTTAAATGGTTAAGTCCGAGATATGTAATCTCAGCGTCCTGACCGACAGCCTCTTTAGCGTCGTCAATCATATCAATGGGAACGTTGCACAGACCCATGCACTTAACTTTTGTATTGTTAAGAACGAAGTCGGTAATGATACCCGAGGGATTCGTAAAGTTGATAAGCCATGCGTCGGGGCAAATCTCCTCCATCTTCTTGCAGATGTTGCCGATAACAGGAATGGTTCTCAACGCCTTAAAGAATCCGCCGATACCCGTAGTTTCCTGTCCGATAAGACCGTACTTAATGGGTATAGTTTCGTCGAGATAACGGCAGTGGAGCTTACCGACTCTTATCTGAGTAACGACGAAATCCGCGCCGACAAGAGACGCGTCGAGATCATCGGTCATGATAACTTCAGTATCCATACCCGCTTTTTTAATCATTCTCTCACAGAGGCTTCCGACGATAGTTCTCTTTCTGTCGTCGATATCCATTAATACGAGTCTCTTGATTTTAAGCGACTCCTGTCTTTTGATGAAACCGTCGACAAGCTCGGGACAATACGTACTGCCCGAACCGATTACGGTTACATTAATTTCTTTCATATATATCAATCCTTTCGTGTATTTTTGCCTGTGTTATTTGCTCTCCAGAAGCCAGTTAATGCATCCGGTAACGGGCGCGGCATTAAGTTTTATAAAGTTTAACTTTCTGCCCGATTTGGCTTCGCACTTTTCTTTCAGCGCTTTTATGTAAATATCGTTGGGAAGTTTTACATGCATTGAACCCGAGAGCACAACGTTTACAACCTCGGTATCAAACACCTGCTGTTTTAAATGAGCGCAGATAAAGTCCGAACCGGTTTGAGCCATTTCATCTATAACCCTCAATACGGGTTTATCGCCCATAAACGAGGCCTCGAAGAATATATCGGTAAGTCCTCTGCATATCTCGTCCTTGGTATTTTCATTTTCGAATTTAGGAATAATCGAGAGAACACCGTCTTTATCGTTAACTCCGAATTTCTCAAAGAAAAGCTTTGTAAGAAGCGATTTTTGAGCCTGCAATACAACGTCAAAATAAACAATTCTGAATGCGCGTTCGGCTATCCAGTATCCGTTTCCGCTGTCACCGGAGAGCTCACCGAAGCCGCCGACCTGAAGCATATTTCCTCTCGAATCAATTGAGTTACAGCAAGTACCCGTTCCGCAGTTGTAGCCTATACCCGTTCCGTCGGGAGAACCTGCCTTTGTCACAATAAAACCGTCGTTGTAAATTTCAAAATTTTTAAGACCCTGATTCGAAAGAATCGAGAACATCGCGTCATGCTGAAACTGATGATCGATACCCGCAAGCCCCATAAGGATTCCGTCTATATCGCTGAGCTTCAGCTTATTTTCCAAAAGAAGATTTGTAATCCCCTCCATAAGAATATCGCACGCTTCCTCAAACGAACCCTCTAAATTCTCGTGATTGCTTCCCTTTGTCTTAACAACGGAAAGCATATTTTTATTTTCGTCAAACAATGCATATGCGGTCTTCGTACCGCCTCCGTCGACGCCTATGTAATAACTCATTTATTATCCTCCGAAATTAAAAGCATTCTTCGCAGATATCGTCAAGACAGATATCGTTTCTGTCAAAGTCGTTATCTCTGTTTATCCACATTCCGTTCGTAAAGTCGGGAAATGCGACCGCCGTACCGCCCAAAGCAACGCTCTGCTCCGAAAGTGCGGTAATAACCATCCATGTTGCGGTGTCTATCGTATCAATGGGGGGCTTCGTCTCGTTCATAATACTGTCGGCAAATGCGAGAAGAATAAGATAATCCATTCCGCCGTGACCCGCTTTAATTTTCTCCGCGTCGTATTTTTTCCAAAGAGGATGAAGATACTTGTCCGCGTATTTCTCGTTAAAATCCTCCCACTTATGCTGCGGGGAAACTCCGTCGATATATATACTGCCGTTTCCGTCGTCGGGAGCTTCTTTAAACACGGCTTTTGTTCCCTGAACCGTATACTCGCGCGAATACGGCCTCGGGAGTGAGCAGTCGTGATTGATAGTCACCGTTTCGCCGTTTGCGCATTTAAGAATGGTCGTAACAACATCTCCGCACTTGAAATCATATCCGTAAAGGTCGTAGTCCTCACCCTTTACATTCTTAATCCATTCATTAAGACCTCTCTGCTTGCTTGCAACCGAAACGAGAGAAACGAATCTGTTTCCTTTATTTATTTTCAAAAGTTTTGCGATAGGTCCTATCTCGTGCGTAGGATAAAGCTCGCCGTTTCTGTGCATGAAATTAACGAGCCTGCCGTGCTTGTTCTCTCTGCCTAAAACAATCTCGTCTCTCAAATCGTGACGGTAACCGCCTTCACAGTGAACAATCTCGCCGAAGATGCCCTGCTTGACCATGTTGTAAACAGCCATTTCTTTTCTGTCATAACAGCAGTTTTCCATGAGCATACAGAACTTGCCGGTTTCCTGCGAGGTTCTTATAAGCGACCAACATTCCTCAATCGAAGCCGCACCGCCGACCTCAACGCCGACGTTTACTCCCGCTTTCATACAATCAATAGAAATCGGAATATGCGTTATCCATGTCGTAGCAACATATACGCCGTCAAGTTCTTCAATTTCGAGCATTTCGTGATAATCGGTATACGCGTGAACATCGTATCCTTCCGCGCAGCGCGCTTTTGCGGTTTTCAGTCCCGCGTCAAGCCTCTCCTCTATAACGTCGCACACAGCAACGACATGAACGCCCGGAACGTTCATGAGAACCTCCATCATGCTGTGACCGCGTCCGCCCAGACCGATAACAGCCATTCTGCATGAATCTTTTTTCATAATTTGCAATATCCTCCGAGCTTTTATTACCAACCGAGTTTTTTAAGATATTCTCTGCTCATTTTCGCAGCGTTCATAGGCGTATTTCCCTTGTCGGGCTGATCCTGCTCGACTACAACCCACTTTGCACCCGCCTTAACGGAAGCATCGAGAATAGAGGGCATGTCCTGTACGCCGTAACCTACGGGCTTGAAGCTGAATGCGTCCTCGTCCTCTTTTTCGCCCGATTCATCGTCGATACCGATAAGGTCGTACAGCTTCTTAGGCTTGTCCTTGCCTTTCATAACAAAATCTTTAAGATGAACGACGGGAGCTCTGCCGGAATATTTAAGAACGAAATTTGCAGGATCCTCGCCTCCGACATTTACCCAGCAAACGTCAAGCTCTGTTTTTAAAAGATCCGCGCTTACAAGTCTGTAAAGCATGTCAAGACCGTATTCGCCGTCAATTTTCTTAAATTCGAAATCATGATTATGATAAAGCAGAGTCATGCTGTTTTTATTGCACTCTTCGCCTATTTTTTTAATGTATTCAACGGTTTCATCAAACTTTTCAGCGCCGGGTCTGCGCTCCTCGGTAACATACGGAACGGCGATATACTCGCATCCTATCTCCTTATACGCCTTAACGGTACCCTCGATATCTGCAATCATATCGTCAAGCGGTACGTGAGCCGAAATCGGAGTGATTCCGATACGCTCGCACTCTTTTTTAATTTCTGACGGAGAATGTCCGAAAAGTCCGGCAAATTCAACGCCCTGATATCCCATATCCTTTATTTTTTCAAGAGTTCCGAAGAAATCCTTCTCCGCCTCGTCACGTACTGAATAAAACTGCAATGCAACAGGTAAAGCCATGTCAGCCCCTCCAAATTAAAAATTTCCGCAAATATTATACATCAAACAAAAAATTACTGCAACAAAAATTTAATAATTATATTATTTTATTTATAAGAGCACACTGACGGGAATGTTCCGTACTTAATTTATGCTCGACGGCGGCAATGCGTATCATATTTTTAACCGTCATATCTATTCCCGAATCCTCCGTATAGTCTGTCGGATATATGTAATCCACCCTGTCATGGTAGAGAAGATCGTCGACAAGAGCCTTGCCCGCGTCATCCTTATACACAGCAATTGAGTGACCTCCGTACGCTTTGACCATTTTCATACACGGAACGTCGGAAAGTCCGTCGCCTATGTAGAGCATATTCTGAAACGGTACTCTCCTGTCGCTTTCGAGCGTGGAACGGTTTAAATCATAATCGTTCGATACGTCAAAAACGCCCTTGTTGATTCTGTAAACGAACTGTGTTTTTGACGTGTAATTTACGACGGATTTTGAAAAAACGGCATTTCCGGAGTCGTCATATAAAAACTCGCTTGCATAAATCTGCTTAAAACATTTTCCGATAGCAGAACCCTCGATTATCTCTTTAAGTCCCGATGAAAGGACGTAATGCTCGACCTGTACGCCGTGGTCGTCTCCGAATTTATTAAGACGGCTGAACCACTCCGCGACTCCCGGGAATAACTCGATATTTTCGCCGCATCCGACAATTTTATCTCTCGTAAGACTAAGCCCCAATTCCCTTGATTTTTTTATCATAATATACATATAAGCGTTTATTTTATCCATATTATGCTCATATGCATAGTTGTTTGCAACACTCCAGAAATCTTCTGCCTTCATTCCGAGCGAAGGAATAAACTGATATTCCTGCATATCCTTTGGACACAATGTTCTGTCAAAGTCGTACATTATAGCAAAAATAGGCTTACTGCTCATCGAATCTCAGCTCCTTTTCTTAATTTTAACAAATATAAATATACATATCAAGATTAAAATGTAAATTTACACAAAATCGATTGACATACGCTCAAAAAAAATATAGAATATAAAAGCACTTTTATTTTTCTTCAACACTTCGGAGGGATATGTATGAAAAGCAAAAAAACTCCAACGCCTCCCGCCATGAAGCACCCCAACGCGATAGGCATACGCGAGGGACTCGGCTACATGTTCGGAGACATAGGAAATCTGCTCGTGCTGACTTTTATTTCAACGTATCTGAAAGTTTTCTACACGGACAGCCTTATGGTCGGCTATGACGCCGCAAAAGTTTATAATGACATTACGGTTCTCTTTCTTGTAACGCGTCTGTGGGATGCGATAAACGACCCGCTATGGGGACTTATTGTCGATTCTCGCGCGCCGAAACCCCAGGGCAAATTCAGACCCTACATTAAATTTGTTTCGATTCCGCTCGGCATTTCAACGATTCTCTGTTTCCTTGAAATCAACAAGTTTATAAGCAGTTACATCGTTCTGCTCATATTCGCATACATAACTTATACAGCATTCGGAATGCTCTATACGGGAATGAACATCCCGTACGGTTCGCTCGCGTCAGTAATAACCGACGACCCCAAGGGCAGAACTCTCCTGTCGACTTTCCGTTCAATCGGCGGAGGAGTCGGAGGCGCGCCTGTAACGCTTATCGGTCAGATGATTATTTACGATAAAGTTAAGGACGCGTCCGGAGCTACGGTTTCATCCTCATTCAACGGAACAAAAGCGTTTTACCTCGCGGTATTCTTCGGCGTAGTATCGGCAATAATGTATCTCGTCTGCTATAAGTCGACAAAAGAACGCGTCAAGTCCCCGACCGAGAAAAAGAAAATTGACGTTAAACTTACATACGGCTCACTGTTTAAAAGTATCCCGTTCCTCACCGTTACCGTTTCGGGAATATTAATCAGCGGTCTGTTACAGTACGTTTCTTTTAACCAGTATCTTTTCAAAAATTATTTCGGCAACTCCGACCTCTCGGTTGTCAACACTCTGTGTACATACGCACCCATGGCGGCTCTTATCCTGTTCGTTCCGAAACTTGTTGAAAAATTCGGAAAGAAAGAACTTTGTATTTTCGGACTTACTATCGCTTCTCTTGCAAGCATTTTCAACGCGGTATTCCTCCCCTCGGCTCCTGTATACTTTGTAATGCAGGCGCTCACGGGACTCGGTTATTCATTCATGAGCATCACAAACTGGGCTATTGTTATGGACGTTATCGATTATCAGGAGTATGTTACGCATACAAAGAATGAAAGCGCGATTTACGCCGTTTATACATTCTCGAGAAAACTCGGACAGACTGTCGCAGACTCGGGCGGAATGCAGCTTCTTAAAAAGACCGGATATTCCGATAAGGTCAAGGACACCGTATCTACGGCTAAAGGAACCGTCGGACACAACATTTACAGAATATGCACGATAGTTCCCGCAGTCGTTTACTCTCTTATTTTAATACTTACAATAATCTATCCTCTCTCAAAGAAAAAGCTTGTTCCCATCCAAGAGGAGCTTATGAGGAGAAGAAACGAACACATGCTCGCTTCTTCCGAGTCTGATGGAAAATCTGCGGCTGAAAATCCGTAAAAAAAATCGAAAATTTATAATAAGGACTCCGTTCAGATTAAGCGAAGTCCTTTTTTATTGCATCTTAAACCACAAAAAATCGGACGGTGGTTTTCACCGTCCGAATCTATTTACTTTACTTTGCGGTAAATCAGCCAAGATCGGGTTCTTTATCAAGAAGTATATAAGGCTTTTTGGTCTTATATCCGTCAAGTTCGAGAACTGCAATTTCGTTGATACCCTTCTGAAGCCAGCACGCGGGAAGATATGCGGATCTCTGCGGACCTTTCTCCCAGTATCTGCTCAGAGGCTTGCCGTTTATAAATATGAATCCCTTATTAAGCTCGGGAAGTTTAATAAACGTATCGCACGGATCTTCCTCAATAATAAACTGAGCCTTAAGGAACTGAGGCTGTTCTTTGTATTCAAACGTCTCAGCAGGAGTGTAGTTAACCTCGGAAATATCATCAAGAGGAAGCGGATAAACGTCCCAGTTGTATACAAACGTCTGTCCGAGTCTGACATTTTCCGTAATGCCCTTGGGATCGCGGAGTTTATGACCGAAGCTGACACGTCCCATATTCTCAACGAGGATAGAAAGATCAAGTCCTTCCTCGGGAACACGGACCTCAACAACAGAGGGGTCATCATTTCTGTTCTGGTTGGCATAGAATTTATTGTAAACATAAATCTTGGCTCTGTCATGGACTTCATTTATAACAAGAGGCATGTAGTCGCGCGGTCCGTTAATCATCTTTCTGTAAAGAATGAGACCGTAGCCCTGACCGTACTTCTCCATAGGCATGGGATTCTTAGATCTAACGGGCGTCGAGAGAACATCGAGATTATCAAACAGGTTTGCAAAGTGCGTAAACTGAACCTTGCCGTATCTGACTTTCTGAACCTCGGGCTCCATTTCAATTTCTGCGGGAATAGCAGTATACTTTGAAAGAAGCTCTTTCATGAGTTTATACTTCTTTGTATACGCTCCGCTCTCGGTAAGAAGAGCATCGTTATCATAACTGGATGTTACGCTCTTATACTCATAATCGCAGTTTGCACCGTTCATAAGACCGAAATTAGTTCCGCCGCAGAACATATATGTATTCAAACTTGCACCGCACTTGAGCGTACGGCTCATTGCGACGGCTGCGTCCTTGGGTGCACGCTGATAATGCTTATACTCCCACTCGTCGTACCAGCCGTTCCAAAACTCCGAGCAGAACAAGGGTCCCTCGGGCTGAAAATACTTAAGAGCCTCAAAATGTCTCTCGCCGTTGGCGCCGAACTTAACAGCCTTGTAAATTCCGTCGACTCCGCCGTTTAAAAGCATATGATCATCCGTACCGTCGGCGGTGAACAGCGGAACTTCGATACCTCTGTTTTTAATTCCGTCGGCTATGTACTTCATATATTCCTTATCGTCGCCGTAACTGCCGTATTCATTCTCAACCTGAACGAGAATAACGTTTCCGCCGCGCGTAATCTGATGCGAGGCGAGTCTCGGGATAAGCTCGTCGAAATATCTGTCGACAAATCCGATATAACGCTCGTTCATACAGCGGACATCGAGGTCGTCATACTTTAAAAACCACCAAGGGAATCCGCCGAACTCCCAGTCAAGCCCCATGTACGGACCCGGTCTTACGATAGCGTAAAAACCAAGCTCGGCAGTAAGCTCAATAAAAGCCTCCAGGTCGTTCTGCTCCGTAAAATCAAAAGTCTCCTCGTCGGGCTGATGGCAGTTCCATGCGACGGGTATATCGACCGTGTTGAAACCGCAGGCTTTCATCTTAAGGAGTCTGTCCTTCCAGTATGCTCTGGGTATTCTGAAATAATGGACGGAACCGGACAGAATTCTGAACGGCTCTCCGTCAAGCAAAAAATCTTCTTTAGAGATAGAGAATGTTTTTACATTATCCATTTGCATTACTCTCCTGTTTGAAATGAAGTCAAAAACTACATACCATAATCGTTGATATTATACCATCTGTTTCCGAAAAATACAACCGTAATTCGAATATATTTATAAGTTTTTCTTAATTTTTTTTAAAATTATTGTTTTAATCAGACATTTGCGCTATACTGTACATTGCATTTTTGCGCTATCATTTTTAAACGGTGATTATAGACTATGAAATATTCAAACGACGATAACTTCAATCCATTTTCAAATAACAATATTAATTACGACGGCGACGAAAACGACTATGTACTGAACGACTCCGATTCAGTTAACGACTACATAATGCCCGACAACGGGAAATTCGTTAAGGACGACGACGATTCGGATTATGACTTTATACATGATTACATCCCCGTTACACATAGCGAAACGCAGAAAAAGGTAACGTCCCCAACTCAGAGCCCGTATTACAGAGAACCTTATCCGCAGAAGCGCACCCGTCCGTCGGATGCACAGTTAAAAAAGAAAAGACGGTGCAGAAGTAAAATTAAAAGAACGGTTCTCTCCGTTTTATGCGTATTTCTCGCATGTCTGATAGGTGCGGGAGGATATCTGTCCTATCATATAAATCATATTCTTGATTCGATAAATTATACGGCGTATTCGAACGAAAACAAATACATTTCAAAATCAGAACTCAGCCATTCGGATGACGTTCTCAATATTCTTGTAATAGGACTTGACGACGACGAGGGAACGGGAGAAGCCCGTTCGGACTCAATGATGCTCGTAAGTCTTGATTCAAAGCATAAAAAAATAAAACTTACTTCTTTTCTAAGGGATATGTGGGTTGATATCCCCGACTATAAAACCGCAAAACTCAACGCTTCGTGCTCGCACGGAGGCGCTCAGCTCGTCATTGATACAATCGAGACTAATTTCAAGGTCGATATAGATAACTACGTTATGGTTAATTTTAATATCTTCGTCGAGATTGTTAACGAATTAGGCGGTATAGACGTTGACGTTTCAAAAGCGGAATCCGATGCAATGGCAAAGTTTGACTGTATAGTTGAGCCCGGAGAAAACGTGCACCTTGACGGCGAACAGACGTTATGGTATGCGAGAATCAGAAAATGTGACTCCGATTTTCAGCGAACGAGCCGTCAAAGAGAGGTTGTAACTCTCCTTTTCGACAAACTTAAAACAAAAAACGTAAAAGAACTTTATGATTTGGGACTTAATGTTCTTCAGAAAGTTCAGACCGGTTTTACAAAATCCGACCTTAAGAAAATGATTGTCGACGTAAAAAACAGAAACAGCATTATAAAGTATCTTTCATATGATATCGAGCAGATGTCCGTTCCCGCAGACGGCACATGGAACGACGCGACGATAAAGGGACAAATGGTTCTCGAGGTCGACATAGATAAAAATTCGGAGCTTTTAAAAGATTTTATATACGGAGACAGTTAAAATTTATGAGATCATTTACCGTAACAAAAAACGACGCGGGCAAACGTCTTGATTCGTTTATAACGAAAACGGCACCGCTTCTGCCGAAAAATCTTTTATACAAATATATTCGTCTCAAGCGGATTAAATTAAACGGAAAGAAAAGCGAAATATCGGCGCGCCTTAAGGAAAACGACGTTGTAGATATGTACATAAACGACGAGTTTTTTGAAAAGAAAGAATATACATACTCGTTTACAAAAGCTCCCAAACAGCTTAATATCGTATATGAAGACGAAAACATCATGCTTCTCGATAAGAAAGCGGGCGTACTCTCCCACCCCGACAACGGCGAATATGTCGATACGCTGATAACGCGTGTTCAGCGTTATCTCTATGAAAAGGGCGAATACGACCCCGAAAAAGAGAATTCGTTCGCACCCGCGCTTGCAAACAGAATAGACAGAAACACGGGCGGTATCGTTATAGCGGCAAAAAACGCGCAGGCATTAAAGATTCTCAATGAAAAAATCAAAAACCGGGAATTCAGGAAAATGTATCTCTGCGTTGTCGTCGGTTATTTAAAGAAAAAATCAGGCATACTCGAAAGCTATATGTTAAAAAACGAGAAAAAAAACCGCGTTTTTGTTTACGACCATCCCGTTGAGGGAGCAAAAACCGCAAAAACGGGATATAAAGTTCTCGCAGAGTCAAACGGATTAAGCCTTCTTGAAGTCGAGCTTTTTACGGGCAGAACGCATCAAATACGAGCACACATGGCGTCTATAGGTCATCCGCTTCTCGGCGACGGGAAATACGGAACGAACGCCGTTAACAAGAAATACGGAGGATATAAAAAACAGTTTTTATATTCGTACAAACTCGATTTTGATTTTAAAACAGATTCAGGAATACTCTCCAATCTTAACGGGAAATCGTTTACCGTCGACGACGTTTGGTTTAAAACTGCATTTTTAAACGGGGAATTATAAAAAATTTCGGCAGCAAAATATTATACGGGGCTTCGGTGAAGATAATCATCGAAGCCCCGTTTTTTATCTTTGCGAGAAATAGTTGATTATTCCCTGCGCTATCGCCGTCGCGTACAGCGTCTGTCCCGTTTCGTCGGATAGAATTTTCATATTGCCCTCATTCGTAAGATATCCGCACTCGACGAGAACAGACGGGCACTCCTCTATTCTCGTAACGGCGTACGGAAAAAACCTGGTACCGAGGTCGAGACCGTTATACTCGCTTTTCGTTTTGTCTGTATAATAATTATTTCTATACATACTGACAAGCTGCGTGTGTATTGAGTCGGCAAGGAGCTTTGAATAACTCCTGTAATAAAACGTATGCGTACCGTATGCCGACGCGTCGGACGAGCCGTCGCAGTGAATCGAAACAAATACGTCCGGTGAGACGCTGCGCGCCGTGTTAACCCTGTCTGTTAAAGTAAATCCGGAACCTGATTTTCTTGTAAGGACGGTTTTTATACCGTTTGATTCAAAAATATTTTTTACCTTTTCCGCTATGGAATACGTTATTTGTTCCTCGTAAACGCTGTGATTAAACGCATAGGTGCCCGTATCGCCGAATCCTCCGTGACCGGGGTCTATCATTACTGTTAATGAGGAAATATCTTTGACGTTGTGTTTAAATACGAATTTTGTACCCGTATCAGAGTCCGCAGTCATTGAATAGCCGTAAAAACCGCCTTTTTTCCTCAAATGAAGCCGTAATATCACCGCGCCGTTACTGTCGGACAGCCATTCGCACGACGTAAACAGCGGATCCGACGAAAAATCGAATGTTCCCGAGCATGTCGGAGCGTCATAGAATTTAATATCAACATATTCCGCTTCGCACGAGTCGACGTTGTATTTACGGCCGAGGTAACCCTCCTTATACGTCTGCGGAGCAAGAGAAACGATAACGCCGGTTCTGTAATTCTGTGAAAATGTTATTAAAGTTGTATTGCCGTCAAGAGACGCGGATGTAAGAGAAACCGTATTTTCGGGCAGGACAAAGCCGTTAATAATATAAACCGAGTTTTCGGCTTTAAATTTTATACCCGAAGTAAGACAGTACATAAAAGTATTCTCATAAAGTTTTGTCGACTGAATATATCCGTACGTACCTTTTAACTGCGGTGTAGTCTCCGGAACGGAAAGATCGGAGTTCTCACCGGCGGGCGTTGACTCCGCTCTGTCAGCTGTAATTACGCACATATCGCGCCTGCCGAGCCCGTTGTCCGAATAAGCGTCGGTACTGCTTTTGCCGTTTATGACCTCGTCGGCAATACCGTTTAAATATCCGCAGAACGAAACGTCGGATTCGTCTGCCTCACCCTTAAATCCGAGAGAGTATTGAGCCGTAAATTCGCATCTGTTATCGTCCGAAACAGCCGAAGAAGCCGTCAGCATAATGTATTCGCCGTTTATAAACGCAAAAACCGAGCTGTCTTTATACGCGTTACAGCTTAACGTGACGCTCTTTTTGTTTTCGGATAAAGTAACTTTCGTATCCTTTATAATATCCTCGCACACGTCGAAAACATACGTATACCCTGCGTTCATGTGCCGTACGCTTATAATATTTCTGCCGACGGACAGCGGAATATCCGCTTTGAATTTACCGTCATTATCGGCTGAAAAAACATACCAGGCTCTGTCCGCCGAGTTTCTTATATAAAGAGCATTTTCTTTTCTGCTCGTAACACCCTCGAATTCGAGCGATTTTTTATCGTCCGACAGACGAAGCTTTGTTATATTCAGAGCCGTAATATCTATATCGTTATAGCCTTTAAAATACGAATACGCGCTGACGGTGCTGTTCTTTTTATTTTCAGTCAAAGCGTTTATGTCGTTATATACGATTCCGGACAGCGTGCCGTTATTATAAACACTGCGTATCTGCGAGTATATCTCGTCGTCCTCCGTCCAATCTCCGCCCGTCGCTGTTTTTTCATTATGCAGAACGCAGTAAATTCTCGCGTCATACTCTTTTGCAAGCGAAGCATAAGCCGAAATTATATCCCCGGCGGGAATCGACGACTTCATAGACGACGTTATGTCGGGGAAATACATATCCGCACAATTTGAACTTATCCATTTATCAACGACAGAATTCTCCGTATTCGCCTCAAAGCAAATACCCGAAGAAAAACCGAAGCTGTCGTTTAAAAACCTTGTAAATGAAGCGAGGGCGGAATCAAAAGCCTCCGCCTTCTTTTCATCCGTAACATGCTTCGAATAAAAATCCGACACGCCGTTTAATATAACGCCTTTTACGTTATAATTCTTAAACGGCGATACATAACCTTCTTCTGTTTTAAACTTTTCGCCCTTAAAAACATCTGAAATATTCGCGCCGATATATACATAAAGTCCCCTTGAAGAGGCATAATTGCACAGATATTTTATTTCGTCAAGTCCTGATGACGTAACGTATTTACCGTCCTTTTTTACGTCGATAATCAGTGCGTTAACAGACAGCGTCGTCGTAACGTCGATGCTGTCGGAAAGCGCGTTTTTTATTTCCTCGTCGGATTTTTCAATATCACATACCGCGTCGGGCGAAATGCGGACAAATCTCATATCAAGCAATGTTTTATCTTCGTCTCTTTTCATAAACGAAAAGTCGGCTTCACCCGAAACAAGTGTGTTGTCCGCCTTTTTAAATATCGACAATAAATCAACCGACAGTCCCGCAATTGCTATTGCGCCCACGCAGATAACGGAAGAAACGCATATAAAAACGACAAGCAGTATTCTCTTAGTTTTGCTTCTCATCATCAGCCTCCGCATTTTTCTTTTCAGGCTTACTGTTCATATCTATAACTCTCTTTTTTATGTCAATATGGTCGAAATGCTCACGGTAACGAACGGATAGCATTGATTTTTTCTTACAGTTTTTGCAGTAGAATGTAGCCCTGAATGCCTGATTTACAACACGCCATTCGGAAATACGTTTCATGTAATTACTGCACTGCGTGCAAGGGCATACCATCTTGCTTCTGTCTATACGTTCGTCGTGTATATCCGTTATATTCTTAGCCTTAAACATCAGGCGTTTGTAAAAATTTCTGTCGCACTCACGGACATATGAGGACAGTTTCTCCTCGTTATACGATTTTCTAAGACACCTCCACGTAAGGAGACTGTCGTCAAGAGCACGGTGAGTCGAAAACTCGCTTACGTCGATTCCGAAAAGCGCCGCAGCTGCAGAAAGTCCTATCTGCTGAGTCGTGTCGAGATTTAAATGATTCTGACAATATTTCTGCGCGTCCGCATAATATCGTATAAACGGGATATAATCCGTATCACAGAAACAAATCAGATTTTCGAGCAGAACGTGCAAATCCGTATTACCCCAGGACATAAAAATACAGTCCCTGTCACCGAGCCATTTGGTAAAATCGGACAGTGCACGGTCAAATCCGACCCCGCCGTACATGTCCTCGTTAGTAATGTGCGTCAGGTCCTTTACCCGTCCGCTTAATTTTTTTGAAAGTTGAGAGCGTATCAAAACGGAAAAAGTGTCGACAACGTCCATATTTTCGTCAATCATTACGGCTCCGATTTCAATTATTTCATTGAAAAAAGCTTTCACGGCTTTATTATACGCATTGTTCCACTCTAAATCCATGACAACATAATACAATACGATCACACCTAATTTATATTCTTTTTTAGTTTACTACATAACCGCTGTATTTGTCAAACAGTGTCGTAAAATATTTTATAAATCATTGAAATAAAATATTGCATGCGGTATAATAACCTCACGAAACACAATCCGAATACAAGATTCGGTGTGTTTCGGAGAACATTGAATCATACCGCTTCGGCACAGCGCGCCTGCACGACATGGTATAATAACCTCACGAAACACAATCCGAATGCAAGATTCGGTGTGTTTCGGGGAACATTGAATCATACCGCTTCGGCACAATGCGCCTTAGCGACATGGTATAATATAAGAAATAAAACGGAGGACAGTAATATGGAAAAAGTATTTAAAGTATCGGGAATGATGTGTTCACACTGCGAAAAAAGAGTTGAAAAGGCAGTCTCGGCAATAGACGGAGTTTCTGCCGTAAAAGCTGATTCAAAAAACGGAACATGCGCCGTAACATTCGAAAATGCAAACGAATCCGATATCAAAAAGGCAATTACCGACGCTGGTTATACGGTTGAGTAAAAAAAACAGTAAAAAATTCACCGACAGATATTATCCGACATTTGTCGGTCTTTTGTTTAAAATTTATATACAATCAACAATAATTTTTCTTTTTTGAATGTATAATTTTATATCCCATATTAATTAATAAACATAATACAGATTGAACGTCACGGACATTTATGATATAATTTAAATGTATGTATTTTTACAATATTTGGAGGTAATATTAATGCGTAATGCAAGAAAAAAACTATTTAATATTATTTCATTGATTTTAACTTTCGTTTTGACTTTTTCGTACTTTACGATTATTGCGCCGTTACCGGCGTCGGCTGTCGACCCGACAATGCAGAATGTAAAGTTTTACGTTCCCGAGGTTATATACCTCGCGCCGAACGTTCAGTCATGGACTTCGGCAACATCTACCCCGTTCCAGTTCTTTATTCAGAATGACACTTCGACAGGCAAACCAAAGTCAACGCAGGAATTGACGGGTACTGTATATTTTGAATATGCGAACGCATCGAGCGCAAAGCTAAGCTATTTCTGGCTCGACGATATAACGTCCGATACAAAGTTATCCGGAGGTTCTATTTACATGGGTTCGGCGCTTTCCGCCGGAACACAGAAAACGCTCACTCTTTCTTCGGGTAAAGCGACAACAACCATCAGCGCGGAAAACAGCAA